>JAJZQT010000052.1 GCA_021803005.1 Actinomycetes bacterium
TGCGCCACGCCTTGAAAGCGCCGGGGTGTTTCTCGAGATAATACATCACCGGCCAGGTCCGCTGATCACGCGTGCCGAACGCCAGCATCAGCTCGCGCATGCGCACCAGGTAATCGCTTGGCAGTCCGGGCTGCTTGAGAACAGAGCCCTTCCAGATCTCGGTCAGCCTCTCATGGTCTTTATCGAGGAGCCCCTCCCTGAAGCAGTAGTCGTAGAAGGGCGTGCCTTCGAACGGGTAGAAGATCGTGATCTGGAAGATATCCGGGTCCAGCAGATTGATCAGTTCGAGTGTGTCCTGGATGAGCGCGCGGTTCTCGTTGGGCAGTCCGATCATGACAAAGGCGAAGGTCTTCACGTCGTATTTCTTGGCCAGGGCGACGGCGTCGATGACCTCCTGCTGCCCGGTCTTGCGGTTGAGCATCTTGCGGCGGTACTGCTCGTTTCCCGACTCGAGCCCGAAGGATACGACGCGGGCGCCGGCGCCGGCCAGCAGGCGCATCATCTCGTCGCTTACCGTTTCCGGCCGGGTGCTGATTGAGAAAGGCAGATGGATGTTCTCATAAAGCTCGCAGAATTCTTTGAGGCGCTTGCGGTTGAGGATGAAGGTCTCGTCGACGAAGCGCACGTAATCGATGTTCCTGTCGCGGCGGAATTTCTCGACCTCGGCGATAATGCGCTTCGCGGACTTCTCACGATGGTACTTACCCTTGCCCTTATACAGTTCCTGCATGACAGGGGTCAGACAGTAGGGACAGCAGTAAGGGCATCCCCGCGATGTCTCCAGATCGCCAAAGACCCTGGCCTCGGGGCTGAAGACCTGCTGGTAATGGTCGAGGAAATGGCGCTCGTCCCAGATGTCCCAGCTGGGCATGGCCAGCGCATCCATGTCCTGTATCAGCGGCCGGACATCGTTGCGGTGGACCTCGCCGTCCTGCTTGATCCAGAGGTTGGGCATGTCGGAGAGGCCGGCTCCGCTTTCCATGCGGTTGATAAGGTCGATGACTGATTCTTCGCCCTCGCCGCGGACCAGCATATCTACGCGCTCGTCCGCGATCACCTCTTCGGGCGCGATGGTCGGATGCGGGCCGCCGGCGATGACGGGCACGCCGGGATCGGCCATGCGCAGGATAGCCCGGGCGGTCTCCCATTCGGTGCTGCGGCAGGAAACGCCGATCAGGTCCGGTTTGTATTCTTTGAGCGCCCGGCGATAGGCAGCCGCTACTTCGTGGTCTTGCAGAAAAGTGATGTCTAGCAGACGGCAGCCATGGCCTTCGCGCTCGAGCGTGCCGGCAAGAGAGCTAAGCCCAACCTGCGCGGAGCGCGCGCGGGCGACATTAGGATACACGAATAGTACCTTCAAGAAACTTTGCCCCCTCCTCTACAGCTGCAGTCTTTCGGCGAAGCTATGATTTTGTATTTTACCAGTTACAATGTTTGCTCTCCAGAGCCTCCTGTTTTTAAACTCCGCCTGATGAAATTTTGCTGTTATCGGCCCGCCTCAGTCGATAAACTGTCTATGCCACAGCTCGAAGATGAGAAGCATCCACACCTGCCAGACGCCTTTGCCGGTCTGTTCGTGGCGTTGAATGAACGACTGCAGCGCCGCCGGGGTGAAGTAGCCGCGGCCGAGCGACTGGTCCGAGAGCAGGATGTCACGCGCAGCCGTGCGCAGGGGACCCTGGAGCCAGGGGGTCACCGGGGCGGCGAAGCCTGATTTGTCGCGGTAGATGGTGTCGTGCTTGAGGATGCCCTCCCCCATCTTCTTGAGGATGTACTTCGACTCGGTGCCCTTCAGCACAGCGTCGTCGGAGAGGCTGGCGGCGTACTCGACGAAATGATGGTCAAGGAACGGCGTTCGCGGCTCGACGCCAAAAGCGGCGCTGGTCCGGTCGAGGATGCGCAGCATGTTGGGCATCATGTTCTTCATGTCCAGGTACATCATCCGGTCGATGGTCGTAGCCGCTGGGGCTGACGCAAAGCCATTGTGGTACCGCTTTTCCGTAGTATAATCGGCCAGCCCCTCTTTTAGCGTGGCTGAGAACAGCTTGTCCTTCTCCTGCGGCGTGAAGGTGCTGGCGATGCGCAGAGCCCGCTGCCCGGAGCTCTTGTTGGCCTCCAGGATCATCTTCTTAAGCGGCCGCCAGCCGTAGAACCCCTTTGTCTTGCGCACCTCCGTCAGCGCGGCCCCCAGGCGCAAATGCCTGAGCGCCTCGGAGAACAGGTCGCTGATCTGGGCCAGAATGTAGCGGTTGTAGCCCGCCAGCAGCTCGTTGGAGCCCTGCCCGCCCAGGACCACCTTGACGTAGCGGGCGGTGAACTCGCTAAGGATGTAAAAGGAATGGATGCCGGGGCTGACCGTCGGCTCGTCGACGTGCCAGATGACCTTATTCATGGTGTCGATGAACGTCTCGGCCTCGGGATAGACCTCGACCTCCTTGTGGACGACGCCCGCCTTCTCCGCCGCCATCAGGGCGTAGTTGCGCTCGTCGTACTCCTTCTCGCGAAAGCCCGCCGACATCGTGATCAGACGGTCGCGGTCGTACTCGGCTGCCACCGAGGTGATGAAGCTGGAATCGATGCCGCCGCTTAAGTGGATGCCGAGCGGCTTGACGTCGCCCATCTCCAGCAGCACCGCTTTCCTGAAAATCTCCAGCCCCTGCTCGGCCAGCTGCTGCTCGTCCCAGGGATGGTCCGGCGCGAACTCCATGTCCCAGTAGCGCGTCAGTCTGGGTTCGCCGTTGGCCTCGATGGTGAGGGTATATCCCGGCGGCAGCGCCATGACATCCTCGAACATCGTCTCGTTGTCAAAGATGTAGGAAAGGCCGAAAAAGTCGCTCATGGCGCGGAAGTTGACTCGGCGCCTGACGCTGTTATCGGTGAGGATCGCCTTGATCTCCGAGCCGAACAATAAGCTGGCTGGGGTTTTGGCGTAGTAGAGCGGCTTGACGCCGATGCGGTCGCGCGCCAGCAGCAGGCGGCCACGACGCTCGTCCCAGATGGCGAGGCCGTACATGCCGTTCACATTATCCAGGAAAGCCTCCCCCTCGTCCTCGTACAGGTGCACCAGCACTTCAATATCGCTGGGCGTGACGAAAGCATGGCCGCGCGACAATAACTGCGCCCGGAGTTCCTCGTGATTGAAGACGCGCCCGTCGCAGACAATAGTGACGCTGCCGTCTTCGTTCGTGAGCGGCTGCGGCAGGGAAACTGCGGAGGGGATCTTCAGAAGGCAATGCGCCAAGCCGACGCCCTTGTTTAAGAAAGTGGCGGCGCCGTCGGGGCCCCGGTGGGAAATGGCGTCGATCTGATGCTTCAGCCCGGCCTCATCGGCAGGGCTGCCCTCTGTCATTAAAATGCCGGCGATGCCGCTCATGCGGCCACCGCTGGAAACAGCCTGTAACCTGTAACATGCTTATGCACCGTGTAAAAACTGGATAAGTTCATTTTGCCTTTCATCGAGGGTTCATGCCGGTTCGATCGTAATCAGGCTCGGCCCGCCAGTGTCTTAAGCTCCGCGATACGGACCGCGCCGCTGGCCAGCACGACAGCCACATATGCGCCCGAGCCGATAACAGCCGCCAGCCAGATGTTGAAGCCCCCGAGCAGGTAGATGACGCCGGCCATGACGGCCCCGGCCGCCACCGGCCTGAGCAGCAGCTCCAGCATCCCTTTGCCGGTGAAATATTTTCGCACAAGGTAGTGGAATTGTAGAAACCGTATCATCGAACCGGCAAGGGTGGCCAGCGCTGCGCCCCTGATCCCCCACGGCAGGATGAAGGCGACGCTGAGAATTATCGTTGCCAGGGTCGTCAGGATCAGCGCCCGGGACGCAGCCCGTTCCAAGTTCACCACCTGGAGGACATTGAAGTCAACCGAGCTGATCATCATCAGCGGCAGCGACCAGATGAGTATCGTCAGAGCGGCAGCGCTGCCGGCGTAGCTGGAAAAGTGTGACAGCACCGGCGCCGCCAGAAAGCTCACCAGCACCGCCACCGGGATGCCGCTCAAGGCCATAAACCGGTGCCACTGCCAGGTACTGGCCCGGGCAGCAGGCTCGTCGGCCGCATGCTGCGAGACGAATGACGGAAAGATAGTGCGGCCCAACGTCACTGAGATCCAGACGAATGGGATGAACAGGACATTGGCCATGTTGAATACGCCGACGGCGGTGTCATCCTCCAACAGCCGCAGGACCACGACCCCAACCTGGAGAAAGGCGATGCTGGCGGCGGCTGCCGTTGCAAACGGCAGCGCTTTAAGCAGCATCGAGGAGACGGCGGCGGCGGGGAAACGAAACGAGAAGCGTGTCAACTTCAGGCTCACGTAGAAGAGCCGAAGCAGCGACTCTGCGACGACGCCCGCCGTGAAACCCCACATGACCGCCATCGGCGAGCCCCCACGGGAAAGCACGGCGAAACCAGCCGCCACGAATATTATGCGGCCGAGGAAGTTGAACAGCGAGGCCGAGAAGAAGTTCTCGCTGGCGATGAAAAGCGATTCGGCCGTGTTCACGAAACCGGAAAGAAAGACAGGCACCATGCCCAGGAGCAGGAGTTCCCGTTGAGGAGAAGAGGGCGACGCCAGTAACACGATAAGAACCCCGCCGAGGCTGAAGACCATAGAGGTCAGTATCTCCAATACCAGGATGATGCCGCTGAGCCGGGCGCGGTCGGCCCAACTTCGCACCAGCTCGCGCGAGCCGTAGCGCGTCAGGCCCATGTCGCCGATGGCCGAGGCCAGCTCGACCATCACCAGAGCGAAGGAGAGCGCGCCAAACGCGGCCGGTCCCAGCCTGGAGGCTGCGTAAACGACGAAGCCAGTGTACACAAGGCGGGAAAGCGTCTTGGAGCTGAAAACATAAGCCGAGTTTTTCAGAACCCTCTTGAAGGCCGACAAGCTATTTACCTCATGATGGGAACCGGTTTAATTCCGCTGGAAGATAAGGGTTTCCTGGTCGGTCCCGGGACGCACGACGTGCACCAGCTTCCACTCGGGATGACTGGCATCGTCCTCCAGCAGCCGTGAAAGATCGGGCCTGGTGTCGCGGACCACCTGGCTTCCGATCACCAGGTAATCGATGCCCTTCGCTCTGGCGTATGCAGCGGTGCGGTCATAGTCCGCATAAGGCAGGGTGATCGAGATGCCGCCTGCGTAGTAGGGCGAGGTCGCTTCCCAACGGGACATGATCACCTTGCCGCTGCCCGTCTCCGCCTTGATCCATTCTCCTGCTTCACGGTACTGCGTGTCGTAGCCCTGGCTGGCAACACCGGACACTGCGTAGACCAGGACGGGAATAATTACCAGGGCGCCCACCGCCCACCGGGATAGCCTGCGCCAGCGCTCTCCGGCTGAGGGTAAGCTAAGCAAGACGGTCTCTCCGGCCCAATCTTCCCACCTTTGCCAGCCGAGCGCTACCAGAATCAGGGCCAGTGGTAAAAATGGCATGAAGAAGCGGTCGGTGGCGTACATGGCCAGGATGATCGGCACGGGCGCCAGCATGATGGCGATGTAACCGATCGCCAAACTGCGGCGCCTCTCCCATACCTGGACGAACAGTCCCAGTCCGATGAGCGGCAGCAGCCACAGCGGCAGCACCCGCTCCAGCTGCTCGGAGTAAAACACGTAGCTCTCGGTGACGAACGTCTTCGCGGCCGCGCGGGGGTGCTGGACAAAGAAACTCATCAGATCGCCGCTGTTTTGTGCCCTGAGCAGCCATGTTTCCTGGCCGTCGTCGGTCAGGGTCATCGCCCGCTTCTCCCACTCGGGCGAGCCGTAGCGCAGATTGCGGGAGGCCGCAAAGATCTGTTCGTCCGCCTTCTTGCCGGTATATGTCCACTGCCCCGAGACACTGTGGATGAAAATAATGTAAGGCACGGCAAATAGCATGAAGCAGGCGAGGAACAGGCCCACAGCCCCGGCCATTGCCCTAAGCGCCCTCTTTTTCCTGCCGACAATCAGGGCTAGCGCCGTGAACACAACGAGGTAGAAAACAGCGGAGGGGTTGCCCAGGTAGGCTGCACCCAAGGCTAGCCCGGCGTAGACCCCATCGCGCGGGCGGCCCTCCTTAAGCAGCCACCAGCCAAACCAGAGCACCAGCAGGAGGAAAAAAACGTAGACGCTCTCGCTGTAGAGCCGCGATGAATAGTCGACGAAAAGCGGCACCACCGCGATAAGTGCGGCAGCCATCAGCCCGATCCTCTCGCTGAAAAGGTCGCGGCCGAGCAGAAAAGTCGGCACCACGATCAGGCTGCCGAAAATTATGACCGTGATGTACCCAGCCAGGACGTAGTTGTTTAGCACCAAGCCAACAACCGCCAGGATCAGCGGGAACAGCGGCGAAAAGTGCGCGCTGGTGGCGCCCGTGAGATCGACGGCGCCCTTCCCTGCCGCCAGGTTCTCGGCCAACCGTGCATAGACGGCCTCGTCCAGCTGGACCATCGGCCGGGTGAGCGCCGCCAGCAGCCGGATAATCACGGCAGCCGCGAAGATGAGCACGAGGATTTTTATTGCCGGTCTCTTCATCTACTTGACCAACTGAAATACATACGTCTCTTTGCCGGTTCCCGGCCTGGAGCTGTGGACCAGCTTCCACTCGGGGTGCGCGGCGGCATCACTGTCGGTGAGCCGCGCCAGATCGGGCCGCCAATCGTTGATGGCCTGCCTGCCGATGATCATGTAGTCGACACCCTTGAGCCTAGCGTAGTTTGTCGTCCGTTCATAGCTGTCATAGGGCAGCAGCACGGCGGTGCCTCGCGCGTAATAGGTAGCGGAAAACTCGCGGTCCATGATCGTGTGGCCAGAACCCTCGTTGTCCTTCACCCACTGGCCAGCCTCCTTGTACTCCACGGAATAGTTCTGTTTCAGCAGCGTGAACGCGCCCATTGCCAGAACTGGCACAACGACCAGCATTCCGATGATCCAGGGCGCCAGCCGCTGCCAGCGGCGCGCTCGTTCAGGGTCAGCGATCCTCGCGGCAGTCTGCCTGCCCCAATCCTCGAGCTGGCGCCAGCCAATGGCGACAAAAATCATGCCGAAGGGGATAACTGGCATGAAGAAGCGGGGAAATGTCAACATCGACAGCACCAGCAGCACCGGCATCGTCATCAGCGAAAGATAGCCGATCACCACCGCTCGCCTTCGGTCCCATCCCCGGGCAAATAACCCCAGCCCCAGCAGCGGCAGGAGCCAGAGCGGAAATATCTGTTGCATCACCTTCGAGTGCAGGACGTAAAGCTGTTTTACGAAATTCTTGGCCGCCTGCACTGGGAAGTGCAGCGCGAAATTGATCGGATTGTTCAGATTCGAATCCTGCTCCAGCAGTAGCACCTTTATCTCGGTGCCATCGTCGTTTAGCGGCAACAGGGCTTTTTCCCAATCCTTGGTATTGTCGCGAGGAACGTTGTAAGTGGCCGAGTAGATATTGCCGGCAACGAACTTGCCGCTGTATGTCCACCGCCCGAGTTCGTGATGCAGATACCAGATGTAGGGCACTGCAAACAACAAAAAGACCGCGCCAAAAACTGCGGCCACGGTCAGCAGCCGCTGCCAGCCGCCTTTACGCAGGGCCACAAACGGCACCAGCACCAGCAGGATGACGAAATAAAACAGCGTCGAGGGATTGGCCAGGTACGCCAGCCCCAGTGTTAAGCCTGCCATCGCGCCGTGAAGCAGGCGGCGCCTAGCCAGCATCACCCATCCGAAATAGACAGCACTCAGCAACAGAAAGATATACAGCATCTCGGTGTAGATGTACTCCGAAGTTCCGATGAAGAAGGGCGTAAGCCCGGTAAGCGCCGCCGCCATCAGCCCGACCCTTTCGCCGATCAACTCCCGAGTCAGGTAATAGGCCGGAACCACCAGTAGCGCCCCGAAAATGGCGACCACCAAATAACCGGAAAGAATAAAGTTGTGGAACACGAGATTAAGCACCACGATCAGCATGGGCAGCAGAGGGGCGTAATGCGTGTCGGTCATGCCGCTGATATCAAAAGGTTTCATCCCCTGAGCCAGATTTTCGGCCATCCGCAGGTAGGCCGTCTCGTCGAACTGGACCATATGCCGGAAAGGAATTGATAGCAGGCGAATGACGAAGACTGCCAGCGAGATCAGTACCAGGATCCTACCGGCTGTCCACCAGCCGGTCCGAGACCCGGGACCGTCTTTACCAGATGTCCGCTTTGAAAATAACATGGATGGCTGTTATCGGCCGAACCAAACCAGGTTCAAGGCAAATTTCCTCATCTTTGCGGCTAGTCCGATTGGAGCAACTTTAGTAAGGCAGCGCGGCGGTCACGCCATCAGCGGGTGTGCTTCAGATAACTCTTCAGCGAATGAAAGAAAGGCGTCAGGTCACGGGGCGACCGGATCTTCAGGATGTTGTTCTTTATTATGCGCGGCTGCATATAAAAAAGGAGGGCCGTCTTTTCCCGCGCCTTCATCACCGAATCGGCCGAGAGTGTGGGCGTGGTGATGATCGAATAATTCTGCTCGAACTGCGACCAGTCGGTCGTGTCGAAAAAGCCCTTTTCCAGGCATTCCCCGTAGAGTCTGGAACCCGGAAAAGCGACAGCACAGTAAAAAGAGGCATAGTCCAACTTGAGTTCCTTGGCGAATTTGTACGTCTCCTTCATCGTCTCCTCGGTCTCGCCGGGAAGGCCCAGCACGCAATGGCCGGTCACCTCGAGCCCGGCATCGTGTGCCATCTTCACGGCCTTCCTCGCCTGCTCCAGCGTCGTCCCCTTCTTCATTGCATCGAGTATCTCCTGGTTGCCGCACTCGATGCCGAAGCCGATCATCCAGCAGCCCGCCTCCTTGATTGCCCTAAGCAGCTCTTCGGAAACGGTGTCAACACGGCTGTTGCAGACCCAGTGGACATCAAGGCCGCGGCGTGTTATTTCCTTCGACGTTTCGATGGCATTTGTCTGGTCCGTGGTAAAAGATTCCGACCAGAAGAGGAAGTCCTTGATGCCGAACTCACGGCCCGCCCATTCAATCTCGTCGGCGATCCTCTCAGGCGAGCGCTGTCGGACCGGGGCGCCGTAATAAACCTTGTTGGTGCAGTACTTGCAGCCGTAAGGGCAGCCCCGCGCAGTTCCCACCAGCAGAAAACGCTTGCCGGTGACCGGCAGCCGGTAAAGACCGGTGTCTATCAGGTCCCAGGCTGGATATGGAAGCACATTCAGGTCTTCGATGAATGGCCGCGCCTCGTTGTGGTGCACCGTACCGGCTTCGCGATAGGAAAGCCCTTGGATTCCTGCGAGGCCGCTGCCAGAGCGGACGGCCAGGGCCGCGTCGCGAACAGTGTATTCGGGCTCGCCTCGCACGAGCATGTCGATGCTGCCGTTGAGCTCGAAACAGTTGTCCGGAAGCGCGCTGGGATGGATGCCCAGAGCCAGGGTCTTGATCTCCGGGTTGACTCCCTTGACCAGATCCGAGATGGCGAGATCGGACTCCACAGACGATGTCGCCGTGTTGATGACTACCAGCGATGGCTGCCACTCGGCGATGATCCTGCGGACCGCATCGCGGTCCAGGTCTTCGACGCTGCCGTCGGTCAGCTTGACCTCGAAGCCTTCGTCATGCAGCACTGCCGCTGAAGTAGCCAGGGTGATCGGCGACCACACAGCGGTCCAGGTCGAGGTACGCTGCATGCATCGGCCTTCCCTGACCAGGTTGACGCCGCCGTCGGCAGGCGGGTTTAGGAAGTAAACTCTCATTGTCTCACCCGTTGATAGATTGTCAAATTGTCATAGACAAGTCGGTCTTTCCGGAGCGGTCCCGCAATAAAAACCGGTCCCTAAAAAAGATTTTTGACCAAGTTCCAGGCGAACGTGTGCAGCACCTTCCAGACCTTTATCTGGGATTCGCCCGCCTGCCGCACATATTCGTGCGATGGTACTTCAGAAACCCTGAACCCATGCTTGAGGCACTTCATCACCATTTCCTGTTCGATGGTGAAGCCGTCCTCGACCAGGCCGATGGAGCGGGCCGCCTTTCTGGAGATGGCCCGGAAGCCGTTCTCACAGTCGGTGAGATGAACTCCCCAGCGGCTGTTGATGAGCATGGCGATAAAGGCGCTGCCGGTGCTGCGGACGAACATGCTCCAGTCACCACCCAGCTCATCGCTGCCACCCTTCCAGCGCGACGCTACGACCAGGTCCGCTTCGCCCGCCAGGATGGGCGACGCCAGGGCGGTGATATCTCCAGCGTCATGGGAGCCGTCCGCGTCAAAAAAAACGATGACGTCTCCCTCGGCAACTTCGATCGCCTTGCGCACGCCGTCACCCTTGCCACGGCCGTTATCCTGGAAAACCTTAACCCCCAGAGACTGCGCGATGTCGCGGGTGTTGTCGGTCGAATTGCCATCGACGACGATGGTTTCCTGGGCGAAAGGCAAAACCGAGCGGATGACGCCGGCGATGGTTGCTTCTTCGTTACGAGCCATGACGGCTACGGTGACCCTGTTATTAGTTCCTGTCAAAAGGCATCACAATATTTTACAATATAGCGCTTCATAACAGAAACGGCGGTTACCGGCGATGTCAGCCGCCGGGTCCAGGCAAAAACCGGATCTGTCGCTGCCGGGTCAAATCGAAGGCTGCGTGTCCAGACGCCGATAGACCAAAAGCTGATAATTGTCATAATCCTGTTCCCGTTCTAGCTTCCACGACCGGCCCAGAACCTGGGCCAGTACCGGCTCGTCCGTCAGGAGGCCGGTCTGCGCGATCATGAAGGCGTAAAAGGTGGTTGCACGCGAGTAAAAGACCAGGTAGGGAGAAACCGCCACCAGGGCGGCGCTCCACAGCGCGACCCGCCGGGAGAAAATCTCCCTGGCCGCCAGATAAGTGAAGACGATCGTTCCCATCCCGGCTATCGCTGATGGCAGCCGTATCCAGGCCTCGCTTTCCCCCGCCAGCAGCCGGACGCGCAACGTCAAATGGTATAGTGGCAGGTGCGCGGCGGCCAGCACCTCGCGGATCATGTCTCCCAGTGGAAACCCATTGATCATGACCACATACAGCTCATCGAACCAGAGGCTGTCACGGCCCAGGACAATAAGGCGCAGAAAAGCACCCAGGACAAGGATAGAAACCAGAAGCCGGCCCGGGGAATCAAGAAAGGGTTGAGATTCATAAGCAGCGCCCGCACGCGGCAGGAATGGTTCCGCGCCTAAAAGGGCGCGGCATGAAAAAGCTCCGGTAGATGTCGTCTCGAAAACCGCCAAGCGCGCTGCATCCTGGCAGGACGAGGATTGGTTGCTTGCCACCTATAATTTTTTTTACAGTTAATTGGGGCGAAGGCAACAAAATCGGGGTGAAAG
>JAJZQT010000053.1 GCA_021803005.1 Actinomycetes bacterium
AAAAACCGTTCTGGCGCGAGGCAACCTGAAAGGCCGCCGCGCCCCGCCGAGCTACTGGGCCTGGGGAAAAACCGTGGCGCCAGGATAAATCGCCACGTCGCCCAGCTGCTCCTCAATGCGCAACAGTTGGTTGTATTTGCAAACCCTGTCGGTACGGGATGGAGCCCCTGTCTTGATCTGGCCGGCGTTGGTGGCTACCGCGATATCGGCGATGGTCGTGTCCTCCGTCTCGCCCGAACGGTGCGAGATGACCGCCGTGTATCCTGCCGTCAGCGCCATCGAGACCGCGTCCAGGGTTTCCGATAGCGTACCGATCTGGTTCACTTTGATGAGTATAGAATTTGCCACGCCCGCGTCAATTCCTCTTTTTAGGCGCCCGGTATTTGTGACGAAGAGATCGTCGCCCACCAGCTGGCAGCGGCCGCCGATCTTTTCCGTCAGCAGCGTCCAGCCTTTCCAGTCCTCCTCGGCCATGCCGTCCTCAATGGAGACGATGGGGTAGTTCTCAACCAGATCGGCATAGAAGTCAACCATCTGCCGGGGCGACAGGCTGCGGCTCTCGCCCGCCAGGACGTACTTGCCCTTCCTGAAGAATTCGCTGGCCGCCGGATCCATGGCGATGGATACATCCTTGCCCGGCCTGTAACCGGCCTTCTTGATCGCCTTGATGATGTACTCGACCGCCTCGGTGTTCGAGCCCAGGTTCGGCGCGAAGCCGCCCTCGTCGCCGACGTTGGTGTTGTGGCCGTCCTTCTGCAGCACCGCCTTTAATGCATGGAAGACACCCGCGCCCATCATCAGCGCCTCGGCAAAGCTTTTGGCGCCGACGGGCACGCACATGAACTCCTGGATGTCGACGTTGTTGTCGGCGTGGGCGCCGCCGTTGAGAATGTTCATCATCGGCACCGGCAGCACGTGCGCGCCGACGCCGCCCAGGTACTGCCAGAGCGGCAGGCAGGCGCTGACCGCGGCAGCGCGGGCGACCGCCAGCGAGGCGCCGAGGATGGCGTTGGCGCCGAGCTTGCCCTTGTTGGGCGTGCCGTCCAGGGCGATGAGGATCTCGTCGAGGTCGCGCTGGGAGCTGGCCTCGAGGCCGACGATCTCCTCGGCGATGGGGCCGTTGACATTGTCGACGGCTTTTAGCACCGACTTGCCGCCATAGATCTTCTGGTTGCCGTCGCGCAGCTCCACCGCTTCGAAAGTCCCGGTCGAGGCGCCGGAGGGCACCGCGGCGCGCCCGGTAGAGCCGTCGGCCAGCTCCGCTTCCACTTCCACGGTGGGATTGCCGCGCGAATCAAGGATCTGCCGCGCGTGCACGTCAATGATCATGGACATCTGTTACCTCCAGGGGGACGTTGGTTGGTTTAGGGACGTTGGTTTAGGGACGTTGGTTGCCATTGTTGAAATACTTCAATGATGGCTGGAACTTACGATCCCATTGCGAGAGTATTTCAACAATGGCAACCAACGTCCCTATAGTTTTTTCGCCCGCTGATAATATTCTTCCTGACGGTCCAGAGGCAACCGCTTGAAGTCCTGGCCGTCCGCGGCCGCCAGCTCCGCCGCCAGCTCGACCCGCCCCCGGAAGCGCCCGGCGGCGCTGCGCAGGGCCAGCTCCGGATCGACCCGCAGCTTGCGCGAGAGGTTCACCACCGCGAAGAGCATGTCGCCGACCTCGTGATAGGCCTCGGTCCCGGGGCCGCGCTTCTTGTCGGTGCCCTCGGGCTGGGGCTCCTCGGCCGCCAGCGCCACCCTGAGCTCGGCGGTCTCCTCCTCCAGCTTCTCGAAGACCGGCTCGGCCAGGTCCCAGTCGAAGCCGACCGCGGCGGCCCGCGCCTGCAGCCTCTGGGCAAAGAGCGCCGAGGGCAGTGACGAGGGAACATCGTGGAAGATACCCTCGCGGCCTTCCTTCTCGCGCTTGATGCGCTCCCAGCGGTCGACGACATCGGCGGCGCTCCCGGCGGCCGCCTCGCCGTAGACGTGGGGATGCCGCCGCACCAGCTTGTCAATGATGCTGCGGGTGATGCCGGCCAGATCGCCCCAGCCGTTCTCCTCGGCCAGACAGGCCATGAAAAAGATGTGGAAGAGCAGGTCGCCCAGCTCGCCGGTGACCTCTTCGCCGTTGCCGGCGTGGGCGGCGTCGATCAGCTCGAAGGTCTCCTCGAGCGTGTGGGTGACGATGTCGTTGACGCTCTGCTCGCGGTCCCAGGGGCAGTCGCGCCTGAGCCGCCGCACGACCTCATCGAGCTCGAGCAGCACGGCAGCCAGTTCGTCGCGATCGGGTTCCTTGTTGTCTGCTGTCAAAAAGTCTCCCTCGAAACTGCGCCGGGACCCAATCCCCAGAATTGCCTCTTTTGATTCCAATTTCCTTTTGCCAATATTCCTTATTTACACAACAGGGGCGCAAGCTTCGCTTGCGCCCCTGGATTCTATCGTATGACGGCCGCGCCGACAGAGGTCTTTGATCAGCCTGTGCCGCGGCCCGGCCGTGTCAAAGCAACCTTACGGCGCTGTCTGCGGCTGAGCCTGGGTAGCGTCCGCGGCTGGAGCCGTGGTCGCACCGGCCGGGGCCGCACCCGTATCCGTGGTCGGAGTCGTATCTGTCGGCGTGGGCTGGAACTCCTCGGCGTACTCGATATCGTAGTTGCCCTTGATACCGTTGAACCAGGCTTCAAAGGCGGTCCGCTGGTTTTCCGTGGCCAGTCCCTGCTCGAGATCGGCCTTGGCCTCGTCGAAGGTCTGCTGCCCCGGCGGTATGATCTCGGTCACCTTGATGATGTGAAAACCGAACTGCGACTTCACCGGCGCCGAGATCTGGTTGACGGCGAGCGCGTCCATGGCCGTCTCGAACTCGGCCACGAAGCCGCTGTTCTGCGAGGGCACCAATCCGAGGTCGCCGCCCTTGTCCTTGCTGCCCGGGTCGGTCGAGCTCTGCTTGGCCAGCGTCGCGAAATCAGCGCCGGCATCGAGCTGGGCCTTGATCGAATTGGCCGTGGCCTCATCAGCCACGAGGATATGCCACACGTGGCGCTGTTCCGGCTTCTGGAACTGCGTCGGGTTGGCGTCGTAATAGGCCTTGGCCTGCTCGTCGGTTACCGGCGCCGCGTCCTTGGTCACCTCGGGATAGAGCTTCTGGAACAGGAGCCCCTTGCGCACCTGGTCCTTGAGCTGGTCCAGGGTCATGTTGTTGTCCGACAGCTTCTGGTTGAAAGCATCGTCGCCACCCATTTGCTGCTTGTACTGGTCGATCTGCTGGTTGATCTCGTCATCGCTGACGGTGATGTTCATCTTGTCAGCCTCAAACCAGAGGATCTCCTCGTTCACCAGCCGCTCGGCAACCTGCTTCTGCAGGTCGGCGTACTGCGGCGAATCGCTGGCCGGCAGGCTCTGGCCGTACTGGGTCTGCAGATCCTGCACGGCGCGGTCGAGATCCTCACGGGTGATGACCTTGCCGTTGACCGAGGCCACAGCGCTCTTGGGAAGGCCGCCACAGCCGGCCCAGACTAGCACCGCCGCCAGGATCAGGATTACAGGAATGATTTTCTTCATCATAATAAGTCTCCCATTCAGACTATAGGTTTGCCATCGAAGTAAAAAGACGATCAATTATAGCATCAAGCGTTGTGCTTAGCGTAGAAAGCGACTCCTCTTCCGGCGGCCACAATACCAACAGGCGCCGGAGCGGATGATAAGCAAACTGGACCTCCGCCTCCTCCAGCGCCTGGCGCTGCTCGTTCTCCAGGCGGATGTCCCCGAGCTCGAGCCTTCCCCGCCGGTAAATGACCGAGGCGGCGCCCATAACGGCGGCTTTCAGCCGGATGCGCTGCATCTCAATCAGGTTCTCCACCACTTCCGGGACCTCGCCGAAACGGTCGCGCAGCTCGTCGGAGATCGACTCGAGCGATTCCTCGTCGCGGGCGCCGGCGATGCGGTGGTGCACGTCGATGCGCGCCGCTTCATAAGGAACATAATCGCCCGGAATGTAGGCGTCGACGTCGACGTCGAGCCGCGCCGCCCGGAATTCCTCGAACGGCTGCCCCTGCAGCTCCGCCACCGCCTGCCGCAGCAGGTCGCAGTACATGTCGAAGCCGACCGCCGCCACATGACCCGACTGCTCGTCGCCCAGCAGGTTGCCGGCGCCGCGGATCTCGAGGTCGCGCATGGCGATGCGGAAGCCCGAGCCCAGCTCGGTATAGTCGGAGAGAGTCGACAGCCGCGCCATCGCCTCGCGTGTCAGTTCGGCGTAGGGCGGATAGAAAAGATATGCATGCGCCACCACGTCGGAGCGCCCGATGCGCCCGCGGATCTGGTAGAGCTGCGCCAGCCCCAGCATGTCGGCGCGGTCGACGATGAGGGTGTTGGCCGTGGGGATGTCCAGACCACTCTCAATAATCGAGGTACAAACGAGCACATCGGCCTCACGGTTCAAAAACGAGACCATCACCTTCTCAAGCTCTTTCTCATGCATCTGCCCGTGGGCCACCAGGAACCTGACGCCGGGCATCAGCGCCCGCAGCTCCGCCGCCTTCTCAGCGATGGACTCCACCCGGTTATGCAGGAAAAATACCTGCCCGCCGCGCGCCACTTCCCGCGTGATAGCCTGCGTCACCGGCTCGTCCTCATACTCGCCGACGTAGGTCCTGATCGGGTAACGCCCCGCCGGCGGCGTCTCCATCACCGAGATGTCACGGATGCCCGAGAGCGACATCTGCAGCGTGCGCGGGATCGGCGTCGCCGAGAGGCTTAAGACGTCCACCTGAAGCCGCAGCTGCCTCAGCATCTCCTTTTGCGCCACACCAAATCTCTGCTCTTCATCAACAATAACCAGCCCCAGGTCGTGGGGCACGACGTCGGTTGAGAGCAGGCGGTGGGTGCCGATGAGCACGTCGACGTTCCCCTCGCTGAAAGCCGCGGCGATGCGGCGGCTCTCGGCCTGGGTGCGGAAGCGCGAGATCATCTCGACATTCACAGGATACGCTGCGAAGCGTTCCTTAAAAGTATTGTAATGCTGCAGCGCCAGGATCGTCGTCGGCACCAGCATCAGCACCTGCTTGTCCTGCGAGGCCGCCTTGAACGCGGCCCTGAGCGCCACCTCGGTCTTGCCGTAGCCGACGTCGCCGCAGATGAGCCGGTCCATCGGATGCGGCGACTCCATGTCGTCCTTGACGTCCTCAATCGCCGAGGCCTGGTCGGGAGTCTCCTCATGAGGAAAAGCCTTTTCCAGCTCGGTCTGCCACTGGTCGTCGGGGCCGAACTCGTATCCGACCAGGTTCTGGCGCACGGAATAAAGCTGCAGCAGCTCGCCGGCCATCTCGCGCGCCGCCCCGCGGGCCTTGGCGCGGGCCAGCTCCCAGGCGCGGCCGCCCAGCTTGTTGAGTGGCGGCTCGCCCGACTGCGCCCCCACGTAGCGCGAAACTTTGGAGATCTGCTCCTGGGGAACGAACAGGCGGTCGTCGCCCTTGAAGCGCAGTTGCAGGTAGTCGCGGGTGATGCCGGAGACGGTCTTGGTCTCCACCGATTCAAAGACGCCGATGCCGTGGTCCTCGTGGACGATGAAATCGCCCGGCGTCAGGTCGCGGAAGCTCATGATCGCCCGCCCGGCGATGGTCAGCTGCTGGCTGCGGGCGGCGCGGCTGGGCCGTATCAGGGCGCGCTCGCCACAGACCGCCAGCTTGAGCTCGCGGCTGATGAAACCGGCGGGGGTCGGCGCCGCCAGCAGGTAGGCGCCGGGCTCGGCCGGAACCAGGTCGCCGCGCTTGAGCAGACGGGCGCTGCCCTCCAGCTGATGCTCGGCTCGCCGCGCGGCGCCCTCGCTGGAAAAGTGGACGAAGATGCGGAAACCATCTTTGACCATGCGGTTGATCTGTCGCAGCGCTTCGGCCGGCTTGCGCGAGGCGAAGGTAAAGCCGCTGACGTTAAAAATGAGGGGCTGCTCCGCCGGCAGGCTCTCGAGGATGAG
Source organism: Actinomycetes bacterium (assembly GCA_021803005.1). Classification (GTDB taxonomy): domain Bacteria; phylum Actinomycetota; class Thermoleophilia; order BMS3ABIN01; family BMS3ABIN01; genus JACRMB01. The sequence continues at coordinate 5,960 of JAJZQT010000053.1, forward strand.
AGCGGCGCCGGATTTCGCCTTGGCTGCTCCGGCTTTCGCCCTTCCCGCCGTGCCCGCGTTCGCCAGCTGCTCTTCAAGCTTTTCCGGGGAAATCAGGTGAGCCGCCGCCTCTTCCTCGGAGGAAGTATCAACCGCGTCTTCCCAATTCGAAACGGCCGCTCTGGCGGCCCGCTCGGGATCGAGCCGCACCAGCCTGCAGCCGGAGCCGATCGTACCAAGCAAAACTTCATCAAGCTTTTCAGTCTCGCCCGCAGCAACTCCCTCGGGTTCGCTGCCAATCGATCCCTCCGGCTCCCTGGCCGCATAAACGGTCACGGCCTCTTCCGCCAGCAGCGACCGCTGCGTATAGGGAGAAAACCGCTTCAGGGAATCGAACTCGTCGCCCCAGTACTCGAGGCGCACCGGCGTGGAGTCGGTCGAGGGAAAGAAATCGATGATGCCGCCGCGCACGGCGAACTGGCCGCGGTCCTCGACCTGGGGGACCCGCTCGTAACCAAGTTCCGCCAGCCGCTCGATGGCAGTTTCATAACCCGGGTCATGCGAGCCGCTGATCGCCAGCGGCTGCGGCCACGCTTGCGGATCGAGCCCACGCTCCTGCAGGGCCGCCGTCTCGGCGACGATGATGCCGGGCTTACCGTGCCCCTTACCGCCGTGCCCCTTACCGCCGTGCGCCGCACCCAGCTCCGCCAGAGCCGCGTGCCTCAGGCCCACCGCCTGGCTGGAAGGAATCATCTGGCTGCCGGGCGCGGAACCCCTCGCCGGCAGCAGATGCACCGGCGCCTCGCCGGCAAAAGCCTTGAGGTCATCGGCCAGCCGGGCGGCCTCGGCCGGACCCGGCGCCACCACTACCAGCACCTCGTCGGACCAGAGTTCCTCGTGAAGTGAGGCCAGCAGGCATCCCTGGAAAAATGAAGGGGCATAGGCGCGGGCCCCGCCCTTAGCGAGCTCCGACGCCAGCGAAAGATAGGTTGGATGTTCTTTGAGAAAGAAAGCGATCAATACGATGCGGCTATAAAAGGGTTCTCATTAGAGTGTAAGGGTATCGGAGGGGAAACGGGAAATCGACTTAACGTGGCTTAACGGAGATTCCAAAACACACGGGGTACAAATGAATCGGTCTTTGCGTAAAATTGTGGGAATTGTTTGACCTTATTGAATTCACTCAATCGGGAAAAGGGCCATGCGAATAGGAGCTCCAAATATACAAATCGATAACTACAAATATCAATATTAGAAACACAAGCGGCATGGCAATTACCCAATATAGATTTGATTTTTTCAATGATGGAAATTTGCGATTAAGAAGAAATGCGTGAAGGACAATCTGAACAATAAGTACTGGGCCAAGACCGACTATTACCTTAAGCCACTCAGGCCAAGACTTGGCAACGGAGGCTAGTGGTGGAAAATAATTATAAACAAAAGAAAGGACAAGCCAAGAAACGAGCCAGATAAGATTGAAAACCACTCTTTTTGACTTTAATTCTTTTTCAGAAGACATAACTTCCCTCTAAAATAGAAATTTTCTTCTTTTCAATAGAAGCTTATTCTGAGATCGCATATATTTCTTCTCTGTTATTAGGTATCGCACAGATATTTACGGCACTATCAACCGGCTCGAATACAGATAATACATATTGCTCACCTGACTTGGGTCACTGTCCCAGACAGCGATAAGCGAGCCGTCGGGTCTTTGGGCAAGGGCGGGCCATGACTCTGAGTAACCGGCCAAAGATATCATCTGCGGGTTTCCCCAGGTGTAGCCTCTGTCGGAAGAGATCACCATCTCGATATTTAGCTGGTCGACACTGCCCCCGTCACTGGTGGTAAAAGCGCAGACTCCTCTGCCGTCGCTTAGCTTAATAAGCGAAGGCCAGAAATCGGCGCCGGGTCCGGTATAGACCGGCGTGGGCGTCTGATTTTGCCAGGTGACGCCCCCGTCCGTTGAGCGCACGGCATAGATATTTCTGGCCAGGATGTCGTTGTTGTCATGATAGACGGTGTCCTGATAGAAGACGCAGAGGATTTCATTGTTTCCCAGGTTGGCCACGCTGGGCTTGGAGTTGTAATGGGAGTCGCCGTAAACCAGCGTCTCAGAGAGTCCCCAGCTAAAGTAACTGCCGTTCCAGGTGCCTATCTTGGTTTTAACGGTGCCGGGGTTGGGCGCTGTTTGCCTGGCGTAGGTTAAAAGCATCTGGTTATTGTCCAGCGCGGTAACTGTAGGGGCCAGAGAATCAGAAACCCAGGCTCCGCTAGGCCAGGACCAGTTAATCAGATCGTTTGAGCTTGTAATTGAGATATTCCAAACGTAATGGCCAAGGAACGGGTTATAGACATAATTTGCGTAGCTCACTACGATTTGTCCCGATGAGAGCTGGGTAATACTTGGCTGCGTCCCGGCGGCGTAGGGAATGGTGCCGGTGGAGCCCCGGGGCACCTGCCAGTTTACACCGTCGGAGGAAACCTCGAACTTTAGGGCATTGGTAAACTGCTCGGTATAGACAAGCAGGGTACGCCCGTCAGTAAGCTGGTAAAGGCTCGGCTGGGAAGGAATTAGGCCCGACTGGTAGATGACTGAAGCCTGGGACCACTCAATCATCAAGAAACTGCCGCTAAAAGGCGTGACGTTGCCGGAGTTGTCTGCAACCGAGCCGGTAATGGTGTGTGTGCCGGAGGCTAGGCCGCTGGTCTCACAGGAGACGTTTGTCTCATTAGCCGCGCAGCCGTTTATCTCATTCCCGTCCAAGTAAACCACTACGGAGGCGGTATCTATACCGCTGGCTATTCCTGGATCGCTGTAATCGGCTCCGACAATGGCTGAACCGCCATAGACGGTATCTGTGGGAAGTACGTCTGCCACCGCTGGCGCCGTGTTGTCACCCACGTTAAAGGAGCCTGTAATTGGTGCTGTGTTGCCGGCGTTATCGCCAACAGAGCCGCCGATCACATGCGGTCCGAAGGTTAGACCGCTGACCGGGCAGGAAAGAGCACTGGTGGTTACAGTGCAGCCGGAAATCACGTTGCCATCGAGAGTAACAGAGACTGCCGCCGGGTTAATGCCATATCCCGCCGAAAGATTGGCGCTTACTGTCGCTGTGCCACCAAAGATAGTGCCCGAGGGTCCGACAGCAGAGGCAGATGGCGGCGCGGGCAACTGGACGGCGCTAATCTGCTGACCTGCGGTTCCGTTGACGCCATCCGGATCCTGATAGGTCACATAGACATCGTAGGCAGCATTTTCTGTCAGTCCTGAAATGGTAGCAGTGGTTGCCGGATGGGCGACAGTGCCGTACTCGTTCCAGGAAGCGTCGCCTGAGAGCTTGTACTGGATGAAGGCCGCTCCGTCTGAGTTTTCATCGCCGGTGTAAGGCGCTGATACGGCTATGGAGTCTAAGGATGATGAAACTGCGGTTGCTGCACCCGTTGTCGTCGTGGTAATCGGAATGCGCGCGGACACTACATTTGAAATTGGTGAAAAGAGTCCTGCTTTGTCCATCGCCTTCACTGCAAAAAAGTATGTGGTACCAGGGTTTAGATCGCTAATCGTGATGTTCTCCGTACTTCCTGCAACCAGAGGCGTTGGCATGCCACTAGCTGGAATTGCGTTATTCCAGTATTGATCGGTGATCGCAGAGGTTGAGTATCGAACATCGTATGATGTCGCAGTTCCTGTGTTTCCATCATCGCCCGGCGCAGTGAATGTCAGAGCGGCGCTACCTGCTGCGGTTCCCATTGCATTTAGATCAGACACCTGAGCCGGAGAAGTAAAATCGACGCTGTTGGTGGTTGTCGTATCGGGTGCTTTTTGAGTCACGCTCATGCCATCGCCATAAACATCGATGGCCGCATCATAGTTCTTGCCTGAATCAAGAGACATAGAAATCTTCGTCGAGGGATTAACCTCAATAGCGTTGTAATTGAGGGTATCAACGCTGTTGATGGAATGATCAGGAGCAGTAACGATAAGATCGGCGGTGCCGGTACCGTTGCCCGTAGCTACGAATCTATAGCCCGAATTTATATCATTGCTGTGAATTATAATGCTCTTTCTGTGCAGTTCTGGATATTCCAGATATTCGGAGTTTGGGATTTGCTGATCAATGCTGCCGTCAGGATTCTTGCCGGTGTGTCTACCCTGGGAATCAAAGAAACTGATATCGACGGGTGATTCTGCTGTACCTTCAGTTTCGGTTCCCTGACTAAGCGCGTCTTGGCAACCTTCACAATTATTAGTGTTGTTCGACCAATCAAATGCATTATTCCAGTATGCTTGCATTGGTGGATTTTGCGAGCCATTTCGCTCACAGCAAATTGAATATAGACCAGCGGAATCGCCCAAGAAGGCTCCGGTGAATTCACCCCATAATCCCTCATACCGCAGCCAATCAAAACTTGTACCGGAGGAATGCTCAACTTCGGGAAGTACGGTAATAGATGTGTTGAGTCCCGAGGGAGAGGGCTTATCCGGATCATTCAATGTATTGCCATCGTTATTGGTGGTGTCAACTACTTGAAAATCGTTAATGACTAAATTTTGATCGAATACAATATGATCTCCGGGATAAAAATAATTAGCGTGAGATCCATACCCAACGTAGACAACAGGGCGGTTGGGGTTGCTGCTGGTCTTTTCAACCTTGCCAGGGCCTTCCCAACGCCGCCATTTGCCGCCACCATGCTGACTGTTAGCAATCCGAGTAGGTTGTAGTTTATTGCCGAGATCAATCTGGATAAGCTCCCAATCTCCTTCATGGAAAAGCTGGGGGTGATTATTAGCGTAATAGAATATCCAATACTGTATGAAAGAATCGGTATTGCCCGCCGGTCTTGACACGACTCGAGCGTAAACGGTATAAGGGTACATTATTCCAGTCATATAAGGCGTAGCATAATTATTTATTACGTATGCTTCGTTTATATGAGAACTGGTAATTCCCCCCATAGCATCGATGGCACTGCCAGGCAAATCGACAGCACTACATTCGGCAGGAGCACAACTCGCCAAATCAGAAATTGTGGGTTTTTGATTAGTAATGTTCCTATTCAACGTAGTCAAAACAGTTCCTGGCATATTTACAAATTGCTCAACTGGCATTGGCAAGAAATAATCATATTTAGCCATTTTTAATTCCGGTTTATATTTATTCGCCAACGTTATCGCCGTATCCCCGAGCCTGTTCTGGTAGATAGTCCTGGGTCCATCTCTTTCGTCTTCCCAAATAATATGTCCAGCTGAAACAGCCGGCCTGTTCACGTATGAAGCGGTGCTGTTTGATACCTGCTGAGTTATACCCGTAGAAAGATCCTTCATTTTAACCTGCGTATTCGCAGGCCAGACTACAATGTTACCATCGATTT
>JAJZQT010000054.1 GCA_021803005.1 Actinomycetes bacterium
TTAAATGAGAGTGGTTATATTTCCAGGCCGGATATGAGGCCGCCGAAAAGGCGATTGCCGGATTTAAGGGACAGGCGGCGTCCGGGTAGGCTCGCCGCGTTCAGAATACTTCTCATCGATGCGCTGGCGGATATCCTTCACTGAAAGACCGTCCTGTTTCCATTGGCCGATATCCCCAGCCTCATCGAGGCAGGTTGTGCAACCGGCCGCATGCTCGTCAAAGCCCCCGGTGTTGCGGTTATAGAAGCAGTCTTTTAGGTTCTGGTACTTCTCAGGGTCTCGCACGCAGCCGCAGTAGCATGGCACTTGTTCCAGGATGTCCTGATTGACCGCAGCGATCCTATAACCCGCCAGCGCCTCTTCCGAGCGATAGGCGAAATCCGGGAATTTTATATCAGCTGCGCCGCTGTCCTGTGTGCCGGCACTGGTCTGCCCGCAGCCACCAACGATCAAAGCAAGTAGCAAAAGGAATGCCGGGAGGGAGACAGCCAGGATGGAGATCTGGCGTTTGCATGACTTACTACATTTACATGATTGCCGCTTCATGCTAACAGGCTCCGCTCATGGGAAGGATGAATAAAAAGCCAAAGCCGGCAGCCGAGGCAAGAATCACTGCCCGGTGCATCCAGGCAGTCCTGCCGCTGGATGCGCTCGTAGTTGCGGAGTCTTTTCCCGGAAGCCTTTTACCGGCAAGCGAGAGCGATAACATCAAGCCTGTGCCGAGCAGGCCCAGCTGCATGAGTTTGAGCGGCCAGCTGAATAAGTAAACATTCGTGGGCGGCATATGGCCGGACCAGCTGACAAGGCGGAATTCCACCAGCATGGTCTGAAGCGCAGGCCATCCGCCAGACCAGAGATGCTGTACTGCCAGTGACAGGAAAACACCCAGGGTTAACGGAAGGACGGTAAAACTGGCACCGGTGAGAGTCAACAACCGGCGGCCGGGCTTCGCAATGAATAATACGAGAACCGCCAAGCCGGCGACTGCAGCCGCAAGGCCAGTGACGCCCGCAACAACAGTCAACCTGTAGTTAAATCCAAAAAATGGCAGCATTGCCTGCTGGAAGCGGGCAAACAATGAAGTCATGCGAACCGAGTCGGCTGCCATTAGTCCCATAAGCAATAATGAGATGCCCGCTTCGATGGCGCCGAATTCTTTGCTAGCCGGCTGCCGCGGAGATCCAAGGCTGAAACTGGTTGTAACGCCGCCCGGTCCATCGCACTTTAAACAGCCGCCACACAGCTGGCACTGGCTTGGTTGCCTGAGCGCCGCCGGCGCCTGCCCGGCGGGGCAACGTTTGCCGCCGGCATGCCCGATGCCGCTGCCGCTCACCCTGATCATGGAGAAGAAAGAGTAAACGCGGGTGATCAAGCCAACAGGACACAAGTACCGGCAAAAGCTGCGGCCTCGCCAAAGGAGCGAAAGACCAAAGGCAGCCGTCGTCATGAGGATCAATATGAGGCCCGTGGCGCGTGCGTTCGCCTCCAGCCCGAATGACAGAAAGGAGAGGCCGAAAAGAAATACCGAGGCCAGTCCCAGCCATGGCCCGGCGCTCCGAATAACTCTAGGCGCATGAGGCTGGTTCTTTCTCAGTCTGCCGGCAGCGTCAGCGGCTCCGCCGAAGGGACAGACGCCGCACCAGATGCGTCCGCCCAGCAAAATAAGGAACGGTAGCGCCGGCCACCAAAGCTTCCAGACGAGTGCAGTCGCGATATTTTCTTCACTGTGCTGGGGGGCGAAGGCGAAGTACACAATAACCGCGAGCATTGCATAGAAAAACAGATGCAGGAGGCCCGGATACATTCGCCAGCGAAGCAGGACGTCGATGCCGCTGTGACCACCGTCCTCGCGCGGATTTCTACTGGCTTGTCCGGCAAGACCGGCATCCGGATCGATGTATCGGGCCATTTAATTGTCCAAATAATTTACCCGGGCGGAAACCGCCGGGGGAGCGCCGGGGTCATTAGAAGGAAGCGCCACGGAGAAGAGATGCATTCCGCCCATGCCCTTGTGCATCAGTATCGTTACTTTCAGCGTTGTGCTTTCTCCGGGATTCAGGGCCGTGGAACCCACGGCAGCCTCGGCGTTTCAGCATCCTTCCAGGCGCTTGACTAGAGGTTGACCCAGTTGCAACGTACCGGAGCCCACGTTCTTGATCCCGTATTCGTGCTCCACCTGCTGGTTGACAGGAACCGAGCCGAAATCGAAACTGGTTTGAGCCAATTGCAGGCGGCCGCCGGTGTCAGTGGCCAGTGAAGCACTTTCGCTTCCGCAACCCGCAAGCGCTGTTACTAAAAGGATCAACGCAACCGCCCCGGAAATGGCCATGATTATCTGTAAAAAACGATTAGGCTTCTGAACAATACTGTTACTCATGCTTACCCCTGCATTTTGATAGAACCTGATAAAAATTTACCTAAAACTTGTTTCGGAATTGTCTCGAAATCGTGAAGAATTGGTTAAGATCGCCGCAGGCATGAAACGCGGGGCGATGGATGAAAGGCGGGGTTTGCCGTGAGCCTGCTGGCCATCCTCATCGGTTGCGTCACCGGCTTCGTGTCCGCTTTTTTCGGCATCGGTGCAGCAGCATCGACACGCCGCTGTGGTCGGGGTCGATTTCATCGTCAAGGACATAACCGAGAAGTCGTTCGCCGGGCGCCAAGCCGAGCCCCGGCCCCCAGCCTGGCGGGTTCTCTTGTTGTCGGCGGCGATCGGCATCCTCTCGGGACTGCTCGCCAACGGCGGCGGCTCTCGGCCACATGGATATTCCCGTCATGATCTCGCTGGGCATCGGCATCATCCCCCTGGCTTGCCTTGGCGCCAACCTCGACATCAGGAGCCGCTCCAGGACGATCTTGCTGCTGTATGGCATGGTGATGTCCGCCTTTGCGGTATATTTCTTTATTGCCCAGCTGATGGTCCCGTAGCTCCGCTAGCAAATTCCCGGCTCCGCCCTTCCGGCTGCATAAAACCTGCTTAATGCCCGGCTTATTGCATTCCCCGCTAAAAACCTCTAGAATTTCGAATTTAGCACTATTGATATAAAAAACCGCCGGTTTAGGCGAAGCGAGGCCGCATGACGCGGCCGTCTCCAGCAGGGAGCAACCATGAATCAGATCATAGCCAGGCTCGAGGAGCAGCAGCTCCGCAAGGGAATACCCCAGTTCAAGGCCGGGGACACCGTCAAGGTCCACTTTCAGGTGATCGAGGGGACCCGTAGCCGTATCCAGGTATTCCAGGGCATCGTCATCAAGCGCCAGGGCGAGGGCGCGCGCGAGACCTTCACCGTGCGCAAGCATTCGTTTGGCGTGGGCGTCGAGCGCACCTTCCCAATGCATTCCCCGAAGATCAACAAGATCGAGGTCGTGAGCATCGGTGATGTCTGCCGGGCCAAGCTGTATTACCTGCGCGGCAAGGTAGGCAAGAAAGCCAAGGTCCGGGAAAAGCAGCGCTAGGTACCCGGGTTCCTCGTGCCTCGCAGCGTCACCCGCAGTATCCTCGAGACAGCCGGGATCATCGTCGGCGCTATCCTGGTCGCCTGGTTCCTGCAGGCTTATCTGGTCAAACCCTTCCAGATACCCTCGGAGTCGATGGAAAAGACCATCGATCCCGGCGACCGCATTCTGGTCAATCGCCTCGCTTACCGCTTCGGCGACATCCAGCGCGGCGACGTCATCGTCTTTAAATCCCCCCAGGACCCCAACACCGATTTCGTCAAACGCGTCATCGCCGTGGCCGGCGACACCATCGAGGTCCGGCGCGGCCAGGTAATCCTCAATGGAGTACCACAAGTCGAAGATTATATTAACCCTGACGCGCCCGATTTCAGCAGCTTTCCCCCGACCGCGATTCCCCCCGGCAACGTCTTTGTGATGGGGGACAACCGCACCAACAGCCAGGACGCGCGCTTCTGGAGCCCGCCATGGCTATCGGTGGACAGCGTCCTCGGCAAGGCGTTTTATACCTACTGGCCGCCCAGCCGTCTGGGCCGGCTGAACTAGAACCGCCATGCTCACCGGCGCGAGAACCGCCATGCTCACCGGCGCGGCAAAGGTCTGACAGGCATGGCCGCCGCCACAGCCAGCGCCAGGAGGATGTTCGAGTTCGACCTGGAGCTCGGCGGGCGCACGGAGCTGGCCGGCGCCGATGAAGTAGGGCGGGGCTGTCTGGCCGGGCCTATCGTCGCGGCCGCCGTGGTATTCGACTACGGCTCCGTGGATACTTCCTTGCTGGCCCCGTTGCTGAAAGGTCTCGGAGATTCCAAGAAGCTGACCCCCGCCGCGCGGGAGAGGCTCTTCCCCCTGATCATCCGTCACGCCGCGCGGTTCTCCCTGGTCAGTTTCACCAACCGCACCATCGACGAGAACGGCCTGCATGTAACCAACCTTCGCGCCCTGGCGCGCAGCCTCGAGGCGCTTTCTCCGTCTCCGGGCGTCTCGCTCGTCGATGGGCGCCAGCAACTCAAGGGATGCCTGTTGCCCCACCAGGCGATCGTCAAGGGCGATTCCAAGAGCGCCTGCATCGCGGCGGCCTCCATCATCGCCAAGGTGTTCCGCGACCGCCTCATGTGCGTCATGCACCAGCGCTATCCCGAGTATGGTTTTGACGGCAACGCCGGCTACGGCTCGCTGGCGCATCGCGAGGCGATTGCCCGCCACGGCTTCACCCGGATTCACCGGCTCTCGTTCAACGTGAACCTGCCGGGAAGTTGAAGCCGGACAACGGACGCTCGTCCCGCAGCACCGGCAGCCGCCAGGCCCACGGCCGCGCCGGCGAAAACCTGGCCTGCAAATTCCTCGAAAGCCGGGACTACTCGATCATCGAGACCAACTACCGCAGCCGTTACGGGGAGATAGATATCATCGCCCGGCGCGGCGGCGTCATTGCCTTCGTCGAGGTAAAAACCCGCCTGGGCCGCAGTCATGGCGAGCCTTTCGAAGCGGTTGGCGCCCGCAAGCAGGCACAGATCCGCCGGATGGCGGAAATGTGGCTTGCCGGGCACCGGCGGGACCGCGCCCTGAGCGAATGCGTGTTTCGTTTTGATGTTATCTCGGTAAAAATGGACGGCCGGTCGCCGGCAGGCGGCAAAGCGAATTTCGACGGCTCCGAAGGAACCAGGCCTGCGGGTGTCAAAAAGATACCGGGAATCGAGCATATCGAAGATGCTTTCCGGTGAAATGCGCCCGGTTTTGGCTCAAGGGGAAAATAATACCCCCCGGGAGGCCTGTTCCGGATCGATGTGGTAGGCTCCGCAGTTGAATATAAGAGGAAGAAGAGAAGGGGGCAATATCAAAGCTGGCACTGTAGCGGCACGGTGCCGCCGCCACCCGCGGCGTAACTAATCCAGGGCTGCCGGCCCGTATCGATTCATTCACAATCATCCTTCCTTTTTGCCAAAGTCTTACGCTTTTGATAATCTGACCATCCCTCACTGATCCTCCCGCGCGGAAGCATCCTCCCCAAAGGAGTGATGCAGATGCTTGCCAGGTTGCACAGCCACGCGGTTCTGGGTATGGAAGCCTGCCCCGTCGAGGTGGAGACCGATCTCGGCTGGGGCCTTCCCGCCTTCAGCATCGTGGGCCTTCCCGACGCCGCCGTGCGCGAATCCAAGGAACGCGTCCGCGCCGGCATGGCCAATTCAGGTTACGATTTCCCTCTAAGGCGGATCACTGTCAATCTTGCCCCGGCTGACGTCCGCAAGGAAGGGCCGGCGTTCGACCTTCCCATCGCCCTGTCGCTGCTGGCCGCATCAAGCCAGCTGCGGGCCGCCGGCAACGGCGGTGGCGGCGCCCCGGCCGCGCCCTGCGGCGGCCGCATCGAAACTTTCAGCGCTGCCGGTGAACTATCGCTCGACGGCAGCGTGCGCAGCATCAACGGCGCCCTGTCCATGGCCGAGGGCGCCCGAAGGCTGGGACATCGCGGCATCCTGGTTCCCGCCGAAAATGCCGGCGAGGCGGCACTGGTCGACGGCGTGGAGGTCATACCCGTCGCGACCCTGAAACAGGCTGTTGAATTCCTGAGGGGAAAGGCCGCTATCCGACCCGCTGGCGTCGATGCGGCCGCCATGCTTGCCGCCGGCGACGGCAGCCGCCTCGACCTGGCCGACGTCAAGGGGCAGGCTCACGCGCGGCGGGCTCTCGAGGTCTGCGCCGCCGGCTGCCACAACCTGCTCATGATCGGACCGCCGGGCTCGGGCAAGACCATGCTCGCGCGCCGGCTGCCGTCGATCCTGCCGCCGCTTGGAATCCGCGAGGCGATCGAGGTCACCCGTATATATAGTGTCGCCGGTCTGCTGGGCGACGGCATGCCGCTCATCACGCGCAGACCCTTCCGCTCGCCGCACCACACCATTTCCCACGTGGGGCTGGCCGGCGGCGGCGGCTCGCCCTGTCCCGGAGAGATAAGCCTGTCGCATCTGGGCGTCCTGTTTCTCGATGAGCTGCCCGAGTTCTCGCGCGTCGCCCTCGAGACCCTGCGCCAGCCGATGGAGGACGGCACCGTCGTCATAGCCCGCGCGCTCGCCCGTGTGGTCTACCCGGCCAGCTTCATGCTGGTCGCCTCCATGAATCCCTGCCCCTGCGGGCATCTGGGTGACTCGCGCCGGTCGTGCACCTGCCCTCCTCACCGGGTAGCCGCCTACCGCGGGCGCGTCAGCGGTCCGCTGCTGGACCGCATCGACGTTGCCGTCGAGGTCCCCGGTCTGGACAAGGCGGAAATGCTCAGGAGCGGCCCGCGCGAGCCGTCCGCTGCCGTAGCGGCGCGAGTGGAGGAGGCGCGCCGGCGCCAGTCCGCACGCCTGGAAGATTCCGGAATATTCTGCAACGCCGGCATGGACACCTCCCAGGCGGAGCGCTGCTGCCGCCTCGAGCCCGCCGCGGCGCGGCTGCTTGAAAACGCCATCGACCGCCTCGGGCTGAGCGCCCGCGCCCACCATCGCATCCTCAAAGTCGCGCGCACCATCGCCGACCTCGACGGCGCCGCCGGCATCGCCGCCGCGCACCTCGCCGAAGCCGTCAGTTACCGCAGCATCGACCGGAAGGGGTGGGATGGAACCTAAGGGGAAGAACCCCGCCGCCGGCGAGGCTGCCATCGCCGCCGGCGAGGCTACCATCAACGGCGAACGCGCGGCCGCCCTGTCGCTCTCCTGTTTCCTGGCGGAACACGGCTGGCCGCTGCGCGTTCCCACGGGAAAAAAGACGCCCGGCGAACTCTGGCAACTTTCGGAAAGATATCTGGCGGGACTGCTCGGCTTGGCTTCGAAGTCGATTCCGCGGCTCGCGGATTTTCGCGACTCGTTCGATGCCCGGGCAAAATACGCGGTGCTACAGCGGCAGGGGGTAGAATTTGTCACACTGGGCGAGAATTGCTATCCGGAATTTTTGGCCGGCATCCACGACCCGCCGCCCGCCCTTTTCATCAAGGGCGATCCCGCCCGCCTGACTGAATTCGTCAAACAGCCGCGGGTAGCCATCGTCGGCGCTCGCGCCGCCTCACCCTACGGGCTTGACGCCACCGCCGCCATAGCCTCGGGGTTGGCGTCCGCCGGCGTCTGTGTCGTCAGCGGCATGGCGGTCGGCATCGACGCCGCGGCGCATCGTGGCGCGCTTTCAGCGAACGGCGCCACCCTGGCCGTGCTCGGCTGCGGTCCCGACGTCATTTACCCGGCCGTCAACCGCAAGCTCTACGCGCTGCTGGCCAGTCGGGGTCTGATAGTTTCGGAGTATCCTCCGGGCACCCGGGCGCTGCCCTGGCGATTTCCCGCGCGCAACCGCATCATGGCCGGTCTGTCGCAGGCAGTGATCGTGGTCGAGGCCCGGGAGAAGAGTGGCGCCCTGATCACGGCGGACTTCTGCCTCGAGGAAGGCCGTGACGTCTTCGCCGTCCCCGGCAGCATCTTCTCGGATCTTTCCGCCGGCCCCCACGGGCTCATCCGCAGCGGCGCCGGTATCGTCTGCAGTGCCGAAGACGTCCTGGAGGGCCTGGGTCTGGAAGAGCAGCGCCAGCTGTTGCTCGAGCCAGGCGACGCTCGCGACCCCGGGGATCTGAATGAAACCGAGAATAAAATGCTGCAGGCGCTGGGCGGTCAGCCTCAGCATCAGGACGTCCTGGCTGCCCGCGCCGGCCTTGACGGGCCGGGCGCCGCCGCCGCCCTGGTCTCGCTCGAGCTGCGGGGGCTGGCCTGCCTCGACGCCGCCAGAGGCTATCGCCGCAAAGGCTAAAGCCAAGTAAACCCAGCAATCATTAAAACACTCACGAAAAGGAATCCGGCAAGCCCGACAATCCACATAGTAAATATCAGTTTCAAGGAACCAGGCCTGCCGGCGTCGAAATTATGTACACCCAGAAACCTGAAATCTATTGGAAGCTGCCTACAAACCTGGAGAAGCGCGGGAGCAGGACCTGGTCATCCTTGAGCGCTACCTAGATTCCTTGATCCAGTCCAGCTGTTCGCAAAGAACCGTGGTCGCCTACAAGCGTGACTGCCGCCACTTCCTGCGCTATGTCGCCAGGGACGGCCGGGAGTTTCCGCAAGCGATCGATTACCGCTTTCTCAGACGCTACGCCGCCCACCTGTCGAATTTCAGGTACGAAAAGTCAAGCATCAGCCGCAAGCTCTCGGCCGTGCGCGGGCTCTTCCGTTTCTGCCGCTCGGAAGGGCTGCTCAAGGACAGCCCGGCTGAAGCGTTGACTTCGCCCAAGCTCCCGAGAAAGCTGCCGGTGGTTCTGCGGCCTCGCGAGGTCCAGATGTTCCTCGAGGCAATCGATACCAGGAAACCTCTGGGGCTGCGTGACCGCGCCATCTTCGAAGTCATGTATGGCAGCGGCCTGCGCAGCGAGGAGATCGTCAGCCTCCAGGTCGGCAGTTTCGATTTCGAGAACGAAGAGCTGAAAGTAACGGGCAAGGGAAACAAGGACCGGGTGGTGCCCGTGGGTGAGATTGCTTTACAATCGGTTCGGGAATACTTGGAAAGAGGAAGGCCGGACCTGGTGCCCGAAACGGCTGAGGATGAAGCTCCCGATCCGGGGGCGCTGTTTCTCTCCTCGCGGGGAAGACCGCTCGGGACTTCGGATATTCGCCGGCGCACTGTAAAATACGTCAGGAAAGCTGCCGTTGAAAGTAAAACCTCTTCACACGTTTTCCGTCATTGCTTTGCAACCCACCTTCTGGAAGGCGGCGCCGACCTTCGCGCCGTCCAGGAGCTGCTCGGACATGAGTCGATCTCGACCACGCAACGTTATACTCACGTCAGCGGCGCCCATCTGCGCCGGGTCTACGAACGCTCCCATCCCCGGGCGCACAAATAAAGCAGGGCTAAGGATTCCAGGACTAATGACCGACCAGGAGAGACATGCCTGAAGAAGATAAAGAAATACTCGAGCTTTGGCGCCGCTACAAAGAGGAAGGCGAACCCCAGGCCAGGGATCGCCTGATTCTCACTTATGCGCCTCTGGTGAAATATGTTGCCGGCCGCATGGGAACGAATTTCCCATCCCATGTTGACGAATCGGATCTGATCAGCTACGGACTTCTCGGACTCATCGGCGCCCTGGAGCGCTTCGAGCCCGAGCGCAACATCAAGTTCGAGACCTACGCCATCACGCGTATCAAGGGCTCCATCCTCGACGAGCTCAGATCGCTCGACTGGGTGCCGCGTTCGGTCCGAAGCATGGCGCGCCAGATTGAAAAAAGCAGCGCCGCGCTGGAGAACAAACTGCACCGCGCTCCCACGGATGACGAAATTGCCACAGATCTGGGAATCACGGTTAAGGAATTTCAGGAGGCCCTGACCAAAATCAGCTCCAGTTCCATGGTGGCCCTGGAAGAGCTCTGGACAGTATCCAGCACCGGCACTGAATCCGTGGCGCTGATCGACACCATCGAGGACCGCAACAGCAAGAACCCGGCGGAAGTGGTGGATATCAACGAGGTCAAGGAGCGTCTTGCCCAGGCAATCTCCAACCTCCCCGAGCGGGAGAAGATAGTCATCGCCCTTTACTATTACGAGGGGTTGACATTACGCGAGATAGGTGAAGTTCTGGGCGTTACCGAGTCGCGGGTTTCACAGCTTCACACCAAGGCCATCCTCAGGCTCAAGGGGCGCCTCAAGGACCAGGTGGAACCTGCACCTCTGAGCTGATCCCGCCGCTCTGCTCGATAAATTCAGCGCTGTCTCCCGTTCTGATCCCGTGACCCGAAAACCAGCCCCGGTTTGCTTCCACGGCATAAATGTAAGGACCGGGGGGCATATGGGGCTGGGTGGAATATGGTTCCATCTCCTGAATGTCCTCGACTATCCCGCCGGTGGTGACAAAGGCTATCGAGAGTGGGAGGGGGGTGTTCTTCATCCAGAAGCCCTCCTTTACCGGCTGATCCCAGATGAAGATCATGCCGGCATCGCCGGCGAGCTGGTTCCGGTACATCAATCCCTGGGCCTTCTCCGGATCGGTGCGGGCGATTTCCACCGAGAGCGCTGTTTCTTTGCCGCCCCCGGCAGGATGAAAAATTACACGGGATGAGGGCGTGGAGGCAGTCACGGTCGCCGCAGCCGCAGAGGCAGTTGCAGACCCGGCTGAGGAAGTCTGCGTGACGGCCGAAGGCTGGCCGGCTGTATCCGATGCAGTTGACCCGCCGTCGCATGCGCCTATCCCGGACAGCATCAGGAAGGCGAACAAAACCGCCCCAACTAAGGAAAAAGGCTGCCCGTAGACGGCAGCCTTTTTAAGTCGAATTATATCTGAAACAAACTTTTTCATATGATCCGAGGCGTTTTTCTTTATTCCCCCTGCCTCGTTTGCTTTAATGCCCGACCCGTAGGGTTACGACTTTTCGGAACCCTTACCCTCCTCGTCGCTCTGACCGCAGGTTCCTCTGATACCGCAGTACGCGAGCACCGCCACTACCGGGGCCAGCACCAGGATGAAAAAGAGAAATATGATGGCTTCAACTGGCACTGTTATTCACCTCCCAG
>JAJZQT010000055.1:0-7801 GCA_021803005.1 Actinomycetes bacterium
GCAGGTCTTTAACCGCCATGTCGGTTTTGGCATCGGCTTGGTGGTGTATGATAAAATCCAGAAGCTCCCAGAGTACGCATCCATTTGTCTTTTCCAAGGCCGTTCCGCATGGAGACACCCCAGGGAAAAACAATTCAGGAATTGTTCGGTCACTCCCCCCAGGGTGACCATTTCTGCCTTTTTTACCAGACCGCGGACGACCTTTTCGACGCTCTGGTGCCCTATTTCCAGGCCGGGCTCGAAAACAACGAGTTCTGCGTCTGGGTCACTTCCGAGCCCATCAGCGTCGAAGAAGCCAAAGCCGCCATGCGCGCCCGCGTGCCGGAATTCGATGAATACCTGGAAAATGGCAGCATGGAGATCTTCCCCTACACGGACTGGTACATGAAGGACGGCTATTTCGACGCCGGCAGGGTCCTTCCCGGGTGGATTGAAAAACTCAAGGAAGCCCTGGACAGCGGGTTCGCCGGCATGCGCATCACCGGGAACACCGCCTGGCTCGAAGAATCCCAATGGTGCGGCTTCGCCGATTATGAGGCGGCCATCAACGGAGTCATGCAGGAAGAGCTAACGGTTCTCTGCACTTACTCGCTCGAGAAGTGCGGCGCTGCCGAGATCATGGACGTGGTTTCAAATCACGGATTCGCCATCAGCAAGAGGGACGGCGAATGGCAGACCATCGAGACTTCCCAGAACCGGATGGCGCGTCAGGTTATCCAGGAGCGCGAGGAAGAGCTGCGGGCTATCTACGATAACGCGCCCCTGATCATGATGCTGGTGGACAGTGAAAGGCGGGTCCGCAAGGTCAACCGCTTCGCCGAGGAATTTGCCAAAGCCGAATCGGCCGACCTGCTCAAAAAGCGGGCCGGCGAAGCGCTGGGTTGCCTGAATTCGCTCGACGACCCGGAGGGTTGCGGTTTCGGTCCGCACTGCCAGGAGTGCCCGGTGCGCCTGACTATCGACTCCACCTTCGAGGACGGAATCAGCCGCAGCCAGATCGAGGTGAGCCGGCCGCTGGTCGCCGACGCGAAGGCCGCCGATGTCACATTTCTGCTTTCCACTTCAAAGCTCAGCGTCCGCGGCGAGCCCGAAGTGCTGATAACGATCCAGGACATCACCGAACGCAAGCAGATCGAGGAATCGCTGCGCCAGACCAGCGAGTATCTCGAGAACCTGTTCAACAATGCCAACGCTCCCATCGTCGTCTGGGACCCCCTGCTGCGCATCACGCGGTTTAACAGAGCCTTCGAAAGGCTGACCGGTTATGAGGCCGGAGATGTGATCGGCAGGGAACTGCGGCTTTTGTTCCCCGAGGAGACAAGAGAGGAGACACTCTCCAGGATCGGGCAGACCCTGAGCGGCGAGTTCTGGGAATCCGTGGAGATTCCCATCAAACGCGTGGACGGCGAGGTGAGGATAGCGCTCTGGAATTCGGCAAATGTTTACGGTCCCGACGGCTCCACACTGCTGGCGACCATCGCCCAGGGACAGGACATCACCAGCCGCAAGAGGGCGGAGGAGGCGCTGAAACAGAGTGTGGAGCGTTACCGTTCACTGTTCGAGAACATGCTGGACGGATTTGCGTATTGCCGCCTCCTTTTTGACGATAGCGGCGAGCCGGACGATTTTATATATCTGGCCGTCAATGATGCCTTCACCAATCTGACGGGATTGGAAAACGTGATCGGCAAGAGGGTTACTGAAGTGATTCCCGGGATTAAGGATTCAAACCCGGAGCTGTTTGAGATCTGCGGCCGGGTCGCGTCATCAGGCATTCCTGAAACATGCGAAGTCGATTTCACTCCTCTGGGTGCTTACCTGTTTATCTCTGTCTCCAGTCCGCAAAGAGGCTATTTTGCGGTCGTTTTTGAGGATATCACCGCTCGCAAGCAGGCCGAGGAGGCTGTAAAGGCCGAGCGGGACCGCATGGAGATCGTCATGGAGAACTCACCCGAGGCCAACCTGGTCCTGCTGGACCGCGATTTCAATTTCGTCTCGGTGAATTCCACTTATGCCGAAAGCTGCCGGGTTTCCAAGGAAGAGCTGATTGGCAAAAACCATTTCGACCTCTTTCCCCACGAGGAAAACGAGGCTATCTTCCGGCAGGTGCGGGACACCGGGGAAGCGGTCAAGCTCAAGGAAAAGCCTTTTGAATTTCCCGGTCAGCCCTGGCGCGGCGTCACCTACTGGGACTGGTCGCTGACGCCGGTCAAGGATTCCTGGGGAGCTGTGCAGGCTCTGGTCTTCTCGCTCATCGACGTCACGGAAAAAGTGCGCTCGCGGCAGTTGAACGAGGCGCTCAACGACATCAACCTCGTCCTTGGTTCTTCGCTCGATTTTGACGAGATCATGCGGGACGTCATGGTGGCCGCGGCCAAAGCGCTAAATGCCGAGTCGGATTTTCTTGCGACCGCGGAGGACGGGAAGGGCTGGATCTTCCGTTACACGCATGGCGCTGCTACCGATATACCCGTGGGCGGATCGCTGACTTCCGCCAACGCTCCGGTTGCCGCCGAAGTACTGCAAACAGGCGAGACGCTGGCTGTTTCTGATGCCTTTGCCGACCCAAGGTTCGATAACGGGGTTCTGGAAAAACTCAGCATTTATTCCTCCCTGGCGGCGCCCCTGGTCGCCAAGGAAAAAATTCTCGGGGTCATTGCTTTTCGCTACCAAAGCGGCAAAGTCGAATTCGGGCAGGCGGAGATCGATTTTGTCGAAAAGCTGGGCACGTTCATCTCGATGTCTCTCGAGAACGCCCGGCTTTACCAGCGGGAGCAGGACAGCAAGGCCCAGATGCAGAACTATGCCACCCGCCTGTCGGTCCTGCACCGGATCGGGCTTTCGCTCAACCGGGGGACGGACAAGTCCAAACTGATGAAGACCGTCCTTGACGGCGCCGCCGAGATTACCTCTGCGGGCATCGGCGCCATCATCCTGGTGGACCAGGGAAAGACAGACCTGATCTCGATGTATTACGCGCCCTGGTATGAGCAGCGCTGCCAGATAATCTCCGACTCTTCCTCGTTGCATAAGCGTATCGAGCGCCTGGCCGGCTTCGAAGACCGGGATTCGGCCCGGATCAGTTTCCGTGACCTGGAAAAACCCCTGGAGCTTCCCGAGGGCCATCCCAGTCTGAACGGTTTGCTGATCGGGGTCCTCCGCGACATACGTGGCCGCGCGGTTGGCTATTTCATGTTGAGCGACAAGGCCGGCGGCGCCGATTTCACCGGCGAGGACGAGGAGATCATCTCACTGCTGGCCGCGCAAAGCTCCGTGGCTTTGATCAGCGCCGAGAATTTCGAAAGGGAGCACGAGGTGGCCGATACCCTGCAGGCCGCCTTGTTGCCGGATATTCCCACCCGGGAGGATCTCGAGGTGGGCCTTATCTACCGGTCGGCCAGTTCCCACAGCCGTCTTGGCGGTGATTTTTATGACTTTATCGATCTGGACGATGGCAGGATAGCCGTCGCGGTCGGGGATGTCTGCGGCAAAGGCCTGGAAGCGGCCACGGCCACGGCGATGGTCAAATACATGCTGCGGGCCTATATCGGTGACGGCCGCTCCGCCGGCAACTGTCTGACGCTGCTGAACCGGGCTGTGGCCAAATATATCGAGATGGAGAAATTTGTCACCCTGGGCCTGGCGATCATGAATCCCGCCGACGAAAGCGTCGAATATTCTTCCGCCGGGCACCCGCCGCCGATCATCTTTCGCCGGGGCAAGGCGATGCAGCTTGAATTCGAGCAGGCCGTGCCGCTGGGAGTGCTGTCCGACTATCGCTTCAAGACCACGCGCCTGGTGGCGACTCCGGAGAACGCGCTGCTTATGTACACAGACGGTCTCATCGAGGCCAGGCCTCCCGGCGGCGAGCCCTTTGGCGAGGCCAAGGTTATTGAAACGCTTGGCAGTTACAACGGATACCCGGTGCAGCGTGCTGTCGAAGCCTTGATAAAAGAGGCGGTCGATTATTCCGGTGGGAATCTCCGGGACGACATGGCCATGGTGGCCGTAAAGTTCAGCTGACAGAAAAAGACCGCGCCCAGCGATGCTCCCTTCGATCCGTATCCCTTCGCCTTCCTGATCAGTACTTTTTAGAGAACTACCTGCAACTAAGGGAAATCACGTGTGGTTTGCATAGCGGCGCCGAGGATGGTAACCTCGATGAGGATGTAGTTAGGAAACATCCCGCGTCCTGGAACGGGACCGCTAGCCGCCAGCCCTCAGTGCCGCGGCAACCAGCGATTTACCCCACCGTAATTCCAAAGTGACTCCTTCCTGCGCGCAATAATTCGCATCATTCGATGTCGTATCAATCAATTCTGCATCACAACTCACATATTGCCATGCTGCAGGTCCCCTTACTCCACAAGGAGCTGATTTTATGAGGAAAATCATAATAGCAATACTAATGTCGTTCGCCATGGTGCTGGTCGTCGCCAGCCAGGCCCAGGCCGCAACCATCGGCATCGACATTTCCAAATGCCAGGGCTCGATCGACTGGGACAGGTTGCTGACCTCTACCGACTTCGTGATAATGAAGGCCGGCGGCGGCAACATCGGGTTTTATCCGGACCCCCGGTTCGGCCGTAACCAGCTTGAGGCCCGCCGGGTGGGCATTCCGCGGGGCTACTACTTCTTTGCCGGCGGCGGCGACCCGGTTCAGGAAGCGGACTACTTTTATGCGCTGGTCGGGAAATTACAGCCCGGCGAGGTAGTGGCGCTCGATTTTGAGGTCGACAATCCGGATCCGGTGGGGTATTCGCTGGTATTTCTGCAGCGGGCGGAACAATTATTCGGGGTCAAACCGCTTTTATACACGAACATGAACCGCATCTGGACGCACGACTGGCGGGCGGTTTCCACCGGCGGCTACCCGCTTTGGGGCGCAATCTATGACGACGATCACAACGTCATGCCGCTGGCGGGCGCCTGGCCGGTGCCGGCGATCAAGCAGTATTCCGATGCCGGTGCGATTCCCGGAATCGGCGAAAACCCCGTCGACATGGACGTGCTCAACACCGACGTGGTGGCGGATTTCAAATCGCTGGGAATGTCAGGAGTGGCAGTGAAGCCCGGCTACATGGGCGGCATCGACAACAAACCGGCGGCCCCCGCGCCCAAGCCGGCAGAGGCAACGCCGCCGGCAGCCGCGGACAAACCGGAGAGCCAGTCGGCCGCCTCTCCGCCGGCCCCGGAGCCGGCGGCTCCCGCGCCGGGTCCTCCTCAAACGGATGAAAAACAGCTGATTGACTGGATCATCAATCCGATCACCGGCCCGGCGGAGATCGCCGGCACCAACAGCGTCGCCGGTTTCGATCCGGAAGCGCCCTCGAGCGCGATCGGTCCGAGTATCGGCTCGTTTATCAGCGATCTCTTCGGCGGCGGCCAGTCATCCGACAACAACGATCAGGTTCAGGCCGACACGCCGGACAAGGCGTTTGACGCGGCGCCTGACTCGGGGCAGTCTCCGGACGATAACGCCACTGCCGATCAGCGGCAGGCTTCGGATGCCGGCCAACCGCCCCATGACGAGCCGGGAACAGTCAGGGCGCCGTTGTTCGATCCCGCCCTGGCGCTCGATGCCGTTAGCAAATCCAGCGCCGCCAACGTGCGGTATGACGTTCACGACGCGAAGTAGAAGCACCAAAGCGCGCCAAGCGTTCAAGATAAAGAAGAGAAGGAACTCAAAGAACTTTCAGCGAAGCTTATCACGTGGGCCGCAGCGGTCCGCAGCAGAAACAGGTTGGAAAACGGTTTGTTGAAAGGAGAGGCATGGACGCGGTCACCCTGGGTTTGATATGCGGTCTGGTCTTCGGGATATTGGATATCGCCATCATGCTTCCCATGAAGTTTGAAACCTCGAGGAAGAAGAAAGAGGCGATCTCAAGCGCCTTCGTCGACCGGTTTATGCTTGGATTCCTGATTCCGAACGTCAGCCTCGATCTTCACCCTGCCATTATCGGGGCGCTTCTCGGCCTCGGCTTCAGTGTTCCCTCGGCGATCATCAGCCGGGCTTACGCGCCGATAATCGGCATCGGCGTCGCCGGCGGCGTCATCATCGGCTTCATCACCCACACGGTAATCTGACGCCTTGCTGACCACTTTCGCAAGAATACTGCCGCTCGCCCTCACCGCCGCCATCAGCCCCACCGGCCTGCTGCTGGTGATGTCGATTTTAAGCGGCAAGGAAAGCCCCGTGAAGAAGTCGCGCGCCTTCATCCTGGGCGCGTTCGTGTTCCTCATCGCTCTCGGCCTGCTGATCTCGCTCACCTTCCATCCGGCGGTTCAGCAGACGAGCAATCCGGGGAAGACCTCGGCTGTGATCGATATCGTGCTGGGCCTGCTGATACTGGGCGTCCTGGTGGTATCGGTATTTCACAAGAAGAAAGAGAAGCCCGCAAAGAAGAAAAAGCGCAAGCGCCCGTACACGCTGCTGGGCTTCGGGTACATGCTGGTCAATTACTCAACGCTGATCCCTTACATCGCCGCCGCCAAGATCATCAACGACGGCGATCTGGGGTTCTGGGAAAAGCTGCCGCTCTTCGTCATCCTCATCCTCATAACCATGTCGCTGGTCTCGCTGCCGGTAGCGGTCACCTGGCTGTTCCCAGAGCAGTCCGGCCGCATCCTGGGGCCGGTCAAGACCTTCATGAGCCGCCACGGCAGGACGATCGCCAATGTCTTTTTCCTGGCAATGGCGATCTACTTGATTGTTTATGGCGTCAGCAGGATCTGAGATATAATCGTGCCTTCAAGGAAACGGCACGGGGAGAACCTACATGACTATCTCAGACCTGATCAATCAGGAGCCCAGGCTCGAGTGTAAATACGGCGAAAACGGCTACCAGACTCCGGCGGCGCTCTACAGCAGCGATACCGGTGACGCGCTGGCCCTCGACCGCTTCGAAGTGGTGCAGGGGGCGGCCCCCAGCTACAACAACCTCTGCGACCTCGACCGCCTGCTGCAGACCTCGACGCACATCGCTGCCGGCTTTGACGTCAACCGCGGCAGCGTCCCGTTTATCGCCGTCGCCGGCAAGCACGGCAATCCCTGCGGCGCCGCCGTCGGCCGCGACCGGGCCGGGGTGGTTCAGCGAGCGCTCGAGGGCGACCTGCGCGCCGTCTTCGGCGGCCTGATCCTGCTCAATTTCGAAATCGATGAGGAAATGGCCGAGGTGCTGATGACGCACAGGATGGGGGAGGGGATGCGGCGGCTGCTCGACGGCATCATCTCGCCGGGATTTACCCCCGAGGCCATGGCGATGCTGCAGCGCAAGGGCGACAAGTGCCGCCTGCTGGCCAATCCGGCGCTGGCCGGCCTGGATGGGGGCTCGCTAGACGCCGCCCGCAGGTTCCGCTACGTGCGCGGCGGCTTCCTGGCGCAGCCGAACTACACGTTCGTTCCCAACCTGGTTGACGGATCGGTAGAAAAAGTCGGTCAGGCCACCGAGGGCCAGGTCGACGACATGATCCTGGCCTGGGCTATCGGCTCCACATCAAACAGCAACACGGTCTGCCTGGTGCGCGAAGGCATGCTGATCGGCAACGGCGTCGGCCAGCAGGACCGCGTCGGCGGCTGCAAGCTGGCGGTGATGCGGGCCACCGACGCCGGGCACAGCACCGAGGCGGCGGTAGCCTACAGCGACAGTTTCTTCCCCTTTCTTGACGGACCCGCCGAGCTGGCGGGAGCCGGGATCAACGCGGTCCTGGCTACCAGCGGTTCGGTAAGGGATGAGGAAGTGAAGGCATACTGCCGGGAAGAGGGCATGGCGCTTTACCTGTACCCGGATTCGGAGGGGCG
>JAJZQT010000055.1:7901-10905 GCA_021803005.1 Actinomycetes bacterium
TTTTTCTTTAGAGCGTAGGCGTCGGCGCGAAAGGACATCCGCAGGCGTTCTCCCTTGCCGGTAAACGCGACTATCTTGGTATTGATCTTGACCAAGTTTGGGCTGTTATTGAGCAAGATTTACCCAGATTAAAGATTGTGATTAATGAAATATTGAAAGAGTTTGAATAGGGGTTAATCATTGGTCACAACAAGGAGAGCCGTCCTCTCGGACGGCTCTCGGAGCAAAATCTGTCGCTGATTAATTAATCATCATAGCCATCTGAAAGAGTGCGCAAGAAGGCTACAATGTCATCCTCCTCCTGAGAGGAAAGACCCAGGTTGCCTAACTCATTTCTGTTCACATTTTCCGTCATTTCGGGCGATGGCCAACAAGTAATCTTCTCGCCCGGATCGTTGGTAGAGCAACTGGGAAGCACGTCCCTCGTGTTATAGAAATGGACGATCTCCTCAAGAGATTTAAAATAGCCGTTGTGGCCGTAGGGGCCGGTCTTGGCTATATTCCGGAGGGTGGGGACTTTGAATTTCCCGTTCTGGAGTGAGGCGTCGGGCGCGCCTGTAGTGGCAAGGAACCCTCCCAGGCCCAGATCCACAGGAACAGGGGCGCCAATCAAGCTCTCGATTTCGGAGTTTTTGGGAATCCCCAGGTTGTCATAGGTGTAATCGGTGAAGAGCGGCGGCGTCATCCCCTCGGTAGAGGTGCTGGGGTGACAGGCCGCACAGTTGCCTTTGGCGGGATCGTTAAACAGGGCCAGCCCGTTACGCTCCTGGGGCGTAAGAGCGGTCTCGCCCTTCATGTGCGTAAGAGTGGCCTCGCCCTTCAGGGATGTCAGGGCAGCCTCGCCTTTTAGATATTCATCATACTTGGATGAGAATTTGTTTACTGCCTTGGTGCCTTCGAAGGAAGCAATAGCCTTGGCCACATAATTATAGGCAGTGTCGACGTCATCCAATGAATTGAAACCGTAGGTTATCCTAAATAGCGAGGCGTAGCCAGAGTTTCTCACTGCCTGGACGACCCCTTCCTTGGTGTTGTTCATCTCCACTGGATTTAGGAAGGGACCTTTTGCCTGCTGCTGCAGGTCTGCGGCCCGTCCGTCCCAAAACTGGCCACCTTCGTAAGCTTGGGTGGTCCGGTTAAAGTTGAAAACGGGGCTGAAGGCGGCATAAGCAGACGAAGGAGCATTCCTGGTGCCAAACCGGCCGGGAATCACGCCTTCTGAAACGGGAAGGAAGCTGTCGGGATCGGCAAATCCAGACTTGGGCAGATGGCAGCTGGCGCATGCCTGTCCGGCGGGATTAGAGAGGTTGCGGTCAAAATATATCTTCTTGCCCAGAGTTTGCTCGGTCGTCATGGCCATCGCGGTGGTAGCCCCGGCTGCGGCCATGCCAACGATGGCTAGTGACAGGAGCACAAAGAGAAGAAATAGTCTTTTTATCCCCATAATTACCCTTTCCGAGAGAAGTTGGGTCAGGAAACAATTTGCCAGGTTTCTTTCAGTTACAATTTTCGCCGATCAGCTATTACAAGCCTCTTTTGACACCACACCCCCTTTCTTTCAAAACTGTGTCAACTTTCATTAAAGATCTCAACCTGCCACTGCTGTTAGTGTCAGGGTACTTAGAAAGTAAAGCGTTACCAGAGCGAAAAAGTTATCTTTAATGCCAACAAGATGGAGAATGCCGGAAAGGAGGAACCACAAATCCTTTCGAGTAGATTATTTGTGAGGCGATAAGTTAATCCCGGCCAAGTGGCTGCCAGGATTCAAGAACTTGGTGCTTCCGGAATCGCCCGGCGCATGAACTCATCGAATAAAGGCACAGTGAAAGCAATCTCGCCGTAGGCCGGGCTATAGATCATTCCTTTCTTGATCAGGTTAGCACGCACCGGCCCCAGGCTACTGGGTTTGGCGCCCAGAACCTCGGCGGTGTCACTAGTCCTGTAAGGCCCGGCACCGAGTTCAGCCATTCCTCTTAAGAATTGTTTTTCACGAGGCGTCAGGCGGTCGAAACGAACACGGAAGAAATTCTTGTCTAGCCGATCGCGCACCAACTCGTTTGATTCTTTGATCACTTGCGTGGAAATTGGTGAAGAGGCCGCATGGTTCCAGGCCTGGTATCCCCACTCCTGAAGGAAGTATGGGTAGCCTTTCGTGATATGAAAAATCTTGTTGAGTGCCGCTTGCGCGAATTCTTCTCCGGCTTCTTTAACTGGATCCTGCAAGGCCTCTGCGGATTCAGATTCAGAAAGAGGCCCGATGTCCGGAAAATTGAAAAGCCGCTCTGCATACGACTTTGATTCCCCAGCCAAACCAGGGAGTATTGGCAGGCCGGCGCCGATCAGAACCAGAGGAAGCTGCCGCTGCTGCATCTTGTGCATCGCCATTATGAGGGCGCTTAGCTCCGCTTCATTGAGATACTGGATTTCGTCAATCAGAATGGCAACGGCGCTTTGCCGCTCCTCTGCAGCCTCCGCTACCGCCGTAAACAGGTTGGGAAGATCGACCTCGAGGTCCCCGCTATCGGCGGCCCCCTGCTCCGGTTCTATGTCCATGCCCAGCTCGAACTCGCCGACGGTTACTTTCACGCTACTGATAAAACTCTTGAGGACCGCCAGCCCGCGACGAACCTTGTTGCCGGCCCCCGCCAGTCTGTCCAACTCGTAAAGGAGACGACGCACGTGCGGTGCGATCATGAGGGCGAGACCTTTCCCTTCATGTGCCTCGACGAGTATGGTGCTATAGCCCATGGATTGAGCCATTTTTTCAATTTCATTGAGCAACACGGTCTTTCCCACGCCCCGTAGACCAGTCAGCATGATGCTCTTTTCCGGCCTCTTCTCCTTAACACGGCCAAGCAGAATCGTCGCTTGCTGCAGGATTTCATCTCTTCCTGCCAGCTCTGGAGGTGGCGAGCCCGCCCCTGGTGAGAAAGGATTCTTTATTTTGTCCATCTGCAAACCCCCCGTTTGTGCTCAATTATGTAAAGATATTCTATGTTATACG
>JAJZQT010000056.1:0-2790 GCA_021803005.1 Actinomycetes bacterium
GCAATGAATAAAGCCGTCACGCGATGAATAAAGCCGTCACGCGATGAATAAAGCAATCAAACGATGAAGAAAGCCTCCAAAAAAGAGGCGCTTGCGCCCGTATACCTGATCACCGGCAGCGACGAGACCAAAGTCGAGAAGGCGATGCATCGGCTTCGCGACCGCGTAATCCGCGACGCCGGCACCGACCTCAACGTCGATATCTTCGACGCCGGCGTCGAATCGGCCGCTCCGGTCGTGCAGGCCGCCTGCACGCTGCCGTTCGGCGAGGGCGTGCGGCTGGTGATGGTCACCAACGTGGGCTCGTGGCACAAGGCGGACAAGGATGTGATCGTCAATTACCTGGCCATGCCCTCGGAGACGACCTGCCTGGCGCTCGTGGGCGGCGGCATCAGGAAGAACGAGACTTTGATGAAGTCGGTTGCGGAATCTGGCCAGGTTCTCAGTTACGAGGCGCCTCGTGCGTCAAACATGCCGGCCTGGGTTCAGGCGCAGGCAAAGGAGCGGCATCTGAAGATAGGCGCCGCGGAAGCGAGGCGCCTGGCGACGATCGCCGGATCCGACCAGCGCGCCATCCTCGGCGAGCTGGACAAGATCGCCACGTACCGGGGCCGCGGCGAGGTGAAGATGGAGGACATCGACGAGCTCTGCTGGGTGTCGCCCGAGGTCCGCATCTGGGACCTGACCGACGCGCTGGGAACACGCGACCGGCAGCAGGTTTTCCGTCATCTCGAGGAGCTTCTGGCCGACCGCGCGGCGCCGGCCTCGGTGTTCTTTTCCATCTCAAAGCACATCAAGAATCTTTGCGTCGTGGTGACGGCGAAGGAGAGGGGAGAGGATCCAATGGGCGCGGCGGCCGGACTGGGGCTGAAGCCCTTTCCCGCCCGCAAGGTCGCCGATCAGAGCCGCAACTTCACCGCCGGGGCATTGCAGCAATCGGTCCGCATCCTCTCGGATCTCGATGCCGACATGAAGGGGCGCCGGAATCTGCGTCCTGACCTCGCCCTGGAAATGGCCCTGGCGCGGATCATGGATATTGTCTGAAATGGATCGAACGCCAGATCGGGATCAAGGATGTCGTTTGAGATTTTCCGGCAATCCTGAATCCTCCCGCGCGCTTCAGCATCTAACAATGCAAACGGCGCCGGGATTGTCTCCTCCGGGAATTGTATCCCAACGGATATCATCCCGGCCGAAGAGTGTCCCCGGCCGACGGGTCGGGGTGATGGCGGCGCCACTGGGGTTCCCCAAAACCGCAACACAATGCCAGGACAGGTGAATTCAATGGGAGGAAGCATATGGATAATTCTTATTGCCGTAATCGGGGCGGTGGTACTGATGAGGCTGAGTAGCCGCATTTTTTCAGGTACTGGCGGAGCCGGTGCCGGGATCAACGAGATCGACGCCACGGAAGCAGCCCGCATGATCAGCGAGCAGAACGCGATCGTCGTGGACGTCCGCACCGAAACTGAATACGCGGCCGGCCGCATTCCCGATTCCCTGCACGTTTCGCTCAGGCAGCTTCCCGACAGGATCGACCGTCTTGAGAGATACAAGGACCGGCCGATCGTGGTCAACTGCCGCACCGGCAGGCGCTCGGCAAGCGCATGCGCGTATCTGGCCCAAAACGGTTTCGAGGAAGTCTATAACCTCAAGGGTGGAATCCGCGCCTGGGCACACGCGAAGCAATCGATCGTGAATTAGGGAAGCAGCCTTTCGAGCGGTGATCGTCGCGCGCGTTGATCGTTTTTATGAGTTATCGCTCTTGGAAATCGCGACCATGGCGTTGAGGCGGATCTCCCGGTCGGGATGCTCGGCCAGCCGCTGCAGATCGGGTATTGCCGGTTCGATCAGATCGGGCTGGGTCATGCCGATTATGCCCAGCGCCATGACCGCGTTTTTTACGGCGACCGGATTTGAGCTGTGAAGATAACCGATCAGCCGCGGAATCTGTTCCTTGACCATCTCCGGATAGTTGTAACCGAGCGCGCCGAAGGCGGAGATAATGCCGCCGCAGCTGGCTTCCTTGGCGTGTTCGAGTACCTGAACCAGAAGCGGGAAAGAATCCTCGATGATTTCGGGAGAGTTGATGCCGATCTTGCCGAGGGCCTGGGCGCCGGTCTCGCGTTCGTCCTCGACCTGCGAATTGAGCATGGCCTTCAGCCCCTCGATCTCATCCTGCACGAGTTGTGGAAATTTAAAGCCGATATTGCCGATGGCCGCCGCGGCATCCTGCCGGAGAAAACTGTCCTCGTCGTGGAAGAGCTCCTTGAGCATGGGCATTACCTCCGCCGACTTCTCGTATGAATTGAAGACGAGGTTGCCGAGGGCGCAGGCGACGTCGGATTTAAGCGATGAGTTCTTGTCGAGCACTTTCATGATCGCTTCGACGTGGGGGTAAACAAGCTCGGGATGGTCGAATCCGAACCGTCCCAGCACCGTGAGAATGCCGACCTGGGTGCCGCTGTTGGTGGTATCGAGGAAGCCGACCAGATCGTCCACGAGCTCGGGATACTGGTAAAGCTTTTCGGAGATGACGCCGAAGCGCCGGTCTTTGAGCAGATTTTCGAGTTCAGAAGGCACGGGGAACAGTTTTATCACATTTCCGCTCCGGCGTACACGGTCCGGATAAGGGGGCCGCGGAGCGGAGGGGGAATTACTTTTTCTTTTGCTCTTCCGTCCCCGCGGGAGCTTCAGCGGTTTCTTCCGCGGGAGCCTCCCCGGCTTCCGGAGCAGCCTCAGGCGCGGGAGCCTCCCCGGCTTCCGGAGCAGCCTCAGGCGCGGGAGCCT
>JAJZQT010000056.1:2890-6900 GCA_021803005.1 Actinomycetes bacterium
CGCGGGAGCCTCCCCGGCTTCCGGAGCAGCCTCAGGCGCGGGAGCCTCCCCGGCTTCCGGAGCAGCCTCAGGCGCGGGAGCCTTTTCAGCCTTGGCTTCTTCATTCTTGGGGGCGGCCTTGGCTGCCTTGGCCTCGGCTTCGGCCCTGGCTTTTTGCCTGGCGGCGACCGCGGCTTTCTTTTCCAGTTTGGCCTTGCCTCTGCCGGTGCGCTTGTCGGCCTTGCTCTCGCCTTTGGTTTCCCTGGTCGGAGTACCCTTGGGTTTGCCGGTTCCTTCCGGAAGCTTGACGAGCGCGGCCACGTGCGATTTCTTGTGCGCGGCGTTGTTGGCATGGATGACCCCGCGGCTGGCGGCCTTGTCGATCAGGGAGATGAGCTCGAGACCGAGCTGGGATGCCCGTTCCTTGTCCTCCTGCGCCGCCACCGTGAGTGACTTGAACATGGTCTTGATACGGGACTTGTACTTGAGGTTCTCGGAACGCTCGCGCTCGGCGATTCGTACTCGTTTACGTTGCTGCTTTGTATTGGCCAATCAGATCTCCCTAAGGTTAAGAAAGCCGGTGAACTCATATTTGAGCGTGCAAGGACACGCAAGGGCGAATAATACCACAAAAAACAGGGGGAAGGAAACCTTTCACGCGTGAGAATGGCAGGATATGAGCGTCCGGCGGAGAACTCGTCATTTTATGAAACCCGAACCCTACGAACCCTTTTCAAAAATCTGGGACCGGCTTGCCAAATTGCTCAAGCTCGACCAGGCAAGCCCTTCGCCAGGGGGTAACGTCCGGCCTATAAGGACGCCCAAGAAGAAGAACCCCCGGCGCCGCTGGTTCTGGGCGATACTGGCAGTGGTAATTGTCTTCCTACTAGTGCTGCTGGGCCGCGGCATTTATCTGTATACCGAGTGGCTCTGGTTCGGAGAGGTCGGCTACAGGGGAGTCTTCTGGAAGACGCTGCTGACCAAGGTGGCCCTGTTCTTTGGAGCGGGCGCGGTCTTCTTCGTCATCGTCTATGGCAATATGATGCTGGCGCGCCGGTTCGCGCCGCGTTACAAAATAGGTCCCGATTCCGAGCTCACCGAGCGGGGACAGGTTCCCGACCAGCTCGTGCGCCTGCTCATCCCGGCTTTCCTGGTACTGCCGACCCTGATCGCCGCCGGCGCCGGCAGCGCCGCCTGGGAGGAATTCCTCAAGTACTTTAACGGCGCCAGCTTCGGCACGGCCGATCCCGTCTTCGGGCGCGATGTCGGCTTCTACCTGTTCTCGCTGCCCTTCCTCCGGACCCTGCAGTCATTTTTCTGGTGGACGCTGATTTTCACTTTCCTGGTCACTGCCGCCATGCACTTCTTTGACTATGCGATCACCTGGTCGGAAGACAGGATCACTTTCGCGCCGCACGTAAAGGCACATCTGTCGGTTCTGCTGGGCCTGGTAATGCTGGTGCTGGGCGCCGGCTACCTGCTCAAGGGATACGTGCTGATGTTCTCGCCGCGGGGGGTTGTCTTCGGGGCCAGCTACACTGACGTCCATGCGCAGTTGCCGGTGTATAAGTTCCTTGCGGTCGTCGCGGTCATTGCCGGGGTCCTTTTCTTCATCAACATTTATTTCCGCGGCTGGACCCTGCCGGTCGTGGCCATCGGCATCATCGTCCTGACGGCGATCTTCGCCGGCAAGGTCTACCCCTTCGCAGTCCAGCAGTATCAGGTCTCGCCGAACGAACTGGACAAGGAGCAGCAGTACATCCAGTACAACATCGATTTCACCCGCAAGGCATTCGATCTCGAGCCCATCCAGGACCAGGCCTTCGCGGCCGTGGATAATCTGACGCCCGCCGCCATTCAGGCCAACACACCCACGACCAACAACATCCGTCTCTGGGAGCCCAACACGCTGGGGCAGACCTATAACCAGATCCAGGTGATCCGGCCGTACTACGGCTTCCAGGACGTCGACGTGGACCGCTACACGATCAATGGTAAGCTTCAGCAGGTGATGCTGTCGGCGCGCGAGATGAAGACGTCGGCCCTGCCTTCGACGGCGCAGACATGGCAGAACCAGCACCTCGTCTACACTCATGGTTACGGCATCGCCATGAGCACGGTGGCCCAGGCAACCGCCGAAGGCCTGCCGCAGCTGATCGTCCAGGACATCCCGCCGGTTTCCTCCTTCCCGGAGCTGACGGTACGGAACCCGGCGATTTATTACGGCCAGCAGTCCAGCGATTACGTCGTGGTAAGGAGCGCCACCGAGGAATTCGACTATCCCAAGGGTGACGAGAACGTCTACACCACTTATTCCGGCAACGGCGGCATTAATATATCGGGACTGTTGAGCCGGGCGGCTTTCAGCTGGCGCTTTACCAGTCTCAAACTTCTGGTCAGCAGCTCCGTCGAGAGCGATTCGCGCATCATGATCCACCGCGACATCGGCGACCGCATCCGCAACATCGCGCCGTTCCTGCAGTACGACAAGGATCCATACGCGGTGCTTGTGGACGGCCGGCTGTTCTGGATCCAGGACGCCTATACCACTTCTTCCGAGTATCCATATTCGCAGCCTGACGCCGACGGCACCAACTACATCCGCAACTCCGTGAAAGTCGTCGTGGACGCCTACAACGGCGATGTAAAATTCTATGTGGTTGACCCGTCCGACCCGGTTGTGCAGACGTACGGCAATATTTTCCCCAGCCTGTTCACGCCGGGTGATCAGATGCCGGATGAGTTGAGAGCACACCTGCGCTATCCCGAAGACCTCTTCAACATCCAGGCGCAGATGTATGCGACCTATCACATGACCGATCCGAGGGTTTTTTACAATAAGGAAGATCTGTGGTCTATATCCCAGACGCAGGTAGGCAGCAAATCCATGCAGATGGATCCCTATTACGTGATCATGAAGCTGCCCGGGGAAACCCAGGAGCAGTTCATGCTGCTCCTCCCCTTCAGCCCCAACGGACGGGATAACATGATCGCCTGGATGGCTGCCAAGTGCGATCCCGGACAGTACGGCGACAGGCTGGTATACAAATTTCCCAAGGACAAGCTGATTTACGGACCGGCCCAGATACAGGCGCGGTTCAACCAGGACCCGTCGATTTCAGGACAAATCACGCTGTTAAACCAGCAGGGCAGCGCGGTTGGCTTTGGCAACCTGCTGGTCATTCCCATCAACGATTCGATCATCTATGTGGAGCCGCTCTACCTGAAGGCCGCAAACGGCCAGATCCCCGAGCTGAAGAAGGTGCTGGTGTCTTACGGCGGACAGGTGGCGATGGAGGCGGACCTGAGCACCGCGCTGCAGAAGATATTTGGCGCCCAGATTCCGGGACTGGCTCAGAACGTCGCACAGCCGGGAACTGCCACTACACCGGCTGCGCCCGCACCGGCTACGACAACACCAGCGCCGTCTCAGACCATCAAGCAGCTTGCCGACGCCGCCGCCAGCCACTACAACAATGCGGTCAACGCCCAGAAGAACGGCGACTGGGCAACTTATGGCAGCGAACTCAAGCAGCTTCAGGACACCTTGACCCAGTTGCAGGCAGCAGCCGCTGGAAGTTGACACAAAAGAGCGGTTAGTTAACCAAAGCGGCGGGAAGTTGAAACAAAGAAACGCCCCGGGTGATCTTCGGTCTCCAACCTTCGGATCCACACCCGCTTCGCTGGCCTCTTCGTACTCGCGGTAATCCGTTTTCCTCGGCCCGAAGCGCTCCGTTGGTTCGACTTACGACCTCCCGGGGCTCTATATATTGTTATCGCCAGATAATCGGGAAGCACGAATGAGGGAACCCCCCAGATCCGCTCGCGATCAGGACGCGGCCCGATTGAGCAAGATCCCCGCGCAGTCTCTCTTTGGCGAGGCCGCGGCCGGTCAGGTAGAGTACCATCGGCGGACCGCCCGTGCTGGTTGTTCCGATGAGGATTCCCGAGATCGCGCCCCGGCATGTAAACAGACAGGCAGGATCGGTCATGACAAAAAAGCTGCCCGGGGACGGGCGTCCCGGGTAAGC
>JAJZQT010000056.1:7000-10698 GCA_021803005.1 Actinomycetes bacterium
CGGGCGTCCCGGGTAAGCAAGAGTCCCAAGTGAGGATTGCTGACGGTCCAAATGAACTCTTGGTTTCCGGTTAAACTGCCGGAAGGAGTTTCAGCCCATCTCGTTATCTTGGGACTCAACTGTATTATAGCTCCAATTGCGTGTTTGATAAACATCGGATCGCACTGCTGAGGGCCGCGCGCCGAGGCTTGCGAAGCTTTTTCCGTAAAGGAACGGCAGAATATCCGGAGAAAAAGTCCTGGACCTGCTGGGAGAAGATTTGTCTGAAATTCCAATAATCGAGCCGGAGCCCGCCTTCAGGGGACGTCGCCTGGCGACCGCCGCACTGATAGTCGCCTCTGCCACGGCGGCTTCGCGGGTCTTCGGGTACGTGCGCGAGATCGCCACTGCCGGCTATTTTGGCGCCGGCGCCGACATGAGCGCCTTCGATGTTGCTTTCCTGGTGCCCGCGACGGTGCAGATCATCATTGCCCAGGCGGCGCTGAGCGCGGCGCTCATCCCTGTTTTCGCCGGGCTGCTGGAGAAGGGTCAGCGACGCGAGGCCTGGCTGGTCGCCCGCACGGTATTCACCATGGTGACGCTGATCATGGGCGGGCTGGTGATAATCTGCATCATCTTCGCACCGCAGATCATGCCCATTTTCGCCCCCGGCTATCGCGGCGACCCGGTGATGATGGCACAGATCGTCAGAATGACCAGACTGCTGTTTCCAACCGTTGTCCTGCTGGCTTTGACCGGGATCGTCGCTTCGATACTGAATTCGTTCGAGCACTTCACGCTGCCGGCGGTAGCCCCGATATTCTGGAACCTGATCATTCTATTGGCGATCGTCTTCGGGCACGAACGGCTGGGCGTGGATGCGCTGGCCTGGGGCATCCTTCTGGGGACGGTCGTGCAGCTGGCGATGCAGCTGCCGGCTCTCAGGGGCCGGGGTGGCCGGCTTGGCTGGAGCCTGGCCTGGCGAAACCCCAATGTGCGAAGAGTGGGGGCCCTGCTGCTGCCTGTGAGCGTCAGCCTGGGCCTGATTAACCTCAACGGCGTGGTTGACGTCCAGTTCGCTTCTTTCCTCGGCGACGGCGGTGTCGCGGCGATGACGTTCGCGTTCCGCCTGTACCAGCTGCCGGAGGCGCTGTTTGCGATCGCGGTCGGCACGGTTCTTTTTCCGACGCTGTCGCGGCTTGCGGCCCGCAGGGACCGTGACGCCTTCCGCTCGAAGATCACTCAGGGTTTGCGCGTTATCTTTTTTCTGCTAATACCGGCGTCGGCGTTCATGCTGGCGCTGTCGGAGCCAGTCGTGCGTCTGGCCTACGAGCACGGCCGTTTTACGCCCGGCAATACAGAGCTGGTGGCGTCGGTGCTGTTCTTCTTTGCCCTCGGCAGCGCTTTCAGCGGCGGCAGCACATTGCTTACACGCGGGTTTTTCTCGTTGGGAAAGCCCTGGCTGCCTACGACCGCCGCGGTGGGGAATCTGGCGGTCAATGCTTTCCTCAACTGGCTTTTCATTAAGCGGTTCGGGCTTGGCGGCATATCGCTCTCGACCTCGGTAGTCTCAGGTGTGACTTTCGTCGTCCTGCTGGCGCTGATCAGGCGGGAGCTGGGCCGCATTGACGGGCGCGCAATTCTCCGGTCCGGCATTACCGTAATCATCGCCTCCGCGATTGCCGCCGCGGCGGCATACCTGAGCTGGCGTGGGCTCGATACCTCGCTGGGCAGAGGCCTGCTAGCCCAGATCATCTCCATGGCCGGCGCCCTGGCTGCCGGCTTCGTGGTCTTTCTGACCCTGGCGTGGTTGACTCACATGCCCGAGCTGCAGCAGTTGCGTAACATTCGCAGAAGCCGCAGATAACCGGGCCGGCGGGGTGTCTGTTAAAATTCAATAGATGACCAACCAGTCCTTAATCCGTAATTTTTCAATCATTGCCCACATCGACCACGGCAAGTCGACGCTGGCTGACCGCATCCTTGAGATCACCAACACGGTCAGCGGGCGCCAGATCACTGAGCAGATGCTGGATACCATGGACCTCGAACGCGAGCGCGGCATTACCATCAAGGCGCAGGCGGCGCGGGTCCTCTACAAGGCCGGCGACGGGCGCCAATACATGCTTCATTTGATCGATACCCCGGGGCACGTCGATTTCACCTACGAGGTTTCCCGCAGCCTGGCGGCCTGCGAAGGGGCGCTGCTGGTTGTCGACGCTGCGCAGGGGATCCAGGCGCAGACGCTGGCAAACACATATCTTGCGCTTGACAACAATCTTGAGATCGTGCCGGTGCTCAACAAGATCGATCTGCCGGCCGCAGACCCCGAACGGGTTGCGAACGAGGTGTCCGAACTCTTCGGTCTCGATCCCGATACCGTGCTGAGAGTCTCGGCCAAAACGGGCGCCGGTATCGCCGAGGTGCTGGAGGCGATCGTCACCCACATTCCACCGCCTGAGGGAGACCCTAACGCTCCGGCGCGGGCGCTCATCTTCGATTCTGTCTACGACCAGTACCGCGGCGTCATCGCCTACGTGCGGGTCGTCGACGGAGCCTTCCACAAAGGTGATGATATCGTCGCCATGACGCTCGGCACCAAGGCCGAGGTTGAGGAAGTTGGATTCTTCTCTCCCAACATGATGCCCGCGGAGACGCTGGCGGCGGGGGAGGTTGGTTATATCATCACGGGCATCAAGACCGTACGCGACCTGAGGGTCGGCGACACCATAACCCATCAGGACCGGCGGGCAGCGGAAGCGCTTCCCGGCTATCGCGAGGCGAAGCCGATGGTTTTTTGCGGGTTATTCCCGATCGAGGGAGATGATTACCCGGGACTGCGGGACGCTCTCGACAAGCTCAACCTCAACGACGCCGCGCTCAGTTACGAGCCGGAGACGTCGCAGGCTCTTGGCTTTGGATTCCGCTGTGGCTTCCTCGGCCTCTTGCACATGGACATTGTGCGCGAACGTCTTGAGCGCGAATACGATCTCGACCTGCTGGCGACGACACCAAATGTAGAGTATGAAGTTAAATTGGCCGACGGCAGCGAGATGATCGTGCACAGCCCCGCCGACATGCCGGACCCGGGAGTGATCGAGGTTATCCGCGAGCCTTACGTACGCTGTTCGATCCTGGTGCCGGCTGATTTCGTCGGCGGCGTCATGGAGATATGCCAGGAGCGCCGCGGCGACTTCGAAGATATGCAGTACCTTTCCTCGAACCGCGTGCAGATCCATTATCAACTGCCGCTGGGCGAGATTGTGCTGGATTTCTTCGACCAGCTCAAATCGCGCACCAAGGGTTACGCTTCCCTTGACTACGAAATGTCCGGTTACCGCGAGAGCTCGCTGGTGAAACTGGATATCCTCATTGCCGGTGATGCTGTCGACGCCCTGTCACTGATAGTCCATCGTGACAATGCATACAAGCAGGGAAAGGGGCTGGTCGAGCGGCTGAAGCTGGAGATACCGAGACAGTTGTTCGAAGTCGCGATCCAGGCCGCCATCGGGCGCAAGATCATTGCCCGCGAGACCATTCCCGCCAAGCGCAAGGATGTCATCGCCAAATGTTACGGGGGCGATATCAGCCGCAAACGAAAATTGATAGAGAAACAGAAAGCAGGCAAGAAGCGCATGAAGCAGGTGGGCAATGTCGAGATTCCCCAGAAGGCTTTTCTTGCCGTGCTCAATATTGACAAGAAGTAAAAGGCGCTCCAG
>JAJZQT010000057.1 GCA_021803005.1 Actinomycetes bacterium
ACTAGGCTGTTCCTTGCGGATTGCCTTTACTGAAACTTTCCGACGCTGTTATGCAAAACTACCTCTAGCCATCCAGGAAAAAGTCGATCGCCAGATATTAACGCTTGCAAAAGATCCGCACCACCCTTCTTTAGTGGTCAAGAAAATCAAAGGCGCAACTGGAATCTGGGAGGCGAGGGTAGATAGGGGTTACCGGATGACATTCGTGGTTCGGGAAGATGTCATTATCCTGCGGCGGGTCGGACCACTCGATCACTCTCTCGGGAGGCCATAAACAGATGCGTACACTGGTCATATCCGATATTCACGGCAACATCGATGCGCTGCAGGCGATCGACGAGCAATACGACAATATCGTTTGCACGGGAGACATCGTCGATTACGGGCCCAATCCGCGCGATTGCATCGAGTTTCTCCGGGAACGCAACGTGATCCGCGCGCGCGGCAACCACGATCATGCCGTCGCCTTCTGCCAGGATTGCCAGACGCCCAAAGGCCCCCTGCGACGGCTTTCCCTTGCTTCCAGAGAATATACGGAGAAGGTGTTAAGCGACGGCGAGAAGAGTTGGTTGGGCGAAGCCGAAACCAGCGTCCAGACCGGGCACGATGGCCTTCGCATCTTCGCCGTTCACGGGGCTCCGAGCAATCACATGTATAAGTATCTGCTGCCGCAGACTTCGGATGAGGTGTTAGCGAAAGAGGTGGCCTCCGTGGATGCTGACATCATCGTCATCGGCCACACCCATCAGCCATTCATCAAGAGGTTTGACGGCAAGGTGCTGGTCAAT
This sequence comes from Actinomycetes bacterium, assembly GCA_021803005.1. Classification (GTDB taxonomy): domain Bacteria; phylum Actinomycetota; class Thermoleophilia; order BMS3ABIN01; family BMS3ABIN01; genus JACRMB01. The sequence continues at coordinate 789 of JAJZQT010000057.1, forward strand.
GCCGGCAGCGTCGGCCAGCCGCGGGACGGCATCGCCAAGGCCTGCTACGCGATCATCGAAGACGGCGCCGTAGAGATACGTCGCACGGAGTACGATGTTGCCGCCGTCGTGGCCAAGACCCGGGCCATACCCATCGACAAGTCACTGCGGAAACGGCTGGCCTATTTGATTGAGAACGCCCACGTGTGAGCCGCGCTTAGCTTACATCCCCGGCACGAACGAATCGCACTCCGCATGCTGCTCGTGATGGCCCAGGCTGACCGCCGGCGCCAGGCACATGGTGGCGTTTTCGTTGAACTTGCAGCCGGCCACGTCGCAGTTGGCCACCATCGGCTTGGCGGTCTCCAGTTCCTCCACCTGTTCGGTCGTAAACGTGTCGCATTTGGCGTGCTCGCAGCCTCCAACCTCGATCTGTCCGGCGCGGCACTCGAGGTTGCGGTTGTACGAGCACGCGTCTACCTGACAGGCCAGGACCGTTCCCATTTCGCACTCCATTTTCATGATCTTCCCCTTTCCCTTTTGATTACATTTTTTCTTCAGGCCGGGGGCGCACCCGAGCCGGCTTACGGCTCCGCTTACTCCTACGCCACCCGCTTCAGCCACGGCTCTTCATCTTTCGCCGACGGTTTCTTCCCCGGCTGCACCCGGTCGCTGGCAATGATCAGCCCGAATACCACCAGCGGCGTGATGATGCCGGCCGGTCGCCCACCAGAACAGGCCGCGATAACGCAGGCACAACAGTCCCAGGACCCCGAAGGCGAGGTTGGTCACGGCGACCTCAAACTGGAAGGGATTCCCGGCGGGAAAGCCGATTGAATCGGCCGTCTGGTCGGCGACAAACGCATGCCCGGCAAATGAGAAAAGGCCCATCAGGCCCACGAAGGCGAACAGGAACCAGGCGGTGAGTTCCTCTGTGAATACAGCCCGTTTGCGATCCTGCTTCCGCCTGAACATATGGATGCCCAGTCCGAGAGCGACAACTATGATCGGTATGATAATAAGCATTTTCCCAACCTCCTTGTGGAGATTTACAGCCCCCGTCAACGCTAAGGCCAGCCACGCTTTCCGGCGCCTGTTCGTTTGGTGTTCCCCCATCGACCCGTTTCCTAACCGGCTTGAACATGCCTTGACAGGCCCTTCCAGAGAAGTTAGACTAGTCTTACTTGATGTATAAAGTCCAACTAATCAGGAGAGGAATATAATGCTTACAGCACTGGTAATAACACTCAGGGAAGGCCTTGAGGCCGCCCTTGTCGTCGCCGTGGTCCTGTCATTCCTCGACCGGTCTGGTGAAAGCCGGCTCAAACGCTACGCCTGGTACGGCGCCGCCGCCGCCGCGGGCCTGTGTGTCGCCTCGGCCACGCTGCTGTTTTCCCTGGCTGAAAGTCTTGTCGGCGAAGCAGGCGAGGCTTTCGAGGTCGTAGTCACCCTGGTGGCCGTGAGCGTGCTCACCTTCATGATCATGTGGATGAAGCGGCACGGCCGGAACCTGAAAGCGGCTATCGAGGAGAGGGCGAAGAAGGCCTCCGGAATGGCTTCCGCTTCCGGCAAGGTTTCCACGTCTTCTGCGGCACTGGCTATTGTCATGCTCGCTTTCGCCGCGGTGGCCCGGGAGGGCTTTGAGACGGTACTGTTTCTGCTTGGAAGCGCTTCGGAATCCGGAGTCACCGCCACGATTGCGGGCGGCAGCGCCGGACTGACGGCGGCCATCGCTGCCGGATTGATATTTTACCGCGGCGTCTACCGCCTCAATCTGAAAAAATTCTTTGACGTCACCGGAGTCGTACTGATCGTGCTGGCTGCCGGGCTCGTGGCCAACAGCGCGCAGGATATATTCGGCAGCGGCATCCTGCCGGCAGCCGTGACCGATCCGGTCTGGAACACTGGCGTCTGGCTCAGCCAGGAAACCGGGATAGGCGCTGTCCTGCACTCGCTGGTCGGCTACCAGTCCGAACCGTCGCCGGTCGCGCTCTTCAGCTACGTGCTTTACCTGGGCTCGATGTTGATGCTGTACTTCGCCCCGAAATTCAGCAGGCACCGGGCCATGGCCGAGGGCGCTCATTAGACCCGACGACACCCGTTTTGCCGGCGGCCGGGAGTGAGCTCGACTGGAATCGCTGTGCCATCGCCGCATCCGCTGTATATAATCATCAGGAACTTCCAGCCGCGCGCAATAAAGCGGCACGAACTTAAAACAGAATCGGAGGACACGATGGCAAAAGCGCAAGCCAGGCACATATTGGTAGACAGCGAAGAGAAATGCGGGCAGCTCAAGAACGAGATCGCCGAGGGAGCTGATTTCGCGGAAGTTGCCAAGCAGCATTCTTCCTGCCCCTCCGGGCAGCGTGGCGGCGACCTCGGAGAGTTCAGCCCCGGGCAGATGGTCCGCGAGTTCGACGAGGTCGTCTTCAGCGCCGATCTCAACACGGTTCAGGGACCGGTCAAGACCCAGTTCGGCTACCATCTGATCGAGGTAACGAGCCGCACCGACTAGGAACGCGACGAAGCCGACCGACGAGGAACATGACCCGCCGCACCGGTCAGGAACCCACCATGCCACCCGATAAAAAGCGGCCACCCGCCACAGCCTACGAGAACCGGCGCTTTCTGGAGCACAGGGAAGCACGGCCCTTGCGAATCCTTTCGGAATACCTTGAGCCCGAAAGCCGTTTCTCCCATTATTCGATCGCGGACACAATCGTGTTCATGGGCTCGGCCCGGGTGGTCGCGCTCGAGCAGGCCGAAGCCGCGCTCAAGGAGGCCAGGGGGCCGGAAGAAAAACAAGCGGCAGAGCTGCAGCTGGAGATGTCACGTTACTACGAGGAGGCCGGCGAGCTGGCCGAGCGCCTGACCGTCTGGTCCAAGGAGCTCAACGACGAGGACCATCGCTATGTGATCTGCACGGGAGGCGGCCCCGGCATCATGGAAGCCGCCAACCGCGGCGCCTCCCGCGCCCGCGGCATGAACGTCGGCATGGCCATCTCCATCCCCGAGGAGCAGACCTACAACTCGTTCATCACGCGCGAATTGGCGTTCCACTTCCATTATTTCTTCATGCGCAAATTCTGGTTCGCATACCTGGCAAAAGCCGTCATCTTCTTCCCTGGGGGATTTGGCACCCTCGACGAGATGTTCGAGATCCTGACGCTGCTGAAGACAAAAAAGATCACCAAGCATCTGCCGGTGGTTCTGTTCGGCAAGAAATACTGGAAGGAAGTCGTCAACTTCGAGGCGCTGCTCAAGTACGGGATGATCGGCCCGGAAGAGATGGATCTCTTCATGGTCACCGATTCGGTGGAGGAAGCGTTTCTCTACATTACCGCCGAGCTGTCAGAAGCCGCTGCGTCGGAAAAGGGCGCGACGCTGTAACCGGGGCGCCGCGAGCGGCACGCGTTTCATTCGCGTTCGCCGGCGCCGGTCATCCCATCATCTCGCGGAAGTCCACCTGCATCATCCCTTTCTCGATCGCGTAGCGCACCAGCTCGTTGCGCTTGTGCATCTTGAGCTTCTCCATGATGTTGGCCTTGTGCGTGTCGACGGTCTTGACACTGATATAGAGTGACTGGGCGATCTCCCGGTTGGTGAAGCCCTCCGCGACCAGTTTCAGAATCTCGCGCTCGCGGTCGGTGAGTGCGTTGTGGTTATGCGCAGCTTCCTGGACCGAACCCATCTTCTCGATGTAATTTTCCACCATGATCCTGGTCACCGAGGGATGCAGCACGTAGTCGCCGCCGGCAACCACTTCAATGGCGTTCACAAGGTCGCTGTCGGCCGCTTTCTTAAGCACGTAACCGACAGCGCCGGCCTGGAAAGCCTGCGAGATGTACTCTTCGTTATCGTGGACGGTGAGCACCAGCACCTTGATTTCCCTGTCCCTTTTCTTGATCTCGCGGGTGGCATCCATGCCGTTCATTACCGGCATGCTGATATCCATGAGCACGATGTCGGGTTTCAGTTCCTGGGCCTTCTGAACTGCCTCGCGGCCGTTTTCGGCCTCGCCGACAACCTCGATGCCATCCTTTTCTCCCAGCAGGTGCATGAGTCCGGTTCGCAGTATCGCGTGATCGTCCGCTAGCAGTACCCTTATCTTGTTCACGAGGATCCCTCCTTGGACTCAATGGGTACTTCGAGATGGATAATTGATCCCACGTTCAAATGGGATTCAAACTCAAGGAAACCATCTACTAATTCGATTCTCTCCTTCATCCCGTGCAGCCCCAGGCCCCGGGTTTTCTCCGATCTCATCACCTGCCGCGGATCGAAGCCGCAGCCGTTGTCAGAGATGAAACCGATGAGCCTGTTCTCGCGTTTCTCGAGCGTGACCCGGCAGCTGTCCGCGCCCGAATGGCGGGCCACGTTGGTGAGAGCCTCCTGGATTACCCTGTAGAGCACAGTCTCCAGCTCGGGAGGAAACCGGCGTGCCGCTGCCTGCACCTGCAACTCGACGTAGACTCCCGTGTTCCTGGTGAATTCCTTGACGTAGGAACGAAGCGCCGCCGACAGTCCCAGATCGTCCAGCACGCTCGGGCGAAGCTTGGTGGCCATTGTGTGGACTTCGCCCAGAGTCGCATGGGCCAGGTCCTCTATGCTGTGCAGCCGGGCCCGGATCTCGGGCATGGATTCCGGTATGAGCTTTTCAGTCATCCTGATTCCGATCATCAGTCCTGTTAACGACTGGCTGGTCTCATCGTGAAGCTCCCTGGCTATCCTTTTACGCTCGTCTTCCTGAGCCTTGATCGTGGACGCCGCGCTTAGCTTGCGCTGGCGCTCGAGCGCGGTGAGCATGGATTTCAGGCTCCTGGAGAGCTCTGCTATCTGCTCGTCATCTGTTACTTCAGGAATGTGGATGCCGCGGCGGCCGGAGCGTATGGCCTTCATCGTTTCGGTCACGGCGTTCAGCGGACGGAAGGCCAGCTTCACCAGAGCGTAATTCACGGGAACCGAAAGACAGACGGCGCCGATCAGGAAGGGGATCATGACATCCAGCTCCCCATCCGTGAAATAGTTCCTTCCCAGATGGACGCCAAGCGTTCCCAGGATTATCAACACCGTGTTGGCGATGATCACCTTCTGGAACAGCGGCCGGTTTTTGACCCGCCTCATCGCCGCGACGATGTAATAGGTTGCCCAGCGAAACCATGTGCCCGGTTTCGAGAAGGCCTCTACGTCCGCCCGGCTGACTGCCTCTGAGCTTTCCATCGAAAAGCTCCCACGTCCGTTGACTGGAACAAACCGCTCTCACGTAACTCGCTCGCGTCCTTTTGCTTTGCTCCTCATGCCTCCGCGGCATCCGCGCTATCCAGCTCGCCTGCAACTTCCCCAGGATCTGCGGGGAAGAAATTGATGCTATCCGGCATTGCGCCTGCCTCCCCGCCAAATGGCGTACGATGTCGTTCCGGTCGCGCCCATCAGCAGGGCGAAAACCAGCGTGTCCGTAATGGGCGAGAAGATGAAGCCCAGAATCGTCAGCGACAGGCAGACGAACAGCACCACCGCCGAGAATGTGGCGGCTATCCCGAATGCCACCTTCTCCACTGGCGTCAGACGGTGCTCGTGGTGCGTCTCCTGGCTGGCTTCGACTTCCGTCACTGCCACGGGCCGCTCTTGTTCCAGATACTCGACTTCCTCAGCTGTTGAACGATAGGACATCTTAGCCTCCTCTCTGGTATTGGTCCTGGACACTGTCTTGATACTGAGCCTGGCTGCTGCCCTCTGCCGGGCCGCCGCCAGATTCCCCAACACCCTCCAGTCCCTTGACGCCGCGGTGACATCTGGCGCACTGAGTGTCTGCAGCAAACGCCACGTTGCTGGTGGAGGAGTGACAGGAACCACAGTACTTGCCGCTATTGAGACCCTGCATGTTGAAATCAGATTTACTCTCAACCGACTTCGCCTTCATCTGGAAGATGCCGGTATGGCAGCTGCCACACTTGAATCCCGCATCAGCCACGTGGGTCTGATGGCTGAAAACCACCGTATCGACATACTTGGTGTAGTAGATGTCTCCCGGAACTCCGTAGGCGTTGGTGGCGGCGTTGCCGCTGTCGACGCCGATCTCTTCGGCGGCGCCGTTGCCCCGGTAGGCGATGATCCCGAGGGTCATGGAGGCAAGCAACACTGGCAACATAAACATGAATGATCGTTTCATGGCCACTCCTCCCTAACCCTTCGTGTAGAAGACGTTGGGCTTGACGCCCGTCTCCGGCCTTAACACCCAGACCGATTTTTCAATGTTGTGGACCCGCTGGAAGACTTCGCTTTGCGGATCCGACAGATCCCCGAAGATACGGACCTTGGCCGGGCACGCCGCCGCGCAGGCGGTGGTCGTTTCGCCCTGGGTCAGGCGCGTGTCGAAGCAGAAGTTGCATTTGTCGACCGCCTTGGTCTCCTCGTTGTAGTACCTGGCGTTGAAGGGACAGGCCGACATGCAGGTCTTGCAGCCGATGCACTTCTCCTTGTCCACCATGACGATGCCGTTCTGTTTGTCCTTGTAAGTGGCTCCGGTGGGGCAGGCCCTGGTGCAGGCAGGATTGTTGCACTGGTTGCAGAGTACGGGGATGAACTCCCGGCGCCGGTCGGCGGCCTCCGGATCGACCTGCTGCAGGATCTGGGTGCGGTAGCCGTAGGGGGGGACCTCGTTGGCCTTGGCGCATGCCGCCTTGCAGCGTTCACAGTCGATGCAGTTGTCCTGCCTGATGACCATGGCGTAATGCGGCTTGTAAGGATACTTCTCGCTGAAGTTATCCTGTGTGGCGAAGACCTTGTCCACAACCGAGGCGGCTGACAGGATGGTTCCTCCGGCGAAGACGCCCGTGATCGCCAGGCCCAGCTTGAGGAACTGGCGCCGCTCCATCTCCGTCACGCTTCTCTTCTCCTGCGGTTCGGATGGTTCAGGTGTGCCGGGGGACTGTTCCATTATCATGCCTCCCTTAATGAGCTTCGGTTTTGTGTCCGTCAAAGACCTTTTCACCCAACAGGAAGATCAGGCCCGCCAGACCAATGCCCCCCAGGACCACCATGATCTCGTGCACGCTCGGCGTGTAACTGAGAAGGTGCGAGTACTCGGTGACGTTGAGCTCGTACTGGACGGGTACCACCTGTCCCACTATCACCAGGTCGTAGCGCATGAAGAAGATGCCGAACATCATCATTGCCGACGCCGTTGCCATCATCCCCAACTGCCTGCCGCGGGACTTGATGAAAAGCAGCAGCGGTATGATCATGCCGCTGCCTAATTCCAGCACCCAGAAGTTGAAGGCGTACGGCCCCTTGATCAGCGAGTCGAGCGCCATCTTCTTGGCGTCGCCGCCGGCATAACCGATGATGAACTTCCAGATCGTGAAGAAGAGGATGATCGTGATCAGCAGGACGCCCACCTGGGTCGTCAGCTCGAGCGCGCGCCGCATCGGCGGATCCAACTCGTTGCCGGTGACCTTGGAGCCGAGCCAGGTGAAGAGGATGATCGCGGCGGCTCCGGACATCATGGCCGAGGCGATAAAGTAAATGGGCATGAACGGCCCGTACCAGAACTCGCGTCCGTCCAGCATGCCGAAGACCGCGCCCAGGTTGCTGTGAGCCGCTACACCGGAAACGACGCCGAGGAAGCCGGCGATCATCGCGATCCTGTATTTCCCCGTGACCAGCAGGTAGAATTCCACGGCCATGAACATCATGTAAGCCCCGTAAAGTGTGCCCATCCACCAGATGTTCGAGGTGAGGTTGGGCGAGATAACGTTATATATGGCCATGCGGAAAGGATTCTCGATCTCGAAGAAGATGACGAAGAAGCCGGACATGATCGTTGCCACCGCCAGGAACACCGAGCGCTCGGCGATGGGAGTGAATGCCTTGACGCCGAACACATGGCCGATCGAGGAGACCAGGCAGAGTCCGGTTGAGGTGACGACGAAAAACACGTAGGTGGAAATGAGGATGCCCCACGGCATCTCCCGGGTGGCCCCGTAAGCCTCCAGCGAACCGATCAGCCTGGCGTGTATTCCGGCCGCCGCACCCGCAACAACAAGTACCGCCATGACGCCGACCAAGAGGTAGTACATTTTGCTCTTGATCGCCTCCACCGCACCGGCGCCCGCATCGGCCAGGCTCGGCGCCTCCGCAGCTTCTACAGAAACATTATCAGCCATGATGCCTCCCTCCGTGATAAGAACCGATTGCCGGAGCCTGGCATTCCGCCAGCGGCCAACTATTTGTCAATATCCTACCCGTGAAAGCGGCAGAAAATAATCGGGGGAAACTACCAAAAGTATGAGGTAATGTCACTACTGACAGTAAGGGTTATGCAGAAGCGCCTTACGGAAATTCCCTAGTACTCCCTAAGGTTTATCACTGACGTGGTTGACTCAAGCAGATGGCTGAGGTGATGAACGAGTGTAAATGCATACGGAGTTTTTCCCTGTATATCATGGGATTTTTTACTGGTGAAACGTAGGGTAAATAACTAAAACCGGCTGTATCGTGATAACAAAAAAAGCTAATACGATCAATCAGGCCAATTTGACTATAGCTCTAAAAATCATTCGAACAGGGAAAATAATAAATTTAGTTGATCATCATGATCGTGTAAAGCACGCGTTTGCAATTAACTAAGAATAGGATTAAATATCAATGACATAATATAATAAATATGGTAGTTGGTGCGGGCGGCATAAAAACGTAACAACAGAAATGATGAATGAATGTGACGGTGTGTCTGGCACGCGGGCCGCCAGTCACGCAGGCTGTCACAAGGCGCCGTAGAATTATTCTTCCGGACCCCGTGAAGCGTCGTAGAGTTTGCGCTTCCCGGTTTCGTCCGCCTGCATTGCTTCCTCAACCCGCTTCTGCCTGGTAATATCCTGCGTCATGTGAAAATAGATCTGCTCGCCCGACACCGACCAGGTACCGGTCGGATATATGGACCGTTTCAACCACAAGCCTTTGTCTTCGTCATAAGACTCCCTCTCGACCGGCTCGCCGGTTCTCACAGCCTCCTCTAGCGGACAGCCGGCAAAGGCGCCCTCGGCGATGCCGTGAACAACCTTGGGGCAATACTCTCCCACGATCTCATGCGGCTCCAGTCTGAGCACGTCACGGGTGGCCTTGTTGGCGAGGAGAATGCGATGATTTTTATCAATCAGCATTACATAGAAGGGAAGCGCGTCAAGAATTTCCAGGATTCCGGGACCGAGGAAGCTTAGCGAGGCGCCCGTTTCAAAATCCATGCTCCAGATCAGGCGGAGATGATCAGAGGTTTGTTTCTTTTTGGTGTTCATGTCGTCTCCATGGATTTTGGTTTAATGGCGACAAACTCGGACTACAATAATAATAGCAAGGCCACTCATATTAGCAAGAGTTGCATGGGTGGAACCGAAGGAAAGGTTGAAATAAATGAACCACAAACCCATCGCTGCCAGCAAGAGCAGCTTTGTTACCGTAGATTCATTCAGATCGCCACGGCGCTTCACGACCAGATCGAGGATAAAACCGGGGACGGCGCCCTAAAGGGAAGTCGCAAGAGTGCTCAAACCCGGGGGCAGGTCATCCATGGATACGCACGATCATAACGGGCACGGTGCGCATAACGGGCGCGGCGGCCACGGAGGCAATCATGGCGGCATGATCGCTGACTTCCGCAAACGTTTCTGGATCTCCCTGGCCGTCACGGTGCCGGTGCTGGCGCTGTCGCCGTCTTTCAGAGGCCTGTTCGGTCTGGAAGAATTCCTGGTATTTCCAGGGGACAGCTATGTGTTGCTGGCGCTCGCCGCTTTTGACTATTTCTATTGTGGTTACCCCTTCCTCAGCGGTTTTATCAGTGAAA
>JAJZQT010000058.1 GCA_021803005.1 Actinomycetes bacterium
CGGGGAGTCACAGATTTACTTTATTCCAGTAACCCGCCACCGGCAAGCAGCTCGGCGATCTGGACGGCGTTGGTGGCGGCGCCCTTTCTCAAGTTGTCGCTGACCACCCACAAGTTCAGGGAATTTTCGGCGGAATCATCCTCGCGGATCCTGCCGACGAAGACGTCGTCCTTGCCCTCGGCCATCAACGGCATGGGATATTCATTGGCGGCGGGATCGTCGAACAGGGTGACGCCGGGGGCCGCGAGCAACAGCCGCCGCACCTCATCGACGCTGACAGGCCGCATCGTCTGGATGTTGATCGACTCGCAGTGGGCGTTGAAAATCGGCACGCGCGCGCAGGTGGCGGTCACCCTGATCCCAGGGTCGTCAAAGATCTTCCGGGTCTCGTTGATCATCTTCACTTCTTCGTTGGTGTAGCCGTTGTCGTGGAAGTGCTCGATATGCGGAAGCACGTTGAAGGCTATCCGGTGAGGATAGACATTGACCTCGACGTCACCGGACTCGAGCACCGCCTCAGACTGGTTGAAGAGCTCCTCGATAGCCTTGTTGCCGGTTCCGGACACCGACTGGAAAGTGGTCACGATGATGCGCTCGATGCCGACGGCGTCGTAGATGGGCTTGAGCGCCACCACCATCTGGATGGTGGAGCAGTTGGGATTGGCGATGATGCCCTCGTGCCACTTGATGTCCCCGGGGTTGACCTCGGGAACGACCAGGGGCACATTAGGCTCCTGGCGGAAGGCGCTGGAGTTGTCGATGACCACGGCTCCCGCGGCCACCGCCGCCGGCGCAAACTCCTTGCTGCGGGCGCCGCCGGCTGAGAACAGCGCCACCTGTACGCCCTCGAAGCCGCTGGCGGTAAGTTCCTCGACTTCCAGTTCCCCGCCTTTGAAGGGAACAGTCTGCCCGGCCGAGCGCCCGGAAGCGAACGCGCGAATCTCAGCCACCGGGAAATTCCTTTCCTCCAGCAGCTTGAGCATGACGCTCCCGACCGCACCGGTAGCGCCGACCACCGCTATGTTGTATGAGTCAGTCATTGGGGACGTTGGTTTCCTTTGTTTCCTAACTTACCAGAGGGGTCCGCAGCATCCCAAGCTTCCTGAAGTTAGGAAACAAAGGAAACCAACGTCCCCCTACTAACCGAGATTGAACGCCTCGTGCAGCGCCCGCACTGCCTTTTCGACCTGATCCCGCTCGATGACGCAGGACACCTTGATCGATGAGGTGCTGATCATTTCGATGTTGATGCTGGCATCGGCGAGCGTCTTGAACATCTTGGCGGCGACGCCGGGATAGCTCTTCATGCCGGCGCCGATGATGGAGACCTTCCCCATCTGCTCGCCGATTATATAGGCCACGCCGAGCTCGTCGGTGATGCGGTCCAGCGCCTGCTGCGCCGCGGGCAGATCGGCCTGCACCACGGTGAAGGAAATATCGGTCGTGCCCTGCTCGCTGACGTTCTGGATGATCATGTCCACATTGACGCCGGCCTCGGCCAGGTCGCCGAACACGGTCGCGGCGACGCCGGGGCGGTCGGGCAGCCTCAGCAGGGTGAGCTTTGATTCATCAGTCGTATGTGAAACCGCGCTTACTACCGCTTTTTCCATGGACTCATCTTCCTCTCTGATCCAGGTGCCGGCCTCATCGGTAAAACTGCTGCGCACGTGCAACGTCACTTTGTACTTCTGGGCGTACTCGACCGAGCGCAGCATCAGGACCTCGGCCCCTGTGGCCGCCATCTCCAGCATCTCCTGATAGGAGACCGTGTCCAGCTTTCGCGCCAGGCCGACAACGCGTGGATCGGCGGTATAGACACCGTCCACATCGGTATAGATCTCGCATTCCTCGGCACCGAGCGCCGCGGCGATGGCGACCGCCGTGGTATCGGAGCCTCCCCGGCCCAGGGTGGTTATGTCCTCATCGACCGAGACTCCCTGGAAGCCAGCGACGAGCACAATCTTACCATTGTCGAGTTCTTCCCTTAAACGCCCGGTCTCTACACCGGTTATCCGCGCCTTGGTGAAAACAGTGTTGGTCTGGATGCCCGCCTGGCGGCCGCTGAGCGACACGGCCCTGTGCCCCATCTCGTGGATGGCCATCGCCAGCAGCGCCACGCTGATGCGCTCGCCGTTGGAGAGCAGCACGTCGAGCTCGCGCTCGGGAGGCTCGGCCGAGATCTCATGGGCCATCCTCAGCAGCTCGTCCGTGGCGTCGCCCATGGCGCTGACGACGGCGACCACCTGGTAACCCTCGTCCTGCGTGGCGCAGATGCGCCTGGCCACATTCTTGATGCGGCCGGTGTCTCCCACCGAGGTGCCGCCATATTTTTGCACGATTACTGGCATTTCATCGGATCGATTGCTTTTTGTAGGAAATCACACAGATTCTGTCCCAAATGATACAAGAATAATACCCTCAGGGTTCTATACTAACGAACTTCTTTCAGGAAAATCACGCAGATTGCATGCGGCGAGCCTTGAATGATCCTGCTGGTACAGGGCTTATCAACGATGTCTTCGCGCGCTTTGGAATTGCCTTTCTGCCGATGGAAGTGCTCTTCTCCTGCGGCCAGGCGGTAACGACAATTTTGGGGAAGAGCGGCAACTGGCTGAACGCCGTAATGCCTTACTTCGGTGTGCACGGATTCTGGAGCGCGGGGATCGTCAGCCCGGATGCCGTCTCGTGGTGGCAGGGATGGTCGATGGACTGGCTCACGGCCATCGGCGGTCTCTGGGCGCTGGTGCTAGTCTGGGCGATTGCCCGGCGTCACCGAATGCCCGCAGTTGTCTGGCTGCCGATGATGGCGCTGGTCATCGTTTTCGTAGCGCTGGCCAAGACGCTGCCGATGCCGGTGCACTAGTGAATGCGTTAGGCTCCGGGGATGCGATGCACAAGGCCGACCGGCAGAAGGCTTCCGCCGGGAGAAACACAAAAAGGAGGGCGCCTCGTGGGCGCCTTCGATGTTTCTTCCCAATAGGCGGTCCCTGCGGGGTCGCCGTAACTTCGAAACTCTTAAAGCCCAACCGCATTCCGGCCGTTATATAAGCGTCATGTCAACTTCGACAAGGGCTAATAACATGGATCTTCGGGATTTGGCCGCGAGGCAGTATTGCTGGCTAACATGGGGACTAACGATGCTCCTTAGCTTTTTTGGCCTGACGTTGTTCTTTCGCAGCATATTATTGCTGCCCATCGGCTGGTTGCTATGGGCTTTCATCGTCATGATTGTAGAAATCATCCATTACTTCATAGTCGAGCGGTTCTTTTACCACCGGTATCTAACATGGAGGGGAGTGATAACACACTCAATCCTGAATATTCTTCTCTTTGTTTTCTTTATGTCCATGATGTTGCTCGCTTTGCTTAGCCAATTTCCGGAAGGCAATTAAAGCCTGTTTAGATTTTTTTAATAACTTGTTTCGCATTGAAATGCAAAAAAGGCGGCCCGCGCGAAGCGCGGGCCGCCCCCGCGCGGGCCGCCATATGAACTTCCCTTCACAGCGCTGAATGTTAATAAATTAGGGAATCAGTATTGTGCCCCGGGTTTTAAATATCGAGTATAACCTTGCAATTACCGGAACGTTATTCCATAATTGCAAGGATGATTGAGCGCCGACTACTCACAACACTGAAACAGCGACTTCGGGAAGCCCCTGCCGTGGTGCTGCTTGGTCCGCGGCAGGTGGGAAAGACAACGCTGGCGTTGTCTCTTGGTAAGAAGGACGGTGCGGTTTACCTCGACCTGGAATCCGAGCAGGACCTTGCCAGGCTCGCGGAACCTGAAATGTATCTGGCCGACCACATGGCGCGGCTGGTCATCCTTGACGAAATTCACCGCACCCCTGGACTGTTCCCCGTGCTGCGCGGTCTGATCGATCGCGCCCGCCGCGAAGGCAAGCGCAACGGCCTTTACCTGCTGCTGGGTTCGGCTTCTTTGGATCTGCTCAAGCAGTCGGGCGAGACGCTCGCAGGGCGGGTCAGCTATCTGGAGCTTTCTCCGTTCGATGTGCTGGAAACAAGTACGAACGAAAAAAAGGCTGCGGTAAGTTCGAGGGACCGGCTCTGGCTGCGCGGCGGTTTCCCTGATAGCTACCTCGCCGCCGATGATGCGGCAAGCCTCCGCTGGCGTCAGGACTTCATCCGCACTTATCTGGAACGGGATATTCCCCAGTTCGGCCCCCGCATCGCTGCGGAGACCCTGCGCCGTTTCTGGATCATGCTTGCCCACGGTCAGGGGGGACAGCTCAATATCGCCCAACTGGCGCGCAGCATTGGGGTGGACGCCAAGACTGCCGCCTCCTATATTGATTTGCTCGTCGATCTGCTGCTGGTGCGCAGGCTGCCTTCCTGGCGCACCAATGTTGGCAAACGGCTGGTGAAAGCCCCCAAGGTGTTTGTGCGCGACAGTGGCCTTGTCCATACCCTGCTGGGAATAACCGACAGGGATGCATTGCTTTCTCATCCGGTAGTGGGGGCAAGCTGGGAAGGTTTCGTCATCGAAAACCTTCTGGCGGTTGCGCCCGACGGTGTGGAAGGCTTCTTTTACCGCGCCAGCGGTGGTGCGGAGATCGATCTGCTGCTGAACTTCCCCGATGGGCGGTTGTGGGCTATCGAGGTGAAGCGAAGCCTGGCGCCGCGCGTCGAGCGCGGGTTTCACTCAGCTTGTAATGACCTGGAACCGGCCCGCAAGTTCGTCGTTTACCCGGGGACCGAAACATATCCCCTGGGCGATGACATCCAGGCAATCTCCCTGCCATCGCTAGCCCTCCAGCTGAACAAAATCAAACCCTAGTTCTGCATCCCAGATAAAGTTCACGGTGACATCCGTCCCGGAACTTCCCGCCGTTACTTCATTCTTATGTCATCCCATATTGACAAAATGCGCCCCCGGGGGGGGGGTAGCATTCGATGACACTTATCTCATGAAATGTCTAAAGCAGGCGGACAAAAAAGGGGTCTTGCCTTTCATTAACCTCAATCCACGGGACGTAAAATGAAATATTGGCTAAAGGGATTAATTGTGAAATTAATGGACAAAAAAATAGCTATGATCGTGCCATTGGTTGGTATGTTTCTTTTCAGCGTATCGATCAGCTTGTTTTCAATCGGGTGCGGCAGCGTGGAAACGATCTCTCCGACAACGGGTAGCATCAGAACCACTGATAAATCTCTTCCGAATTCAACCACAACACAAAAAACATCAACCACTCAAAATACATCGAGCAATACGACTGCCAATAACAACTCTAGCAATAATCCGCAAATCATCAGTCAAAAGTCAGAACAATGGTCATGTCCACCTGATTATTCCAATTACGGAAGTCTGTGCGCTAAATATACGTTGGTCCTTGGAGGGGTTAAGAAATCCACAGAAGTATACGCAGTTCAAGAAACAACTGACATAGATGGTGACTGGACAGATATTCCCCCAGGTATGAATGCATCTGATACGTGGGGCGATCCAATGCAACTTACTTCATACGATGAAGCCACAAAAACTGCAACATATGAGGGGCCGTTTGACACGTATCCAAATCCAAGTACATATGGTCAACCATCACCGGGTAATCTTCTTTGGATTGGCGATCCAGATTATAATGGTACGGGAAAAACCCATTACTATTTTGGTCTGCATAATAAGGATAATACTTACCAAGTTACTCCGAAGTATTGCTATTCTTTTTGCCCTTGCACGTAAGACCTGTGATTGCAACATATCAATTGTAGCTGCACATTAGGATTGAATGGGCGGCCCGTGAGGGCCGCCCATTCAGAGCTGGATAAACGTTAAGCTAGAATCAGAAGTTAGGAAACATGGAAACGTACGTCCCCGCACTTACAGGCACTCCTCTTTCCGCAGCAGCTCTTCCCACTTGCGGTCGATGTACTCCTGGATCTCGACCAGGACCTTCTCGTTGTCCGGCTTGAACAGGTGCGCGAAGCGGCCCTGTTTCTTCATCCAGTCGGCCACCGGCGTCTTCTTCTCGGCTGATAACGTAAAATTTCTTTCGCACATTTTAAGGCGGTGGTTTCATACTGATTAATTTGGGCGTTACGACACAACCAATGCCTGATGGCTTTCTTCGAAAGTCCCTTGCATATCGTATACAATATGTATACTATAGACAACAATATGTATACTATAGATCAACTTTTTACCTCCAGGGCCCGCGTAGAGCTATTAAAGCTTTTTCTGCTAAATCCTGAACTGGATTACTATCTTCGCGAGGCGGCCAGTCTGACTGACCTGCCTCTCCAGGCCATTCAGCGCGAGGTTGAGAAACTCACGAATGCGGGTCTGCTGGAAAAAACCGCCCGCGGGAACCGTGTTTATCTTCGCGCGAACCGAAAGAGCCCTATTTTTGAAGAGATGCGTTCTATTATCATCAAAACCGTGGGATTGGGTGATGCGCTACGTCAAGCTCTGGACGTAGGAGAAGATAAAATCCGGATAGCGTTTATCTTCGGCTCATTGGCGCGCGGCGAGGATACTGGCTTGAGTGATATCGATCTCATTGTCATCGGCGCCATTTCTGGTCGTGAGCTGGCCTCGCTCCTTTCTTCGGCTCGTAAAACCATAGGCAGGGAAATAAACCAACTATCGTTGACTGAAGATGAGTTTAAGAAAAGGTTGGCCGAGAAGGATCATTTCCTCAGCGATATGATCCGGCAACCAAAGCTGTTCCTGATTGGGGATGAGGATGTCCTTAAAGAGATTATCTCGCAACGGCAAGCTTAGGCGGCAGGCTACATCAGTTGATGAGATTGCCGATCTGCTTGCAGTCGTCGACCGCGATTTAAGAGACGCTTCACTAAAAGGACTCTCGGCTGACCGGCGGTTTGCTACTGCCTACAATGCCGTCTTGCAGTTGGCAACGGTGGTTCTTCGCACCGAGGGCTATCGAACCGCGGGGCTCGGTCATCATGCCACAACATTCGAAGCATTGCCCATGATTATGGGTGGCGAGGTTGGAGATATGGCTTATTATTTCGACGCTTGCCGCGCCAAGCGTAATGTCACTGATTACGGAAGAGCAGGAAGTGTATCGGAATCTGAAGCTGATGAGCTTCTGATTGTGGCAAAGGAGTTTAGGGAGAAGGTGCTCAGGTGGATGGAAGAAAAATCAAAATGAACACATTCTTCAACCAGACCATCAATCACTGATTCTCTTGCGGACGATATACCTGGTGTAAAGTGAGAAGGGCGGCCCGAGGGCCGCCCGAAAATCCCCGCTAAACAACAAATACGAAACGCGAAACGTCTCTTACAGGCACTCCTCTTTCTTCAGCAGTTCCTCCCACTTCCGGTCGATGTACTCCTGGATGTCCTCCAGCAGGGCCTCGTTGCCCGGCTTGAACAGGTGGGCGAAACGCCCCTGCTTCTTCATCCAGTCGGCGACCGGCGTCTTCTTGTCGCCCTTGGGCTTGTAGTTGATCTTGTACTTGCCGTTCTCGACTTCGTACAGCGGCCAGTAGCACGACTGCACCGCTTCCTTGGCCAGGGCGATGGTCTGGTCGCCGGGGGTCCGCCAGCCGCGCGGGCAGGGCGAGATCACATTCAGGAACGCCGGCCCCGGCGTCGTGAAGGCCTTCTCGGCCTTGTTCATCAGGTCCTTGAAGTTATGCGGCGAGGCCGTGGCGGCGTAGGGGATGTCATGCGCCACCAGGATGGCCGTCAGGTCCTTGCGGTTCTGCTGCTTGCCGGCTGCCTCCTTGCCCACCGGGCTGGTGGTCGTCCAGGCGCCGCACGGCGTCGCGCTCGACCTTTGAAAGCCGGTGTTCATATAGGCGCCGTTGTCGTAGCAGACATATACGAAGTTATGGCCGCGCTCGACCGCGCCCGACAGGGACTGCAGACCGATGTCGTAGGTGCCGCCGTCGCCGCCGAAGGCCACGAAGTACATGTCTTCCTTGATCTTGCCCTGCTTTTTCAGCGAGCGGTACGCGGTCTCGACGCCGCTGATGGTGGCGCCGGCGTTCTCGAAGGCCGAATGGATCATGGAATCGCGCCAGGCGGTGTACGGGTAGATCGTCGTCGATACCTCGAGGCAGCCGGTGGCCACGCTGACCACGGCCGGCCCCGGGCAGACGCTCATGACCTGCCGCACGTTGATGGGGGCGCCGCAGCCGGCGCAGAGCCTGTGTCCTCCGGTGAGTCTTTCTGGTCTATTCGCTATTTCCTTGGGCTTGGCCAACTGGAATCACCCCTCTCTCACGTTGAGATAATGTCTTGTTTGTGATACTGCTTCTCCCGCGGCCGCCTGCTCCAGCGTCTCCACGGCGCCGCGGATGTCATCCGGGAAGATGTCGCGGCCGCCGAGGCCGTAGATGAAGTTGAACATCTTCGGGCGGGTCTCGCCGGCGAACATGGCGGCGCTGATCTCGGTGAACAGCGGCCCGCCCTGGGCGCCGTAGGAGTCGGAGCGGTCCATGACGCCGATGACGCAGGCGTTGGAAAGCGCCTGGCGGATCTGCTTGTAGGGGAAGGGACGGAAGGTGCGCACCTTGAGCATGCCGACCTTCTTGCCCTCGCCGCGCAGCGTGTCGACCATGGTCTTGACGTTGCCGGCCGCGGAGCCGATCGCCACCAGCACGATCTCGGCATCCTCGATCATGTGGGTCTTGAAGTGGGAATATTCGCGGCCGCTTAAGCTGCCGAAATCCTTGCCCACTTCCTCGATGACCTTCATGGCGTTGTCCATGGCCCGGTTCTGGGCCACCTTGTGCTCGAAGTACCAGCCGCCGAGGCTGTCGAAGGCGCCGACGGTAACGGGGTTTTCCACGTTCAGCAGCGGATTCAGCGCCGTGTATTCGCCGACGAACTTCTTCACGTCGGCGTCCTCGAGTGTTTCAACCGGCCCGATGGCGCCGCTGATGATGAAGCCGTCGATCATGGTCATCACCGGCAGACGCACCTCCATGTGCTCGGCGATGCGGAAAGCCTGGATGGCGTTGTCATAACCCTCCTGGGCATCCTCGCCGTAGAGCTGGATCCAGCCGCAGTCGCGGCCGCCCATGGAATCGGAATGGTCGCAATGGATGTTGATCGGCCCGGAGAGCGCCCGGGTGATGACCGGCATCGTCAGCGGCAGCCTCAGGGAGGCGGCGATGAAGAGCATCTCCCACATGAGCGCGAAGCCCTGCGAGGAAGTGGCAGTAATAGTGCGGGCTCCGGCGGCGCAGGAACCGATGGCCGCGCTCATGGCGCTGTGCTCGCTCTCCACGGCGATATACTCGGTCTTGACGGCGCCGTCGGCGACGAACTGGGCGTAGTTCTGGGCGATCTCTGTCTGGGGTGTGATCGGGTAGGCGGCCATGACGTCAGGCTCGACCTGCTTTAAAGCCAGGGCGATGGCGCCGTTCCCGGTGATAGCTTTACGGGCCATTATTTTTCCTCCAGTTTGCAGGCGATGATCTCGTTTTTCATCTCGATGGCGTCGCGGGGGCAGACCTGCGCGCAGATGCCGCAGCCCTTGCAATGCTCGAGGTCGATATCCACCATCTTGCCATTCTCCACCCTGATGGATGAGTCCGGGCAGGCGAAGAAACAGATCATGCAGTCGTTGCACTTTTCCCGGTCGCGCACCGGGCGCTCGGAGCGCCAGCCGCCGGTCTCGTAATCGTCGGCGTTGCCGGACTCGGGGATGGTCGCACCCAGCTCGTGCCGGCCCGGCCCCCATTTGGCGATATCATCGATATTCCACTTTTTCTTTGCTTTGGAAGTTTTGCTCATTCGCCGGAGACCTCCTCGTAGCCGCGCCTGACCGCCGCGAGGTTGGCGTTGACGACGTCCTCGTTGAACTTTTTGGAAAGCGAGGTCTTGACCTCGTCCAGGATCCCCTCTAAAGAGAAGAGCCCGCTCACCTTGGCCAGCGCGCCGATCAGCGGCGTATTGGGAATGGCCCGCTTGATGGTTTCCAGGGCGATCTTGGTGGCGGGCACCGTGTAGACATTCCTGCCGGCCATTTCTTTCCGTCCGGCGACCGCGGAGCATGCCTCCTCGGAATTGACAATGACGACGGCGCCGTCACCGGTCCCCGACGTCACGTCGACCACATCCAGAAGTGTCGGGTCAAGCACCAGCACATAATCGGGGTGCTCGATGGCGCTGTAGATCTGGATGGGCTGGTCGGAGAGCCGCGTGAAAGCGACGATTGGCGCCCCCGACCGTTCCGGGCCGTATTCCGGGAAAGCCTGGAAGTACTTGTCCTGGCTCAGGGCCACCTCGGCCACCATCTTGGCGGCGGTGACAGCCCCCTGGCCGCCCCGGGCGTGCCAGCGAATCTCGGTTACCTGCTGCATTTCAACCTCCTCAAGGGGTCAAAAAGCCCGGCCACGAGGCCGGGACGGTTATGCGTAAAAGCAGGCGGTCTATGACGGGCACTGGCGTGCCCCCGCTGCTCAACCGGAACATTCTAGCAGGGATTTGCGGGGATTTGTAGCGCTGGAGCACAGCCGACGCGTTTTTAATCCATTGACTAATCGCCGGTATATATCCTACGACTGCGCTCGGATAAATTTACATGATATGCGTTTTGGAGTATAATCGCCACCAGTAGGAAACCGGCCGGTTCTCGGGCACTGAAAAGT
>JAJZQT010000059.1 GCA_021803005.1 Actinomycetes bacterium
GGCGTGACCTCACGCCCCACGTGCGCGGCGATGATTTTCTCGGCGAGCGTGCTAGCCAAGTTTCTCCCCGCCCGCTTTCTTGTGGGCCAGGTAATCCTTGTAGATATACATGATCTCTTTACCGAAGAGACCGCGCTTGGACTCAACCGCGTGCTTGCGCACCATCTTCAGGATCTCGACGCACTCGTCATCGTCGAGATCGATCGCAAATTCCTTGAATTTCATCTTGATCGCCTTGGTGCCGGAATGCTTGCCGATAACCAGCTGCCGTTCCAGCCCTACTTCCTCGGGCGCGAAGACCTCGTAATTGAGCGGGTTCTTGATGACGCCGTCGGCGTGTATGCCGGACTCATGGGCAAAGACGTTGGCGCCCACAATCGGTTTCCACACCGGAATCGAGCGCGCCGAAGCACTCGCGACAAATTCGGACAGGTCGCGGAAGAGCTCGGTTTTCAGGCCCAGGTCCACCTTGGAGATGTACTTGAGCGCCATAACCACTTCTTCCAGAGCCGCGTTGCCGGCCCTCTCCCCCAGCCCGTTCACCGTCGTGTTCACATAGGTGGCGCCGGCCTTGATGCCGGCAATGGCGTTGGCCGTGGCCAGGCCGAAGTCATTGTGGGTGTGCATCTCCAGCTCGATATCAACATTCTTCCGCAGGAAGGAAATGACGTTGTACGTATCAAAGGGATCGAGAATGCCCACGGTATCGCAGAAGCGCAGGCGGTCGGCGCCCTGCTCCTTGGCCGCCCGGGCGAAGCGCACCAGGAACTCCAGGTTGGCCCGCGAGGCGTCCTCGGCGTTTACGGAAACATAAACATTATGGGCCTTGGCGAAATCCACCGCGGTCTTGATGCTCTCCAGCACCCAGCTGCGGGACTTCTGCAGCTTGTGCTCGATGTGGATGTCCGACGCGGACATGGAGATGGCCACGGCGGACACGCCGCAGTCGAGGGAATGCTGGATGTCTCCCTTGACCGCCCGGTTCCAGGCGAGGATGCTGGCATTCAGGCCCAACCCGGCGATATGCTTGATCGTCTTCTTTTCGTCGCCGAGCATCGCCGGAATGCCCACCTCGATCTGGTGGACGCCGACCTCGTCCAGCAGCCTGGCGATGCGGACCTTCTCCTGGTTGGCGAAGACCACGCCGGCGGTCTGTTCACCGTCACGCAGGGTGGTGTCGTCGATCTTGATTTTTTCCTCCAGATGGCAGTCCTTGCCCTGGAGGATAAAACTCTGTAAATGTTCTTCGGGGTGACTCATATTCACACCTGGGTTTCTCAAGGGAAACAGGGAATTCCTGCCGGAACCAACAAGATAATTATACTAGCTTAAGAAGGGGGGTTGTACCAACCGCCTTGTGACGCCACCACACCCGGGGTTGCGGCAGTACCCAGCGCTGCCGCTCTTTTAGCCCAGGCTTCCCCTGAGCCGGCCCAGCCGGCAGATCCATTCCGTCACCAGATCGCGGTCGGCTGACTCGCCGCCCCATTCCTCCTCATTGGCGACCAGCTGCTTGAGCATCGGTTGCACGGTTTCCAGCAGCACCTGATATCGACGGTCCCCGGCCGAGACGGGCCCGATTTCGATTCCCAGGCGCGCGGAGACCTCCTCGAAATCGGCAGCAAGCTGCGAAGCCAGCTGCTCCGGCAGGTATGCCGCCGCGGCCTCCAGGTTGGCATAACGGGCTGCCTGAATCATGTCGGCCTTGAATCCCGGATAGAGCTGCAACAGCCGCTGCAGGCCTTCCTCGCCGTGGCGGCCGGCAAGCTCGGCCAGGGCGCGCCCGGTGCCGATGAACTCCGGCGGCAGCCCTATTGAATAAAGCGCTCCGGTGAAGCTGATCGCCCTCGGCAGATTACGCGCGCTTGCCGGAATTATCGCCGCCACCGCATCGGCTATCTCCCCGGCGGGAAGCTCCGCCGCCAGCTTCCCCGGCTGCGCAGCGGCGCGTGCGTAGCCGACGGCGCTCTTGCGCGCCAGGCGGTCACGCTGGCGCGGCATCAGCTCCGATAGAGCGACGACGACCGGCAACAGGTCGTTGAAGCTCTCCAGATACGGGCGCGTGAAGACGCCGATCAGACTGGTCAACTCATCCCTCTCGGCAGCGCTGTATGCCAGTGGCTGCACTCCCGGCAACTCTTCCGCCGCCTTGATAGCCACCTGCCGTGCCGCTTCGCTGCCGGAGTCATAACGGAGGCCCGACTGCACTGTCACAGTCCTTATGCCGGCGAAGTCGACAGTTAACTGACTTAAATGGTCGAGGCTGACGTGCCCCCTGAACGGCAACACGCCGCCGCCGAAAATAGGATAGACCTCCAGGCCGAACTCCTTCCCCAGGGAAAAGAGGTCGGAGATGGCTACCTTTACCGCCAGAACCGAGGGCACCATGCCGTAGACCATGGCCGAATCGCTGCGGCCGAGCATCACCCTCAGATAGGGGATCTCATAGCCGCCCCCGGCCACCCGCCTGACATATTCAGCGAGAAATCGCCCCGCCGAGAGCAACTCCGGCACTTCCTCGATCAGGGGGATGACCTGGATGGAATTGGGATCCCGGGAGATGCCAAACTCCTTGTGCCCCAAATCGACCACGTCCTGCACCCGGCGGCGCACATCCACCAGCTCCGAAGCCGTCTCCACCATGGGCACGATGACTTCGCGAATGACGCCGTCGCTGCCCGACGAGCTCAGCTGATAATTCGATTCGATCACGCTCATGAGCGCCATCAGCTGATGGAAGACCGTCTCCTTGGTGGCGCTGGGAATCCGCGGCGTCACCAGCACGTCGCGTCCCGGCACCAGCCCCCGCTCGCGCAGTCCCAGGGCGATCTCCGCGGTCTGATGATAGGGAGTCAGCTTGCCCTCGTAGTCGACCATGACCTCTTCCAGTCCCAGGCCGATCGGCTGCGCCGTCAGGGCATCGATTGCTTCCATGGGCTCGTCGCGCACCGAAACGTAGCGCGAGGCGCTGTCAGGATGCTGGGTCATCATGGTTGCGGGAATGAAAAGAGGGTCCATATGAAGAAGAATTAAAGTCCGGCCCTAGCCGGAAAGTTTTTTCCGGAGAAGTTCATTGACCGCCTGCGGGTTGGCGCGCCCCTGGGTTGCCTTCATCACCTGTCCGACAAAAAAGCCCACGACCTGCTGCTTGCCGCCGCGGTACTGTTCCACCTGTCCGGGATTGTCGGCGATGGCCTTGTCGATCAGCGCTTCCAGCTCGGACTGGTCCGAAATCTGTGCGAGCCCCCCGGCCTCCACGATCGCCGACGGGTCCTTGCCGGTGTCGCACATCTCGGCAAAGACTTCCTTGCCGGTTTTGGCGTTGATGCCGCCGCTGTCGACCATCTTCAGAAGCGCCGCCAGCTGCCCGGGCTTGACCTTGAGATCGGACAGCTCCTGGCCGGTGGCGTTAAGGTAGCCCAGCAGCTCGCCCATGACCCAGTTGCTCAAGGCCTTGGCATCCTGATAATGCCCCAGGCTTTCCTCGTAATAGTCCGCCAGATTTCGGCTCGATGTCAGCACCTCGGCATCGTATTCGGGAAGCCCCAGTGTCTCCATGTAGCGCCGGCTGCGCGCCTCAGGCAGCTCCGGCATCTCCGCCCGGACCTCATCGACGAATTCGGCGCTGGCGACCAGCGGCACCAGGTCGGGCTCGGGGAAATAGCGGTAGTCGTGGGCGAATTCCTTGGACCTCAAGGGGCTGATCTCGCCGCTGGCAACATCGAAGTGCACCGTCTGCTGCACCACCTTCCCGCCTTCCTCGAGCAGGGCCATCTGCCGGGCGATCTCCTGGGTCAGCCCCTTTTCCAGGTGCTTGAAGCTGTTCATGTTCTTGAGCTCGGTCTTGACGCCCAGTTCCTCGGCGCCCACGGGCTTCAGGGACACGTTGGCGTCGCAACGCAGCGACCCTTCCTCCATGTTGCAGTCGGACACGTCCAGGTAGAGCAGGGTATTCTTCAGCTTGTTGAGGAAGGCCCGCGCCGCCTGCGGCGAATGGATCTCGGGCTTGGTCACGATCTCCACCAGCGGCGTCCCGGAGCGGTTGAAATCGATCAGCGAATACAGCGAACCGGCGATGCGCCCGCTCTCGCCGGCGTGGATATTCTTGGCCGTATCCTCCTCCTGGTGCACCCGCTCGATGCCGACGCGGAAAATCTCTCCCTCCACCCCCACGTGCAGCTCGCCCTCAATGGCGAAGGGCTGGTCGTATTGGGATATCTGATAGCCCTTGGGAAGATCGGGATAAAAATAGTTCTTGCGATGGAAGATGCTCTTCCCGGGGATCTCGCAATCAAGCGCCAGGGCGATCCGGGTCAGATACCTGATTGCCTGCCGGTTCATTACCGGCAATGCGCCGGGATGCGCCAGGCAAACCGGGCAGGTGCGCGTGTTGGGCTCGCCGCCAAACTCGACGCGGCAGCCGCAGAACATCTTGCTCCTGGTGGAGAGCTCGACGTGTATCTCGAGGCCGATGACAGGTTCGTATTTCATTTGTCCTGCCCCTCGATGAGCGGTGAGACGCCGTCAAAACCGATCGCCATCTCGGCGCCGCGCGCGGCCTGCAACAGGTCGTTCTCGGCGAAGGCCTTGCCGATGATCTGCAGCCCCACCGGCAACCCGTCCGCCAGGCCGGCTGGAATAGAGATACCCGGAAGCCCCGCGAGGTTAACCGGGATCGTGCAGATATCGGAAAGATACATGGTGAGCGGGTCCGCGGTGCGTTCGCCCAGCTTGAACGCCGTGGTGGGTGAGGTCGGCGAGATTAAAAGATCTACCTGCTTGAAAGCTTCCTCGAAATCCTGCACGACCAGCGTGCGCACCTTCTGGGCCTGGCCGTAGTAGGCATCGTAATATCCGGAGGAAAGAGCATAGGTCCCGAGCATGATGCGCCGCTTTACCTCCTCGCCGAAGCCCCGGCTGCGGGTCTCTTCGTACATGGCGGTGACATCGTCGCCGCCGCCGGCGCGAAAGCCGTAGCGCACGCCGTCGAAACGCGCCAGGTTGGCGCTTGCCTCCGCCGGCGCCAGGATGTAATAGGCGGGCAGCGCGTACTGTGAATGCGGCAGGCTGGCCTCGGTAACAACGGCCCCGGCGGCTTCCAGCGTTGTTACCGCCCGATCGAAAACATCCTTGACGGCGGGATCGATGCCTTCCGTCTGCAGCTCGCTGATGACTCCGATCCGGACCCCTTGCAGATCCTTGTCTTCCGGGATCATTACCGTTTCAGGATATTCAACTGAAGTGGAATCGAGCGGATCCTTGCCGACGAGATATTTCAGCATCAGTGCCGCGTCCTTGACTGATTTCGTCAGCGGTCCTACCTGATCGAACGACGAAGCAAAAGCGACCAGCCCGTACCGCGATACGCTGCCGTAGGTCGGCTTCAGGCCGACCACGCCGCAGAGCGCCGCCGGCTGACGGATTGAACCGCCGGTGTCGGAACCGAGCGCCCAGACCGCTTCCCCCGCGGCCACCGCTGCCGCCGAGCCGCCACTGGAACCTCCGGGAACACGCTCGAGATCCCAAGGGTTTCGCGTGGGCCCGTAGGCAGAGTTCTCGGTCGACGAGCCCATGGCAAATTCATCCATGTTGGTTTTACCCAGGGAAACAATCCCGGCTGCGGTCATCTGTTCGACGCAGGTGGCCGTATAAATGGGATCGTAATTCTCGAGCATCCGGGAGGCACAGGTGGTGGTGACCCCGCGGGTGCAGAGCACATCCTTGATCGCTGTGGGCAGACCTGCGAGCGGCGGTCGCTCGCCGGCGGCGGCATCAGCCGCCGCCGCCTGTTGGTGCGCTTCGGCGGCGGTCAACTTCAAAAACGCGGAGACCTCGGCATCATGGCGTTCGATCTGCGACAGGCACGCCCCAGTCAGTTCCGCCGATGACAGCTCGCCCTTTTCCATCAAGGCCAGCGCTTCGGTTGCCGTCAGACGCAGAAGGTTCAAGCTCACGCCTCCAGAATCGGCGGGACCTTGAAGGCTCCCCGCTCCACGTCGGGACCGTTGGCAAGAGCCTCGTCACGCTCCACCGAAGGGCGCGGCGCGTCTTCACGAAATACGTTTGAGAGTTTGATCACATGAGAGGTCGGCGTCACATCGGCCAGATCCAGCTCCGATATCTTGTCGACGTGGCCGAGAATCGACGATAACTGGCCGGCGAACCGGTCCAGCTCGGTGGAATCCACCTTGAGCCGTGCGAGCTTGGCTACATAGTTGACGTCGTCGTGAGAAACCAACCCGTTCCCCTGTTTGTAAACATTTCACCGCCAGGCACGCGAAAGCGGCCGATAGGAAATATTACCACAGGGTGAATCGGGCTGGGGAAGGGCCGGGCGGCCCTAGTTTTCCATACTGCCCAGGTTTTCCACTTTCCACTGGCACAGGTTGATGAGCGAATCGAGGTCGAAGGCGTCGAGCTCGATCTCCCAGCGAGTCGATTCGTCCTTTTTTAGTGCCTTGACGGCGCTGCGATATTCCCTGATTGCCGATTTGAAACGGCCGAGCCGTTCCAGGCAGTTGGCAACATGGAAATATGCCAGGCTGTGCGTACTGTCGCAGTAAATCGTTTTGCGGAAAGAATCGATCGCGGCTTCGAGATCATTATTGCACTCAAAAGCAAGGCCCTGGAGGAAATAAGCCTCAGCGGAGCCTCCATCACGGCTGTTTGCCTCGTTCAAACACTCGATTGCCTTTTCATAATCCCCCAGATCGAGGCTGGTTCTGGCCTTGCTTAGCAGGGCGCCATCGGAAGCGGCCTCCGCCAAGGGCTCATCCGCGGACGATTCTTTGATCAGGTCCTGTATCTGTTTGGCGTTGCGGCGGTTCGAATTCTGCCTCCTGTCGCTATCTACACCAGCGGGCAGCGGCCCCTCCCGCAGGCGCCGGTCGGCAATAAAGCGACGCCCTTCCATTGAGCGCGGCAATGATTTCTTGTAGATGAAGGCGTCGCCCATCTCAACCAGGCTGTACTTTGCCGACATCTTCCAGAGCGTCTCTGAATGGCCGAGGAACAGATAACCGCCGGGATTGAGGATGTCGAAGAACTGCTCGATCACGTATTTGGCGGTCTCATGCGTATAATAGATGATGACGTTGCGGCAGAAGATAACATCGCAGGTGCCGAAAATACTGATAGGCAGTCCGTCCGTGACCATGTTATGGCGTGAGAAGTGAACCAGCCGCCGCACGGGCTCGGCAACCACATACCCTCCATCCTGCTCACGGAAATATCGCCGGCGGTGCTCGCGGTCCAGGCCAGTGAGCTTTGCCTCCGGATACCAGCCCCTCTTTGCAACCGCCAGCGCCGTGTCACTCAAATCAGTTCCAAGAATCTGCACGTTCCAGGTATCAGGATCTGGCAGAACGTCAAGTATACTCATGGCCAGCGTGTAGGGCTCCTGGCCGGTGGAACAGCCAGCGCTCCAAAGTCTTAGGCTGCGGAAGTTGCCGACCTTGCGCCGCACTATCTCAGGAATGACATACTTCCTTAAAGCATCGAACTGGGGCAGGTTGCGGAAAAACTGGGTTTCCTGAACCGATAGATGATCGAGCAGCCGCCTCAGCTCGATCTCGCGGTTGGGAACACTTGTGAGCATGTCGAAATATTGCGAGAGCGTATCGGCTCCGGTCGCCTCAGCGCGGTCTGCGAGTCCGAGGCGCAGCAGGTCTCTCTTGCTGCGATCGAAGAAGATGCCGCTGCTCTGGCTGATCAGCTTCCGGAAGCGCTCAAAATCTTCTTCAGTTAGCTCGTACTGTTTTGCCGGTATCATTTAATCCACCTACTTCGACCCTATTCTTGCCGGCTTTCTTGGCCTCGTACATGGCCGCATCCGCCGTTTGGACCAGCTCGGTCTGGTTATCGATCCTGCATTCCGGATAAGAAGTAATGCCGAGACTGATGGTCATCCTGATCACGCCGTCGGGGATCTTGAACTCGTTGGTCTCCACGGCCAGCCTTATCCTTTCCGCCACGGCGCGCGCCTGCTGCAACCCTGTTTGCGGCAGAAGTATCGCAAACTCTTCGCCGCCATAACGAGCCAGGATGTCAACATCGCGCACCTGCTTGCGAATCACGACCGACATTTCCATGAGAATGTCATCCCCAACCTGATGGCCGTAAGTATCATTGATCTGCTTGAAGAAATCGATGTCGATCATCACCATCGATAGTTGCGTCTTGAACCGCCTGGTGCGCTGGAATTCCTGTTCGAGAAGCTCATAAAAATGTCTGTGGTTATACAGCCTGGTCAAACCATCGGTGATTGCCAGCCTTTTAGTTCCTTCATGGAGACGAGCGTTATCGACCACCACGCTGACAGGATACTCAACTATTTGCAGCACCTGCCTTATGTCCTCATTGAAGGCGTCTTGCTTGGGACTGTTGAGCGTCAACACCGCGATGGTTTCTCCTCGTGCCTTGAGCGGAATCGACAGCGACGAGCTGAATGTATTGAACTTCACGTTATCGTCTTCGAGGAATACCGGATCCGCGTCCATCCTCACCCGCACCTGATTCAATGTCGATCCGGGATGAAGATATTCGTGCGCTGCCGCAAAAGCCTGCGCCCTCGACGATTCAAAGTATTCATTGCCGACCGGGTTCTGGATGTGCATGATCAGTTCGCGCTCTGCAATCAACAAAACCGAGGCAACATAGCAATCGGTGACTTTTGATATCACCGTCAGTGCAGAGCTGACGGTTACGGCACAGTCCTCACTGAGAGTGTTCAGCTTGCTGATTTCATTAATGATTGTGGCCTCATAAAGTTTGCGGTCGAGAAGCTCGTTGACCCGGGTTAAAACGTCTGTATCTTCCTGTTTGGTCCCCTGCGCGTCCGTGAGGCTGGGGCGGTCCAAAACGCTGGTATCCTGATGGGCCAAGAGCTCTCCGATGCTACTGGCGAGTCCGGTCAGTTTGAAATCCTTGGTTACGTAGCGGTCGGCGCCTGTCTTCAGCCCCCAGAATTTGTCGGTCTCCTGGTTTCTGCTCGTCAGCATGACGACCGGAATATGAGCGGTGCGACGGTCGTCCTTTAAAAGGCGGCAAACCTGGTAGCCGTTCATCCTGGGCATCTCGATATCCAGCACGATCAAATCGGGGGTCTCACTAAAGGCCTGCGTCACAGCCTCGATGCCGTCACAGGCCAGGATTACTTCATAGCCCTCGCCATGCAACACTGACATGATGATCTGGCGCTGGGTGGGACTGTCCTCCGCGACCAGCACCCGATATGAATTTTCCTGTTCCTGAACCGCTTCCATGGCTATGAAAACTCCAGTAGTAATCTGCCAACGTCGGACAAAGGCACAACCCTGTCAACGCCGCCTAATTTGATGGCCTCCTTGGCCATGCTGAAAATCACCGAAGTATTCTTGTCCTGCGCGATCGTGTGTCCGCCGCGGTCGTGAATCGCCTTTATTCCCCGGGCGCCGTCGCGACCCATGCCTGTCAGGATGACCCCGACTGCCTTCTTTTCATATACATCGGCAACAGACTCGAGTAACACATCGATCGAGGGCTTGTGTGGACCTGGGATCTGGCGCTCCACCAGCTGTACGCGCCCGGCCCTGGTGACTATCATATGTATCCCGTCCGGTGCGATAACGACTTCGCCAGGCACCAGCAGATGTCCTTCACTGCCCTTGATGATGTTAATTTTGCAGCTGGATGCCAACCAATCAATCAGACCGTCAGTGAAACCGCGCGCGATATGCTGCACGATAACAATGCTTGGCTTGAAATCGGGGGGAAGACTGCAGAGGATGCGCTGCAAAGCCTGGGGGCCACCGGTTGAAGAACCGATGGCGACCACCTTGTTTTGGCCGGCAACTTTCGGAACGTCGCGGATCTTTTCTGGTTTAATGGAGTTGTTGAGAAGCCTGGCCCGAGGGTGGGTTATCACCCTGACCCGTGACAGCAGTTTAATCTTGGCTCTCAAATCGGCTGCGACATTGTTGAATTCATCCAGTGTTTTCGGAGCAGGCTTGCATACGACATCGACGGCTCCCGCCCCCAGCGCCCGGGCGGCGTTGGCGGTGTTGTCCTTGCCGACAACGGAGCTTACCACCAGCACCGGCACAGGATTGTAAGCCATAATATGTTCTATCGCTGCCAGCCCATCCATAATAGGCATGTTGACGTCCATGGTCACCAGGTCGGGCTCGAGCGCCGCTACCTGCTCCACCGCTTCGCGGCCGTCACTGGCGGTGCCGACTACCTTTATGGCGGAATCCATCTCCAGCATCCTGCACAACATCAAGCGCACAGTTGGAGAATCATCCGCGACCAGCACGCGGACTTTTTTAGCTTCCTTGAGATTCAAGAGGGCTTCCATGGAACTGCAAGCCCTCAGGCTACCAGCCGCTCGATGGTTGCGATTAGTTTATGCTGGTCGAAACTGCCCTTGATCACATAGGCGTTGGCTCCGGCCTCGATTCCACGTTTCTTATCGCTGTCACTGCTGCAGGACGTGACCATAATGACAGGGGTATCCTTAAGATCATCTTTTTTTCTTATCGCCGAAGTCAGGTCGAAACCGTTCATGCG
>JAJZQT010000003.1:0-12635 GCA_021803005.1 Actinomycetes bacterium
GAAAATTGGAGCTTTTGCGCTTGGTTTGGCTAGAAAACGGCACCATTGACGGCCGCTGGCATTTTTCCTTCGACCAGTATTTCGACCGCGACTTCAGCCATTTCGGGACGCTGCGTGTCTTTAACGATGACACCCTCTCCCCCGGCGCCACCTGGCCGCTACACTCACACCGCAACATCGAAGTAGTTACCTATTGCGCCTCGGGAGTATTTCGCCATGCCGACCAGTTTCTCCCCCGGAAGACCGACCTCGAACCGTCGTTACAGCAGCAGCCCTCGAGCGGGCGGAGCGCACCAACATACTGCTGCCGCTGCTGTCAAACCAGGACGAGGGAGCGCTGCCGATCGCCTCGGACGCCAGGATCTATTCCTCTTTCCTGGAAAAGGACAAGGCCGTTGGATTCGAACTGGGCATCGGGCGCGGCGAGGATCATCGGCGGGCAAGAAGCTACCCCAGGGAAGAAAGCCAGGAAGCCGCGTCTTCCATCTGCTCCGGCGGAGTCGAGGCGCCCGCGGTGATCGCCACGGTCTCGATACCATCGAACCATTCCTGCCTCAGCTCGCCGACGTCTTCTATATGGTAGGTATTCGGCTGCACCTCGGAACAGAGCTGCGCCAGACGGGTGGTATTGGCGCTGTTGCGCCCGCCGATGACGACGACTGCCCCCGCCTGGCGGGCGAGGCTGAGCGCCTCGTCCTGGCACTTCTGGGTGGCATTGCACATGGTGTTGAATATGAGCAGCTCGCGGCAGGCCGGTGATAGCCGGCTGGCCAGAGCCGCCAGATTGGCGCTTGCCTGCGTCGTCTGCACCACCACGCCGACACGTTTGCCGCTGACCTGCCCGAGGTCGAGCTCCTCGGCATTTTCCACGACGATGGTTTTCTCGCCGGCGTTGGCGACAAGAGCCACGACCTCGGGGTGCTCGTGCTCTCCCAGGATCACAGTGAGATATCCCTGTCCCCCGAGGAACGACGCTTTTTCCTGAGCTACCTTCACATAGGGACAGGTGGCATCGACAATTGCAAGCCCCAGACTCCTGGCATCGGTGATGACGGCCGGCGTGACGCCATGAGTCCTCAGGATTATCGTGCCCTCGGTTACCTCCTCGAGTCTTTCCACGGGCGAAACGCCGGCTTCGGCCAGTTCCCGCACGACACCGGGGTTATGGATGATCGGACCCATGGTATGGATCGGCGACGGCGAATCCTTGGCCGCGCGCTGGGCGATGTCGAGCGCCCGCTGCACGCCGTAGCAGTAGCCGCCGCGTTTGGAGATGAGAATTTTCACGGGAATGTCGCCGCCTGCTTCATTTTTTTCAGGAATTGTCCCCGGCGACATTATAGCTCCCCTATCGCCGCCATGATGCGCCGGCTGGCCTCGCGGTAGGCTTTCCCTTTTGACATGCCGGTGATTTCCAGGTCGATCGGCGGCCCCACGGTGACCGTGACCTTGGGGCGGTGCGGCCTGCCTTTGCTCACTATCCGCTCGTCGCCGCGGATTCGCACCGGGATGACCGGCACGCCCGGAGTCAGCGCCAGCAGCCCCACTCCCGCCTGCGCCTCGCCGAGTTTGCCGTTGCGCTGGCGTGTTCCCTCGGGAAACATGCCAACGACGAAGCCTTCGTCCAGGAGCTCGCGGGCGCGGCGGATGGCCTCACGGTCGGACTCACCGCGGCGCACGGGAAAGGCGCCGAGTTTCATCAGCAGCCAGCCCAGCACCGGCGCTTGCAAAAGTTCTATTTTTGCCATCCAGCGGATGTGTCCGAAATACGAGAGGCAGACGAGCGGCGGGTCCATGTTGCTGGCGTGGTTGGAGGCGATGATGGCCGGCCCTTGCCGCGGCCAGTTCTCGCCGCCGATCAGTTCCATGTGGTACATCCATTGCAGCGGCCTGGTGATCAGGACCCTGACGATGGCGTAGACCAGTTTGGAAAATTTGTAGGTTTTGATTTCAGTGGTCATTTTTTATGGGGCCGGGATTATACCCCTCGCATCGACGGCTCAGCCAGTTTCCCATTCAGTCTGATAGATCGTTATCTGGCTTCGCCAGTCTCGCCCGGGAAACATTCCCGGCTCCTAACAAAACCAGTCTCGACAATTCATGACTACGTTTCTTGTTCTCGATCTATAATCTCAGCTACCCTGTTAACCACTTGCTCAATAGTCAAAGACGTGGTATCTACCATGACCGCGTCGCCGGCTGCCTTCAGCGGCGCCACCTCGCGGCCGGAATCGTAATCGTCGCGCGCGGCGATATCCTTTTCCATCTGCTCCTGGTCGACATGGACGCCCTTGCCGTCCAGCTCCAGCCGCCGGCGCCGGGCCCGCTCGCCAACCGACGCCGTCAGGAAGATCTTCACTTCCGCATTGGGGAAGACCACCGTGCCGATATCACGGCCGTCGACGACGACGTTGCCGGCGGCGGCGCACTGCCGCTGTTTCTCCAGCAGGGCTTCACGGACCTGCCTCTGGGCGGAGACTTCAGAGACGTTGCCGGTGACTTCCAGCGAACGGATCGCGGCCGTCACCTCGCGACAGCCGGCAAAGACACGCGGAGCACCCTCGGGGCCGGGCTGGAAGCCGATCTCGGCATTGCGGGCCAGCCGGCCGAGCTCGCCGCCGTCGCCGGGTGAGATTCCCTGCTCAAGCGCGAGCAGGGTGACAGTGCGGTAGATGGCCCCGGTGTCCAGATAGGTCCAGCCATAGCGGTCGGCGATCATGCGCGAGATGGTGCTCTTGCCGGCGCCCGCCGGTCCGTCGATGGCGACAATCATTGCAGGCCTCCGGAGAGCAGGCGCAGGTCGACGCCGAAAAGAGGGTAGGAAACCGATACGCTCTCGAATCCCTGGACCACGACGCCCGAGCGTGAAGCCAGGCCGGCGATGGCACCCAGCATCGCCATGCGATGGTCGCCGAAACTCCTGAACCTGGCGATTCCGCCCTCGATGCCGGCGCCTCCGTGAACGATAAAACCGTCATCCGTGGCCTCGATGTCAACGCCGACGAGCCGCATGTTTTCCACCAGGCCGGCGATGCGGTCCGATTCCTTTACCTTCAGCTCCGCCGCGCCGCCGACGTTCGTATCGCCCTCGGCGAAAGCTCCAGCCAGGGCCAGCAGCGGCAGCTCATCGATGACCCTCCCGGAAATCCCGGAGCCGACCGTGACCCCGCGCAGGGCGCTCGACCGCACGCGCACTTCGGCGACCGGTTCTCCCGCGGCTTCGTGCTCGTTTTCAATGCTGATATCCGCGCCCATTTCCTTGAGGATATCGATGAGCCCGGTGCGGGTGGGATTGACGCCGACATCGGGGAGCAATATTTCCGAACCGGGAATCACGCAGGCGGCAACCATGAAAAAAGCAGCCGAGGATATGTCGCCGGGTATGATCAGGTCGCCAAGTTCGAGATCCCTGGCGGGATTGATGACCGTGGTCAGCCCTTTTTTCTCGATATCCGCTCCGGCGGCCGCCAGCATGCGCTCGGTGTGGTCGCGGCAGACCGAGGGTTCGGTGACGCGGACAGGGCTGTCAGCATAAAGCCCGGCAAACAGCAGCGCCGACTTGACCTGCGCGCTTGCCACCGGCATTTCATAGTCGATACCGTGGACCTCGCCCGCCTTCACAACCAGCGGAGCGAAACGTCCCTCACCGGCCCTGATGTCGACGCCCATCGAACGCAGCGGGTTTACGATGCGGTCCATGGGCCGGAGGCGCAGGCTTACATCGCCGTCAAGCTTGAAGGTATGATCGTCCTGTCCGCAAAGGATCCCCGGCAGCAGCCGCATCGTGGTGCCGGAGTTGCCGACATCGAGCATGCCTTTCGGCCGGTGAAACCCGCGCAGGCCGACCCCCTCAACGACCGTGATGCCGTGGGTCTGTTCCCCGGCTTCTTGCCTGGACTCGGGCCCGGCCTCTTGCCTGGACTCGACGCCGCAGACCCTCAGAGCGTGCAAAGTGGACAGCGTGTCCGCGGCCTGCAAAAAGTTTTTGATGCGGACGGTGCGGCCGGAAATCGCAGCGATCATCGCCGCCCTGTGAGAGATGGACTTATCGGCGGGCACAACAACGGTGCCGTGCAGGCCGGAGGTTGCCGGTTCGAACAGGAGGCTGCCGGAACCGCCCGCCAACTATCCCGCCTCGGCGTTGGTGAAGGGAACCAGCACGGCGTCATAACCCAGGCCGCGCAGCAGCTCGACGGCCCGGTCGCCGGTCTCGCTTCCGGAGACCACCAGAGACAGCACGCCGCCCTGCTCGATGCTGATCCGATGGAAGGCAAGATCCTCGATGTTGATGCCGGCGTTGCCCAGGGCCACGGTGACCTGGCTGAGCACTCCCGGCTTGTCGAAGACGGGCACCTTGACTACGAACAGTTCGCTGGGCGCCAGGTTCTCCGCCTCGAGCATGCGGTCGCGGTTGGCTGCCGCCTCGTTGATCATCGCGCTCAGCACGGCTTCGTCGCCGGCTTCCACCGCGGCGGTGATCCGGTCGATGCTCCCGCGGTGCTCCTTGAGGGCTTCGACCAGCCAGCGGCTGTTTTCCAAGAAGATGTCGGTCCAGACACGGGGGTTGCTGCCGGCGATGCGGGTCAGGTCCCGGAAACTGGGGCCGGCGGAGAGCAGCGCCTCGCGGCCATCGAGATTCACGCCTCCCACCTGGTTCATGGCCGAGTTCGCCAACACGTGCGGCAGGTGGCTGACCAGGGCCATGATGCGGTCGTGGGCGTCGGGATCGATGGCCGTGGGAATGGCGCCGATCCTGGCGATGAATCCGTGCAGCCGCTCGTAATTGGAAGGATCGACACCCTGGCCGGATGTCAAAAACCAGGTGGCGTTGTCAAAAAGGTCCTCGCGGGCGTTGCCGACGCCGGCTGTCTCGGAGCCGCAGACAGGATGGCCGCCGATAAAGCGTTTTTCCTCGGCAGCCGTCAGGGCCGCCATCAGGCTCGACTTGGTGCTGCCCATGTCGGAGACGATGCTGCCGGGCCTGGAGGCGGCAAGCGCCCGGCGGGCGGTTGCCAGGATCGAGCGTACCGGGGTCGCCACGAAGATGATGTCCGCAGCGGCCGCAGCTTCCTCGATGCTGCCGGCCTCGTCGGTGATGGCGCCAAGCTCAAGCGCCCGCTTGAGGGTCCGCTCGGTGCGGCTGTAGCCGGTAACGCGCGCCACTTCCAGGCGCTCGCGCGCAGCCAGCCCCAGCGAGCCGCCCATGAGGCCGACGCCGATGATGGCAATGGAGGTGTTGGAGAAATCAGGCATCAGGCATGGTCTTCATCGCGGCGGTTCCGCCCAGGGCCGGCCTGCCGTCCCCGCGGCGCCACCGCATCAGGAGATCTGTTTGCCCGCTACTTCCACGTAGCGGGCAACCTCGGCCGCGAAGGCCTTGAAGTCATCGGCCGGCAGCGACTGCGATCCGTCGCAGAGCGCCGCTTCCGGCTCGGGATGGGTTTCGATGATGAGTCCGTCAGCGCCCACGGCCACTGACGCCAGCGACAGCGGCAGCACCAGGTCGCGCTTGCCGCAGGCATGGCTGGGATCCACCACCACGGGCAGATGGCTCTGCTTCTTGATTACCGGGATGGCGGAAATGTCCAGCGTGAACCGGGTCGAAGTCTCGAAAGTGCGGATGCCGCGCTCGCAGAGGATGACGTCGGAATTGCCTTCCTTGAGAATGTATTCCGCCGCCATCAGCAGCTCCTCGATGGTGGCGCTCATGCCGCGCTTGAGCAGCACCGGGCGCTCGACCTTGCCCACTTCGGAGAGCAGCTGGAAATTCTGCATGTTGCGGGTCCCGATCTGGATGACGTCGGCGTACTTGAGCACTGTCTCGACGTCACGCGGGTCCATGAGCTCGGTGACGATCGGCAGGCCGGTCTCCTCGCGGGCGGCGGCCATGATCTTGAGCCCGGCCTCGCCCATTCCCTGGAAACTGTAGGGAGAGGTGCGCGGCTTGAAAGCGCCGCCGCGCAGCATCGAGGCCCCGGAGGCCTTGGCCTGACGGGCCGCCAGCATATATTGTTCTTCGCTCTCCACCGAGCAGGGCCCGGCGATGAGGGCAAAGGCGTTGCCGCCAACTTTGCGGCCGCGAACCTCGACCACCGTGTCGTCGGGATGAGTCTGCCGGCTGGCAAGCTTGTATGGCTTGAGTATGGGCATGACCTTGTCAACGCCCGCCATGGCGTCCAGAGGCAGCTGCTGGATCTCCTCACGGTCGCCGATGGCGCCGACGATAGACACGAATTCGCCACGGGAAATATGAGCGCGCGCGCCGACGCTCGCCAGCCGGTCCACGACATGCTGAATCTGCTCATCGGTTGCGTCCGGCTTCATAACAATCATCATCGCGGCTTTACCTCCAGTAAAATACGGAAAAAATCCGGCGCCCCCGGCCAAACCCCCCGCTGACGGCGCCAACAGATTGTAATTCTAACACTACGCTGCCATAAGGAAAAACAGGAGGGGTGTCCGGATAAAACGAAGCCCCAAGAAACCTTCAGACTTTTTCCGGCCTTCCAGGGTTCTTAACCCTGTCCGCTGACGGTATTTTCATACCATCTCTTTTGGCCAGTCCCTTGTCTTCCGACTCCTTGGGGCTCATTCATCTTCCTCTGTCTCTGATCTCTCGATCCGACTGTGGAAGATGTTTCTTTTATATACCCGGTGGAAGAATAGCTAAACCTTTCCGGCTTGCCTTAAATGAATAAGAAACCCGGGCCCCGCTAGTGGGGCCCGGGCCAATCTCAGCCACCCGGCAGACAGCTCCCCAGCTGCCGCTGCCGGGTGGCTCAGGATGTAGCGCGGGCTAGCCGTCCCGCGCTACATCGCTATATCAGTCCCTGTCTCCCATAGGGGGGGTGGAAGACAGGTGGCGCGTGCCCGTTCCCGAACCGGACCCCGAGCTCTGGCCGTTTTCCTGGCCTTCGTCGTCCCGACTGGTACTGCTGGCACCGCCCTGGACGGACAGGTGTGAATCGTTTTCGACCTCATGGGAAGGAGCGTTGCCACCCTGCACCGGGGTCGTCGCCGGCACGTTGCCGTGCTCGTTCTCATGCTCCAGACCCTGGCCGTTGTTGCCGTTGGCCATGTCATGATTGTCCATCTCGCCGGCGTCACCGTTGTATTCATCATTAGCGGCCGAATTGTGATCCCCGACTTCGGTCGCATCTCGGTCTCCGTACTGATTGCCGGCAGCACCGTCCGGCCCCTCATCGCCGGCGCCATACTGGTCGCCGGAGGCTGAGCCCTCCGTGCCGGAACCGGCCCCATCTACGCCTGAACCCGTCAGACTTGCCACTTGATCACTGACGGCGCCGGGGAGATTGCCAGAAGCAAAGGCAACGCCAGTAACGCCAAACAGCAACACCGCGGCCAGGATAATCATCTTCAGCTTGAAATTCATTCATGTACCTCACTTTTTCGCTTTCCTGGTCTAGCTGCTAATCCTTCTAGCGAATTGCCCCCGGGAAAGTTACGGCGCCGGTCCGAAATAATCTAAAAGGTTTCAATTGGCCTTGATTTCGGCCGAAGCAACCTGTATGGATTAAGTGGGACATGGCCGCGTCAACAGGTCGCCTGTGGCCAGACTCCCCTTCCCCTACCGGAACACCTGTAAAAATAATGCTGCGACAACCCGTATCCAAAATGCCCGATCAATCGCTTGACAATTCAGGAGACATACTTTGACCGAGAAGCGTGAGCTGGCCCGGCTGGTCAAACGCATCCAGAAGGGTGATGCGGAAGCCTTCGGACAGTTATACGACCGGTTTCACGACAAGGTCTTCCTGTATGTGTACCGCCAGACGGGTTCGGGGACTGACGCCGAGGACATTACGGCGGGCGTCTTCCTTTACGTGCTGGAAAAGATCGACGGCTTCACCTGGCGCGGCGCCGGATTTGCCGCCTGGCTGTTCCGTATAGCCCGCAATGACGTGCTCGATTATTTCCGGAAAAGGGGAAATGGCGCCCGGGAAGTGGCCCTGACAGATGAAATCATGAAACAGCCTTCGCATCAATTGGTGGAGGAGCAGGCCGAAGCGTCCTTCCGGGATCATCAGCTGCGGTTGGCGATTGCGGAGCTTTCGGAGGAACAGCAGCAGGTGGTGCTGTTGAAGCTGACCATGAACTTCAGCAACAGGCAGGTCGGCGAAGTTCTCGGCAAGAGCGAGGGGGCCATCAAGGCCCTGACCCACCGGGCACTTTTAGGGCTGCGTAAGAAGATGGAAGAACAGCTGATGCCGCGCAACGAGGTTTTGGATGCCGCGGATGAAACGCAGGTCGGACATGACTGATAACTCTTACAAAATAGCGCTGGACGAGCTCTTTGAGGACGTGCTGGACAATTGTCTGGCCCGTGTCCTCGAAGGCCGGGCCAGCGTCGACAAATGCTGCGCCGCCAGTCCCGGTTTCGCGGCCGGGCTGCGGCCGCTGCTGGAGACGGCCCTCGCGGCGTGCCGGGCGCTCGGTGAAGACGTCCCCGTCGCGGCGCGCGAATCCGCGGAGGCGCGCGAATCCGCCGGGAAAAGGACCGCCGGCCGCAGTAGCGCCCGGCGGCGGGTGCTGCGACCGCTGGCCCTTGCGAGCGGCGCGTTTTTGCTGCTTTTCGCCGGCACGGCTATGGCCGCCAACGGCGCCGGGCCGGACAGCATGCTCTATCCTCTCAAACAAAAACTGGAGGAAGCACGCACCGACTTCGCCTGGGGAAACCAGAGCCAGGCCCGGATTGAAAACGGCCACGCCAACGCCCGTCTCGACGAGCTCCAGTCGATGGTCGACGCCAACAAACCGGAGTACATCCCGGAGCTGCTGGGCAGCTATGAATCCAGCATCAACGCCGCCTCAGCCTATGCTGCAGCCGCGGCTGCCGACGGCGAGGATGTTACCGAAATCAATGGGATGATCGAGGCGACGCGGACGCGCCACGCCGAGATGGCTGCCGCCATGGCCAACAAGGTTCCGCCTGAGGATGCCAAGGCCTTGCGCGATTCTGCCGATATGCCGGGCGACGATGGCTCCGTGCAGCAACCGCAGGCGCCGGGGACCGAAGATGAGCAAAGCCACGGTAACGGGCGAGGCGGCGGCGATAATCACGAGAGCGGCGGCTCCAGCGGGGGGGATACGGGTAACCACGATTCCGGCTCCGGCGATCATCATTCAGACGGCTCGGGCGATGGCATCTTGCCGGGATCGGTAAGCGGCAGCGGCAGCCATGATAACGAGGACTATTCCCCACCGTCTTCTGATGCCAAGTCCATCGAAAAGGCCGATCGTAGCCCTTCAAATTCCGAGGGCATGCATCCCGATAGCTCCGCTCAGCCCCATTCCGGTCAGGGCAACCACGGCCACTGAGTTTCGGATCGGCAACGATCTTCCCCATACCCAACGCATCTGATTTTCGTACTTGTTGTCGCTTTGCTCACCTTTGTTCCCAAACGCCTGCCCGAACTGGCCAAGGGATTCGGCAAGGGAGTCGGGGAGTTCAGGAACGGCATCGAGGGGATCGAGGACGGCGGCCGGCCGCATGGCCCGCGCGGATTACTTCAGCTCCGCCAGCTTCTCCAGCAGGAACTCATTCTCCTTGGGCGCGCCCACGCTCACCCTGATGTAATCGGGAATGCCCAGGGCCGCGCCGCTGCGGACAATGACGCCACGCCGCAGCAGCTCTTCGGGCACCTCCGCCGCCGGCACCCCTAGCTGATCGATCTCCACCAGCAAGAAATTGCTCTGGGTCCTGACGTAGCCGATGCCGAGCCGGTCGAGGCCTCCGTACATCTGCCGGCGTCCCTCGCGGTTGAGCTGCCGCCTCTCCTCCAGCCGGCTTTCCAGGCTGAGCGCCTTGAGCGCCGCCGCCTGAGCCAGAGTGTTGACGTTGAACGGCTGGCGCACCTTGTCTATTGCTTCCTTCACTTCCGGCGAGCACAAGCCGTACCCGACCCTGAGGCCGCAGAGACCATATATCTTGGAAAAGGTCCGGGTCAGGATGACGTTGGTATTGGAAGCGAACAGATCCAGGCCGCCCTGCGAATCGGGTTCCTCGACGTATTCGTTGTAGGCCTCGTCGAGGATGAGCGCGCAATCAGCGGGAAGCCCCGCGGCGAACGCGGCGATATCGGCGGCGGCAAGGTAAGCACCCGTGGGGTTGTGCGGATTGGTGAGAAAGACCGCGCGCGTGCGCTCGTTGACAGCGGCCGCCATGCTCTTGAGATCGTTGCCGAAATTTGTTAGCGGCACCTTGACTGGCGTGGCGCCTCGGGCCAGGGTGACTTCCTCATAGACCAGGAAGGTCGGGTCGGCGATGACCGCTTCGGCTCCCGGCTCAAGCAGGATAAGACTCAGCCAGATAAGCAGCTCGCAGGAGCCGTTGCCGATTATCACCTGGTCCGGCTCGACAGCGTACCGCCTGGCGAGGGCCGCACGCAGGTCGCGTGCCTCTCCGTCGGGATAGCGGTTGAGACGGTCGAACTGGTCGGTGATAACCTCGAGGACCTCCGGGAAAGGCGGCAGCGGCGATTCGTTGGATGCCAGCTTGACCACTTTTTCGAGACCGTAGGCTTTCGCCACGACCTCGATGGGCGTGCCCGCGACGTAAGGGGTTAGATTTTTTATCTGGGATACGAATTTCATGTGAATACCGGCTTCATCGGAATGCTTGTTTCATGTGAATGATTCCCCGGGCTTGCGGATTGGCGGCATGAGCGCCGAAAACGTTTCTACTCGGGCAGGTCAGTCCGTAGCTGCCTGGCTCCGCGCAGGTAAACATGGTGGATCTCGCTGCGCGGTCTGACCGTGTAGAAGTGCATGAGCACCCGGATGCAGCGCTCGACACTGCCGGTCACGGGAATCTCCTGCGAGCAGAGCAGCGGAACCTGCGCCAGACCCAGGTTGCGCGCGGCCACGGCGGGAAAATCCGACACCAGGTCGGGAGTGGCCGTGAAGATGATGCTGACGATGGTTTCTTCGCGGATTTCATTGCGCTTCATCATC
The DNA here is from genome assembly GCA_021803005.1 of Actinomycetes bacterium. Lineage (GTDB taxonomy): Bacteria > Actinomycetota > Thermoleophilia > BMS3ABIN01 > BMS3ABIN01 > JACRMB01. The sequence goes on from JAJZQT010000003.1 coordinate 10,975, forward strand.
TCCTCCAGCAGCTCGCCGGTGTTCTCACCGATCCGCCCGGCTGTGTCTGCCTCGACGGTGGTGGCGCCGCGCACGGCGACCAGCCGCCATTCGCCTTCCCTCATGATTTTTCCCCTTCAGGATCTACAGGCAAGGCCTTTTTCCTTCCCGAAAAATTGCCATGTTGACCGCGTTTGTCTTCAATTCCGTCCGCGGCGCTGATGTTTCTCAGCGGTCAGCTTCACAAGAGCTTCTACTTCGCCGCCGGTAAGCGGCCTTGATTCGCCCGGTGGCAGGCCGTCATCGGTTAACATCGCATATCTTTTGCGGTGCAGATGAATCACCGGATGGCCAACCGCTTCGAGCATCCGCCGCACCTGCCGCTTGCGCCCTTCATGGATCACCAGCTCGACCACGCTGTTGCCCCTGCGGCTGCCGCCGGTGCTGGCGGCCTCGGCGGGCGAGGTGACGCCATCTTCGAGCTTAACGCCACGCCTGAGTCTGACCAGCGCCTCTTCCTTTACCTCTCCCCGGACTTCGGCCCTGTATACTTTATCAACCTCGAAGCGGGGATGCATCAACTCGTGTGCGATCCGGCCGTCGTTGGTAAGGATGATCAGGCCGGTGGTGTCGCGGTCGAGGCGTCCCACCGGAAAAAGCCGCGCCTGGCTGGGAACCAGCTCGGTCACCGTTCTCTGGCCACGCTCGTCAGAGACGGCGCTGATAACCCCGGCAGGTTTGTTGAGCAGATGGTATTCGAGCTTTTCCGGCTCAACCGGCTCACCGTCAAACCAGACCACGTCGCCGGGCTGTACCTGCGTGCCCAGCTTCGTTACGGTCTCACCGTTTACGGTTATGCGTCCGGCAACGATCAGCTTCTCGGCCTTACGGCGGGAAGCGACACCGGCGCGCGCGAGATATTTTTGCAGGCGTTCGGCTATGGGGTGCACCTCGGGAAGAGACGGAAAATTACTGCCGGTTGTGGGCAAATGCCTCTTGCCGGCTACTGCCTCTTGTCGGCGGCCAGATGAAGCTTCTCGCGCAGCTCCTCGACATCTGCCGGTGTCGCCTCGAACCCTTCCAGCGAGGGCAGGTCGGCGAGGTCGACCAGCCCGAACAGCTTCTCGAATGCTTCGGTGGTCCGGTATTTGACCGCGCCCGTCTGCTGCGCCCGCCCGGCTTCGGCGACCAGCCCCTTGTCGAGAAGGTTGGCAACGACCGTGTCAGCGCCGACGCCGCGGATGCGGGCGATCTCAGGCCGGGTTATGGGCTGCAGGTAGGCAACGATTGCGAGCGTCTCCATGGCCGCCGGCGAAAGCGAATAGTCGACGGGGCGGCGGCAGAAACGCTCGACCGCCTCGCGCGCCAGATCGCCGGTGCGGAATGTGTATCCGCCGGCGATTTCAGCGAACATGATGCCGCCATCGGGGTCAGAATATTTCTCGCGCACGGCTTCGACCGCGCGGGCCAGGCCCTCGCCTTCGGCGCCGGTGACCTCGGCGAGCACTTCGAGGCTTACGGGGCCGGGAGAGATGAAGAGCACGGCCTCGATGCCGCGCCTGAGGTCGGGAGCCTCAGGGGCGGGAGCCTCGGGGGCGGCAGGCGATGCGGCCTCCACTTCAGCGGGATCGTCCCCGGCGGAAGCAGTTGGTGCGGCCTCCACTTCAGCGGGATCGTCCCCG
>JAJZQT010000003.1:12735-20729 GCA_021803005.1 Actinomycetes bacterium
GGATCTTCCTCGATGATAAGGATATCCTCCTCGGCTTCGGTCGGCGGAGCCTCTTCCTCCCAAGCATCGTTATCTAAATTTTCCGGTTCCCGGTCTTCCAAGTCAGCCTCCGCGATTGACGGCACTTGCGTAAAAGTAACCTGTCCCTGAAATTGGCAATTAAGTAATGTGTCCCTAAAACTAGGCGATCAGTTTGTTGTTGTTCTTCTCCGCCTCGTAAATCAGGATCCGGCCGAAAAGCTGCTCCTGCTCGACCTCGAGCTCGCCGGAATTGTACATCTCCAGCAGCGCGAAGAATGTCACCGCCTGCGTCACCCGGTCGGCGTCCCCGACGATCTCGTCGAAAGCGACCTTGGCCTTGTGCTGCACCGCCTGCCGGATCGCCTTCATCTGTTCCCAGACATTGGCGGTGGCCTTGGTCATGTGGTCGGTGCGGATCTCCGGCGGCTCGGCCAGCAGCACCTTGAGCGCGCCGGTCAGCTTCGAGGGATCGTACTTGTGAGGCACCTCTTCCTCGGCCGCGCGTCCTGCGATCTTGGGCAGCGGCGCCGCCCGGAAGCGCCAGTAACGGCTGACTTCGTGGCGCGCCCGCAGCCAGGCGGCCGCTTCCTTGAACTTCTTGTAGGTGATCAGCCGGATGACCAGCTCCTCGCGGGCTTCTTCCGGCGTCAGCTCCTCGATGTCGAATTCTTCCGGCCTGGGCAGCAGCTGTGCCGACTTGATCTCCAGAAGCGCGCTCATGAGGATGAGGAATTCGCTGGCCGCTTCGAGGTCGAGCTCATCCTCGGCCTCGAGTTTTTCCAGGTAGGAGATGACGATGTCGGAAAGAGATACCTCGAAGATGCTGATCTCTTCCTTGAGGATGAGGGTCAGCAGCAGGTCGAAGGGACCCTGAAAGACTTCGAGGTCGAGGTCCATGAGCTCTTCCCAGAAATATGTCATCAGATGTCCCGCGCGCCGGTCATTACCTGTCCAATGCCCGCCCTCATTCGATCCCGATCGCCTTGCAGGCCTCATCCAGAACTTCGGTAGCCACGACCTGCGCCCGCTGGCGGCCGTCTTCCAGAATCGCTTCGATGCGCCCCGGTTCTAAGAGCAGCGCCTCGCGCTTCTCCCGGATGGGACCCAGCCGCGCCAGGATGCGGTCTGCCAGGCGCCCCTTGCACTCGGTGCAACCGATGGTGGCAGTGCGGCAGCCCGAATCGATCTCGTCGAGCTCGGCCTCGGGCGCATCGAAGAACTGATGATAGGAGAAGACGTTGCACTTATCCGGATGCCCGGGGTCCTTGAGCCGCTGGCGAGCCGGATCGGTAAACATCGAGGAAATCTTTTTGCGGATCGACTCCGGGTCTTCGGCGATGTCGATGGTGTTGCCGTAGGACTTGCTCATCTTGCGCCCGTCGAGCCCGAGCAGGCGCGGTGTCTGGGTGAGCAGCGCCTTGGGTTCCGGGAAGACAGGTCCGTAGAGGCCGTTAAAGCGCCGCACGATCTCGCGGGCCAGTTCCAGATGTGAGAGCTGATCCTCGCCGACGGGCACGCGGCCGGCTTTGTAAAGGATGATGTCGGCGGTCTGCAGCACCGGATAGCCGAGAAATCCGAAGGTGGCGACGCGCTCGCCCAGCTCGGTGACCATCTCCTTGTAGGACGGTGTCCGCGTCAGCCAGGACACCGGCACCAGCATGCCCAGCAGCAGGGCCAGCTCGCTGTGTTCCTTGACCTCCGACTGGCGGAAGATGACGCTGCGCGCCGGGTCGATGCCCGCGGCAATCCAGTCGGCTACCATCTCGATGCCGTCGCTCTTCATGCCGGCGACGCTGTCGTAGCGGGTGGTCAGCGCGTGCAGGTCCGCCACGCAGTAGAAACAGTCGTAGTCGTCCTGGAGTTTTACCCAGTTGGGAAGGGCGCCGAGGAGGTGGCCGAGGTGCAGGCGGCCGGTAGGCCGCATGCCGGAGAAGACCCGTTCCCGCGGTAGGAGGCTTGATTCCTTGGGCTGTGCAGGCATGGGGGAATTTTATCGGAGGGCGGCGGGAAATGCACGCGACCTGATTTATGACGATAACTTCAATGGCCACGCCTCCGAAATTGGTAAAGACCATCTCTCCTTAGAAACAAGTGATGTATTGAGCTTCGCTTAAGTGATGTATTGAGCGTCGCTTGCAGCCGCAAAGCGGTAGTCTGACGAAATCTCGGTTGGACGGATCTTTTTACCATCCGCCACCTGAGGATTCGCCTTCGATTTCAACATCACTGCTCTGGATGAAAGTGTTGTTGAACATCCGGATATTGGAGGCACCAGCACCAATGTGGATCCCGGTGCCCTTCGCTCCAGCAAGACTGCGGTAGTAGTCCTCGATGATATGACGAAAAGCCTCGCAGTTCAGAGAACCCTCATAGCCATGAGGAGCCGAAACCTCGAGTGGCGATGAATTGAACGAGCCACCGACCGATTGCTTGACATCAGCGTAGAGATCCCCATGTAGGGCACCACCAGCTTCGAGCGAGAAGAACACCCGGGAAACCATGTGTTCATCATCGCTCCCATATTCCTGCGAGTCCTGAATGAGTTTCTCCAAGTGAATTGTAACTTTAGACATTCCTATATCTCCCTTCTTTTGCTATCTAATATTGTATTGTATTTATACATTCAAGCGTGTTACTGCATATTCCTACAGCGTGGACTCTTGATCCTCCAAACAGCATTCTTACAATTGCAGAATGGGCATTAAGCTGATGGTTCAGATTTATCAATCTTCTGTCGCTCGAAGTAACTTGTCAATCCGATTCACATGCTATGATCAGAACGCGCGATTAAGTCACAATGGTTGTGCCTTGAATCCCAGCATCCCGCCGGTTTGGATACACTGAAAGAGCGGCCATCCACCCCCAATGATATAATCCCGGCATCTCTCCCCCTCGACAATTCAACCTGCGAAAATAGGGAGAATCATGGCAATCGGCACCCAGGGAGAGCTTTTCTCCAACATGACGTACATGGACACGGCCAGTCTACAAATTCCAGTAAGCCCGGAAGAACGCGGTGCTGTCTACACAAAGCCCGAGGTCGTCGATTTTATCCTCGATCTCGCCGGATATTCGACAAACCAGCCATTGCATGAATTCCGCATCCTCGAGCCCTCTTTTGGTGAAGGGGACTTCCTGCTACCGATCACGGAACGGTTGCTCGCGACCTACAGGGCCTCTAGGCACAATCCACTCAACATCGTCGAAGATCTTTCAGATGCAATCCGAGCTGTTGAGGTACATGGCGAAAGCATAAAGGGCACTCGCATCAAGCTTATTGAACTACTGCGAACAAACGAGGTTGGCGAAAGTGACGCCCATCGTCTGGTCGATGCTTGGATTATCGAAGGCGATTTCCTGCTCACAGATCTGCCGCATTCATTCACTCACGCGGTCGGTAACCCGCCCTACGTGAGGCAGGAACTGGTTCCCGATGCGCTCATGGCCGAGTACCGTGCGCGTTACAGAACCATTTACGACCGGGCAGATCTCTACATCCCCTTTATTGAGCGGTGTTTGCGCAGCCTTGAGCCGGGTGGCGCACTCGGGTTAATTTGCGCCGATCGGTGGATGAAGAATCGATACGGCGGCCCGCTCCGGGCGATGATCGCGGAAGAATTTCACCTGGCAGTTTATGTCGATATGGTGGACACGCCTGCTTTCCATTCCGAGGTAATGTCCTATCCGGCAATAACAATCATCAGACGTGAACCCGACGGCCCGACTAGAATCGCTTACCGCCCCAAAATAGAACGAGAAAAATTGCGCCTGCTTGCGCAGGTGATTAACACTAAAGATGTTACGCCTGATAGTGGGGTTAGAGAAGTTGTCGGCGTGACTAAAAATAGTGAGCCGTGGTTGCTTCAGTCCTCTGATCAGATCAGTGTCTTGCGCCGGCTCGAAGCTGATTTTCCTTTGCTGGAAGAAGCTGGTTGCAAGGTCGGAATCGGCGTGGCTACCGGTGCAGACAAAGTCTTTATTGGGCCACTTGAGAGCCTTAATGTTGAACCAGACCGCAAGCTGCCATTGATAACCACCAAGGACATCGAGACAGGCGCCGTACAGTGGAAAGGCCTGGGGGTAATCAATCCGTTCCGCGATGAGGGGCAACTAGTTGACCTTGCGAATTATCCTTTGCTTTCGTCGTATCTCGAAAAGCATGCCGAACTGGTCCGCAAGCGAAACGTCGCTCGCAAGAACCCCAGGAACTGGTTTCGGACCATTGACCGGATTTATCCGGAACTCGTCAACCGGCCCAAGCTCCTTATTCCCGATATCAAGGGCGAAGCCCATATCGTTTACGAAGAAGGATGCTTCTACCCGCATCATAATCTTTACTACGTAACGTCAAAGGAATGGGATTTACGGGCTCTGCAAGCGGTGCTGCTTTCAAGCGTAACCAAGTTGTTCATTTCGACTTATTCGACTCAGATGCGGGGTGGTTACCTACGCTTCCAGGCGCAATATTTGCGGCGAATCAGACTGCCATTGTGGAAAAACGTATCTCGAGCTCTTCGAGAGCGTCTGGCAGATGCAGCCATTGCCGGTGATCTCGCAGCGTGCAACCAGGCGGCATTTGATTTGTACCACCTTAACCAAGGAGAAAGAGCGACCTTAGCGGCAACGATAAACGGGGCCAACATTGAGCATTAATCTCGCCGATTATGAAGCAAAAACCAGAGAGGCCGTAAAAGCTTTTTGGGGAAATCGGGAGGCGGCGCGCCTCAAGCAAATTGAGGGCGGCAAAGCCGACCAAGGAGAGCGCGCCGGTGTAACTGCCGGTAAAAATATGGACGGCTTCCTCGCCTTAGCGACAGACCTGGTTCACGCGAACGGCCTTGAGCATGCAGAAATATGCATTGAGCGGAAGGTTCTGACTCTGCCTGGCTATTTCCGTCCTACTAAGCTATGGGACATGCTGGTAATGAATGGCGGCCGGTTAGTTGCCGCAATCGAGTTCAAGAGCCAGGTGGGTCCATCGTTCGGAAACAATTTTAATAACAGAACGGAAGAAGCAATCGGCACCGCACTAGACTTTTGGACTGCGTATCGCGAAGGCGCCTTTGGAGATAACCCGCGGCCATTTGCCGGCTGGTTGATGCTGGTTGAAGATTGCGATGCCTGCAGGTCACCGGTTGGAGAAAACTCGACGCATTTCCCTGTATTTGAAGAATTCGACGGAGCATCTTACGCGGAACGATACAATATCCTCTGCCGGAAGATGGCGCAGGAGCAACTGTATACCGCAGCTTCTGTTTTATTATCACCGCGAGAGGCAATAGATACGGGCGAATACGTGGAGCTTTCGGAGCTGACGGGTCTTGCAACTTTCGTTACAACTTTCGCAGGTCAGATCGCTGCGGAAGCCGCACGAGAATAATTAGACTTTCCCTTTAACGACAGTCGTTGCGAACGGGTCACACGTCCCGCAGCTGCTCCTCGGACATCCCGAAGTAGTGCCCCAGCTCATGCATGACTGTACTTCGAACCTGCGCCTTGATCTCCTCGTCGCTGCTGCAATATTCCTCGATAGGGATCTGGAAGATGGTGATGCGGTCGGGCAGGGCGCCGCTGTAGGCTTGCGGGCGCCTGGTAAGGGGGATGCCTTCGTAGAGCCCCAGCAGCCGGTGGGGGTCGCCGTGGCCGGCGCGGCCCATCTGTCCGGGGGAAGCCAGGTCCTCGACCGTCACAGTGACGTTATCGAGCCGTTCGGCAAATTGGGGCGGCAGGCCGGCCAGTGCTTCCTCGACCAGCTGTTCGAAGCGGGATCGGTCCATAAGGGGACGTTGGTTTCCTATGTTTCCTAACTTGCGAGCAGGGTTCGCAGCTTCCTATGTTTCCCAAAGTTAGGAAACATAGGAAACCAACGTCCCCAGCTCGGGTCAGCGCTCGCGGGGATACGCGGGAGCGTCGGCCTCATCGGTCGAGTAGCGCTTCAGCAGCGCCAGGCGGCAGGACTCGCCCTGCTCGCGGTTGTAGGCGCGCTCCACCGAGACCTGGCAGCGCTCGCGGGGCGGGCGCACTACCTTGACGGCGCCGAATCCGCCCTTGCGCTTTTCCAGCTCCGTGAAGCCATCGAGGTCGATCTCAACGGCGAACACCTTGTAGATGCAGCCAAAATAGGTGGTGCCGGCCTGATCGTATGAATATATGTACTTGCATCCGGAGTCAAAACAGTTGGCGGGATATATGACTTTTTCACAAAGTACCCCGCATTCCTTGCACTCCAGCTCTTCAGACAATTCCAACAGTAAAGACATGTTTCCCTTTCCAGATCCGCAGCCTGCCAGAAGTTCCGATTAGAGGGTCCCCATCCGCTGAACTCGTACGGCCGCACTGTTATCAAGTGCGTGTATTGTACTGTGATTGGGCCGTTTTCGGCAAGACTCGCCGGTTAAGAACTGGTTAAGTTTCTTTGTCCATGGGGATGAAGATATTGTCGTTTGAAGGGTATTGATCCGGGGTAATCCGGCCGAAAGGCTCTGGCGTGAGCGAAATTTCCATAAAATCGGTCCGCGCCCGCGATGGCAGCCTGGTCGACTTCGACGCCGGGCGCATCGAGAACGCGATTTCACGGGCAATCAAGGCAGCCGGCGAGCAGGACGGCAAGATCGCCCACGAGATGACCGGGCGCGTGGTCGACCGGCTTCAGGCCGGGTTTCCCGGCGGCACCCCCGGCATCGAGGAGATCCAGGACGTGGTCGAGGAAGTGCTGATGTCGAGCCCCCTGCGCGAGACCGCCCGCGCCTACATCACCTACCGGCGCCGGCATGCCGAGGTCAGGACCGCCAAGCAGTTCCTGGGGGTCAGGGATGACCTCAAGCTGCCGCTGAACGCCCTGACCGTACTCAAGAAGCGCTACCTGCTCAAGGACGGCGAAGGCAACGTGATCGAGACGCCGCGCGAGCTCTTCCGGCGCGTCGCCCGCCATGTCGCCGCCTCCGACGCCGGTTACGGCGACGACGCCGCCGTTTCCGAGGAAGAGTTTTACCAGGTCATGGCCTCCCGTGAATTCCTGCCCAATTCGCCGACGCTGATGAACGCCGGCACCGAGCTGGGGCTGCTCTCGGCCTGCTTTGTGCTGCCGGTGCCCGATTCCATCCCCGGGATCTTCGACTCGGTGAAATACATGGCGATCATCCACCAGGCGGGCGGCGGCACCGGGTTTTCCTTCTCGCACCTGCGGCCCAAGGGCGACATCGTCGGCACTACCCACGGCGTCGCCTCCGGCCCCGTCAGCTTCATGGGAGCTTTCGACAGCGCCACCGAAGCCGTCAAACAGGGCGGGCGGCGTCGCGGCGCCAACATGGGCGTCCTGCGCGTGGACCATCCCGATATCCTCGACTTCATCAGCGCCAAGCAGAAGGAAGGATTCCTGCGCAATTTCAATATCTCCGTGGCCGCCACTGATGAATTCATGGAAGCGGTCAGGTCCGGCGGCGATTACGGGCTGGTGAATCCCAGGACCGGTGAAGAGACCGGACGCCTGCGGGCGCTGCCGGTGATGGAGGCGATCGCCTCGGCGGCCTGGGCCAACGGCGACCCGGGAATGATCTTTCTCGACCGCATCAACGCGTTGAATCCAACGCCGCGGCTGGGACCGATGGAGACGACCAACCCCTGCGGCGAGCAGCCGCTGCTTTCTTATGAGTCTTGTAACCTCGGATCTATCGACCTGTCAAAACTGGTGCGGCGTGGTGGCGGCCAGAGCGGCGGTGGCGGCGGCCAGAGTGGCGGCGGCAAGATGGACTGGCAGCGGCTGGGAGAGCTGGTTGACATCGCGGTACACTTTTTAGACAACGTCATCGACGCCAACCGCTTTCCTCTTCCCCAGATAACGGAGATGACCAACGGCAACCGCAAGATCGGACTCGGCGTCATGGGCTTCGCCGAAGCGCTAGTGCGGATGGGCATCCGCTACGATTCTGAGGCGGCCCTGGCAAAGGCCGGCGAGATCATGAAATTCATCGAAG
>JAJZQT010000003.1:20829-50272 GCA_021803005.1 Actinomycetes bacterium
CGTCGAGCCGGGGCAGACGACGGCGCCGCACCGGCTCAAGGAATCCTCGGAGGTATATTTCATCCTCGAGGGAGAGGGGCTCATGCATATCGATGACGAAGTGGCGCCGGTCCGGCCAGGCCAGGCGGTTTACATCCCGCCGGGAGCCCGGCAGTTCATCAGTAACCTCGGCGATACAGACCTTGTGTTCATCTGCCTGGTGGACCCGGGCTGGCGGGTTGAAGACGAGGAAGTGTTCGCCAGCGGGTAACCGTCCCCAAAAATACCAATTAAGTAATGTGTCCCTAAAATTGGTGTCCCTTTAATTGGGAACCTTTCAAATAAAGGTGAAATAGTCGTAACGGCGAACTATCAAACGGGCCAGGCCTGCCCGCCGGCGCCTGTCTCTTCCGTTGTTCCTCATCCATGGGAAAAGCGGCTTCGCCATGAATACTCAAACTAACACCGCGGCATTCGAGGGGCGGGCTGGAGGCCTTTCACGGTCTGGAGTGGCTGCCCGCTTTATCGTCGCCAATCTGGGCGCCATACTGTTCGCTGCCGCCGGCGGGGTGCTTGCTTCCCGCTGGATCGGTGACATCGATGAGATCTTTACGCTTCCCGGAGCCATCGCGCTGGCCGCCTGCATCGCCATCATCCCCGGTTACCTCAACGTCTTCCTGCTGCTGAGCCTCCTGAGCTACCGGCAGCCGAAACTGCAGCTCGATAGCGCGTTTCCCGGCGTTTCCGTCCTCATCGCCGCCTACAACGAAGAAGAGAACCTGGCGGAGACATTCCGAGGCCTCGCCGGCCAGGACTACCCGGCGGAGATCGAGATCATCGTCGTCGACGACGGCTCCACCGACGGCACGCTCAACTACCTGCGCTCGCTGCGCAAGCCCTGCCTCGAGGTCATTTCGGCGCCGCACCAGGGCAAGGCGGCGGCGCTCAACACCGGGCTCGAGGCGGTGTCACACCGGGTGCTGGTGACCATCGACGCCGACACCTTCCTCCATCCACAGGCGCTCAGGCGGATAGTGGCCCGGCTGTTGCAGAACCCGGAATGCGCCGCGGTCGCCGGTTCGGTGCTGGCGAAGAATTCGCGGGCGTCTCACTTCACCCGGCTACAGGAATGGGATTACTTTCTGGGGATCGGCGCCGTCAAGCGCCAGCAAAGCATGTATCAGGGAACGCTGGTGGCGCAGGGCGCCTTCAGCGCCTTCCGCACCGGCGTCGTGCGCGCGGCGCGCGGCTGGCCCAACCGTATCGGTGAGGACATCGTGCTCACCTGGGCCCTGCTCGGCGAAGGACACCAGGTCGTCCACGAACCGACGGCCATCGCCTTCACCCGGGTTCCCGAGACCTTTCGCGGCTTTTACCGCCAGCGTCAACGCTGGGCCCGCGGCATGATCGAGGCGTTGAAAAGCCACCTGGGGATCGTCTGGAGGCGCAGGCGCTTCGCCAGCTTCTTCGTGGCCCTGGATCTGCTCTTTCCGCCGCTCGACCTGGCCTTCACGCTGGCTTTCGTCCCCGGCGTTATCCTCGCCTGCTTCGGATATTTCTATCTCGCGGGCGCCATGACCCTGCTGGTCCTGCCGCTCACCGCCTTCATCGTCCTGGTCATGCTGCGCTACCAGAAGAATGTCTTTGACCTCACAGGGCTGCGCATCCGCCGCAACGTCTTCGGCTTCCTGGCCTACTTTCTTTTCTACCAGTTTATAGTCTCCCCGATTTGTGTTACTGGATATACACAGGAACTGCTCAACCTCGAGCGCGGCTGGTAGGAATTATTACTTCAAAATGCAGGCCCGGGGGCCGGCGTTTTCCGCTTCCCCAAATCTCTTCATTCAGATAAAAAAAGCTACCGAACCTTGGTTTTTTCACCCAATATGTTGCAAATTTTTAATGTAACGACTCTCGAATATCAGAAATCCTGAAACCCCCCTGGGTATAACGATTTTTTAATTAGCCTGCAAATCACCGCATTTCCCTCGCTTAACAATATATTCATAGATAACCTTCCCACTCAAATTAGTCATAACGATAACAAAAATGGGGGTTTTCCCCGATAGTCGCAACCCACCCCGGGCGATATGCTTCAAACGTAAGTTTTCGGTACGTGGCTGCGGCGCCGGGAAAAGCTCAGGCTGAAAATCTGATTTCCAGGAGGTGACAAATGCAACTGACGAGACAAGCTGATTATGCGATAAGAGCACTTCTGCATCTGTCGAGCCAAGAGCCGGGGAATGTGGTACAGACCAAGGAGATAGCTTCCAGCGAAGGAATTCCCGAGAAGTATCTTCCCACCATCATGCGGACTCTGGCGCGCGCCGGCCTGGTAAGAACGCTTCGCGGCAACCAGGGCGGGGTCCTCCTGGCGAGGCAGCCGGACGAGATCAATCTGCGCGAGGTCATCGAGGCCATAGAAGAACCGATAGTCCTCAACCGTTGCCTTCGTGATGAGGGTGAGTGTGACCGGGAAGGCTCCTGCCCCGTGCATCCCGTGTGGGACCGCATCCAGCAGGCGCTTATAGATAGATTGGAATCAACGACGTTCGCCGATTTGGCCTCAGAGAGAACGAGCTGTGAGGCTGGGTCTTCCAAGGGCTGGGAATTCAATAATTCCCAGAGGGAAAGGATCCCGGCTTAATCCTTTCCAGCATCAAGGCGAACACGTACGAATCTTGAAATTCAGCTGACGTGGAAGTTGCGTCGGGCCAACAGCGGCGGTTGCGAGCGAAATGTGCCGGCCCGGCGACCCAGAAGTAATTGGAAATCGTGCGTGCCCGGAAACGGGCACGTTTTGCATTGACACCGGCCCGCACTCTCCGGCAGCAGAACCCTCCCCCGAACGAAGCCGCTTTTTGTTTGCACTTATTTACGATACCATTGAGCTGGCCAGCGGCAGGCGCGGCATCAGAAAAGAACTTTAAGCCATCGGGACCCAGATATTGAAAGATTATTACCGTATCCTTGAAGTCCATCAGGAAGCTTCCCCGGAAGTCATAGACCGCGCTTACAAGGCGCTGGCCCGCAAGTACCATCCCGATTCCTACCCGCCCGGTCAGAGGGAATGGGCCAACGGCAGGATGCAGGAAATCAACGAGGCCCACGACGTCCTGACCGACCCCCGGCGCCGCGCCGCCTACGCCCGCTACCGCCGCAACGAATTCTGGCGCCTTTTCCTGAAGGAAGGGCTCTCGGGCCTGTCGCGCCACTGGGCGGGCAAAAGCTAGACAGGCTTGCCGTCCGGCAAGCTGTTTTTTTACTCCACGAAGTTTGCGCTGACCGAGACCTTGTTCGCAACAGGGGCGAGATCGCTGGAACTGATCGTGACCTCGAACAGGTGCTGTCCGCCCATCCCCTTACCCATGTGCATGGATACGTTTATTGTCGTGCTTTCGCCCGGTGATATGGTCGTGGAACCCAGGACCGCCTGGGCGTCTCAGCACCCTTCCAGGCGTTTTACCGAAAGCGGACCCAGCTGAAGGGGACCGTTGCCCACGTTCTTGACCGTGAAGGCGTGGTCCACTTTCTGGCCTATGGGAACGGTGCCAAAGTCGAAACTGGTCTCGGCAAGCTGCATCCGTCCGCCGGTATCGGGCAGGGTCGCGGCTGCCGTTGTATCTGCCGGCGCTACCGCGCCGGTATTGCCGCCGGTCGCCGCGCCGGTCTCCGCGGACTGGCCGCCGCAGCCTGCAAGCGAGGCAACGATCAGCAGAGCCGCAACGGCCGCGGCGATGAACACAAATCTCTTTCGCATGGAATTCTCCCGGTGAAGTTGACACATCCCGATTCTTGTATCCCGACCCGAGCGGCAAAACCGCTGTTCCGCCGCCAGAATGAATGAAACCAAGCTGATCACAGTTTACATGATAACCAGGCACAATGGAGCGAAAAAAAAGACATCAAATGCGTGAACTTTGCGGCCATTTCCCATATAATTCGTGTAAGCAATTGCCGGGGGGCAATTCGATCCTCCGCGGCATACATCCCAAGGAATGTTGATGATCAGGATTCCCCGTTTTCCAAAACGCTTCCCATACCGTCACGTGGTAATGCTCTGCATCGTCTCCGCCCTTTTCGCCGTCGCTGCCACGCTGGACGGCCTGTTCAGGGAAAGTTATCCCTGGATCGATTTTTTCTGGGCTGCCCCCTTGATCGCCGCGGCCATCCTGCTGAGCCCCATCGAGGTGGTCGGCTTTACCCTGGCGAGCGTTTTTGCCTCTCTGGCGACCCAGGTCTCCGAGGACGCGAGCCTGAATTTAATCACCACTGCGGTCGTCGGCATCTTCGGGCTGCTCGCCGCGGTAAAGGCCAGCGTCATCAAGAGATACATCTACCGCATCAACATCCTGCGCAATGCCCTGGAGGAATCGCCCCTGGCATATGCCGAGTTCAGCTTCCCCGGCTACAAGCTGGTCAACTGCAACCAGACATTCAAACAGCTCAACCCGGAAAAGGTGAGGATCGGCGCTTCTCTCGAGGATATCCTGCCCCATCCCGCCGTCCTGGAAATGTCCGGGAAGATGGACCAGGCGGTCAACACCCGCAGGCGTGTCGACTGTGATGAACTGAACATCTTTACCATTGCGGGCGGCAACTCCTACTGGCGCTCCAGTTTTATTCCCGTGCTTTCCGAGGGACGGCGCACGGCGCGCTCCGTGGCCGTCTTCGCCATTGATTCGACTGATGCGGTCAACCGCACCCGGACCCGCGAGGCGACTTTGCGCATCAGCGCCGCGGTTATGTCGAGCCTCAGCCTCGATGAGACCATCCGGGTCGTGCTCGACAACCTGGCATTTATCGCCGGCACCGACGGCGGCGGGCTCTTTCTGCTGGAAGACGACCAGTGGGTTGGCATGGCCGGTTACGGAGTACATTCGGATGAGAGCGTGAAGCAGTTGCGCTTCCCTTACGATGACTTCCCCATCGGGGTGTCCGCTGTGGAGACCAAGGAAGCAGTCGTCGCCGAGAACCCGCTTGAGGATCCGCGCTTCGTCCGGGAGAGGCTGGAGCGCTTCAATACCAAATCAGCGCTGGTTGTGCCTCTGGTGTCTTCGAACCGTTCAATCGGCGCCGTCCTCCTGAGCCAGACCGACGGCCCCCGGCAGTTCACTGACGAACAGGTTAAATTCGCCACGGTCATCGGCTCTCATGGCGCCCTGGCGATCGAGAACGCGGCGATCTATGAGAACGAGCATTATATCCGCAAATCCCTGGAGGCGATCGAGGCCATCTCGGAAGCCGGCCTGGTCTCCCTTGACCTCGAGGAGGTCCTGATCGAGCTGGTCACGCGCACCCAGGACGTCATGCAGATGGACGCCGCCATGATCCTGCTCGCCGATGAAAGCGGCGAGGAGCTCGTGGCGCGCGCGGCTGCAGGAAACGTATCGGTGCCGCTGCACGAATTCAGGCTGAAGGTCGGAGAGGGCCTGGCAGGACGCGCTTTCAAGGAAGCCACGCCCATGAAGATAGACAACATCCAGGAACGCCCGCAGGCGAGGCAGCTGTGTCCTTTCGCGGAAAGCTCGAGCGTCAAATCGGTATTGGCTGTACCGCTGCGGATGAGCGGCAAGGTCGCGGGAGTGCTTCAGATCGGCAGCCAGAGGGAGAAAGCGTTTTCAGCGCGCGAATGGGGTCTCATCCAGGTGCTGGCCGACCGGGCCTCGATGGCGGTTCAGAATTCGCTGCTGCATGAGGCGACGCGGAAGGAGCTTGCCCGGGTGGCGCTGCTTCGCGATGTGGCCGCCGCCTGCGCCGGTTCCCATGACATCAGAAAGATCGCCCAGCGGGCCCTCGCCGCCATTCACGAACAGCTGGGCTGCACTCGGGCGAGTATCTATTACCTGGATGAGGAACTGGGCGCCCTGGTCAACCTCGCCTTCACGGGTCATAGCGAGGAGATCATGGCGGACTACAGGATTTCTCCTCTCGACCGCGGCGGCCTGATCAGCCGTGCTGTGATCGAGCGGCGGATGATCACGCATGAAGAAGTCGATCTTTCCAACGCAACCGAAAGTGAGGCTCACATGCTCAGGGCGCTGGACGTCGGTTTCAACCGCCGCTGCACCCTGCCAATCATCTACAAGGATGAGGTCGTGGGAGGCATCGGCATGGTGTTCCCTGACCAACTGGCATGGACGCCGGCCGGGATAGAGACGGTTCTGAGCATCGCCAACCAGCTTGCGGTCGCCATCCATAGCTGCGAGCTTCCCCGCGAAGACGAGCCCGCGCTTTCAGGCGAAAACCGCGATTAGTCCAAGCACCGCCGCCATGCGGCCCAGTTCCACAGCAGCCCCGAGAATGTCGCCACCGGCTCCGCCGAACCGGTACCTGCCTACCGCCGCCAGAACCAGGCCCGTGACCATGGCGGCGCCAGCCGCTGCGACAAGCGCTGAGATTGGCAACACTAACGCCAGCGCCGTCAATCCCGCCAGCGAAATCAGAATCCCCGCCGGGTTGCGCCAGCCTCTGAGCGTTTCCAGAAAGATCTTGCCGCTGCCCTCGTGAGAGGGTCTGCTGGCCCAGGCGACGCCAAACAGGCTTAGGCGGGCGGCGATCTCAACGGCGGCAAGCGCGGCGACGATCCAGGCGCCTTCATTGTGCCAGCCGCTCCAGCCGGCAGGGGTGAACTGACCGGCAAGTCTGTTCCCTTCGGCCAGCCCCAATAACTGCAGGAGCGCGGCCCAGGTGATCAGGCAGGTGAGAATGAGCGCCCCGGCGGCGCCAATTCCCATGGTGCGGTCCTTCAGCACCTCGATTCGCCGGCCGGCGTCGCCATGCACCATGAGCGCGTCACCGAGGTCGGCAAGGCCATCGGCGTGGTGCAGACCAGTCAGCAACAGCGCCGCGGCCAGAACCACGGCGGCGGCAACCGGCTGTCCGAAGAGCCGCAACGAGCCCCATCCCGCCAGGCCTTCCAGGGCTCCCAGAAAAGCGCCAACCAGCGGCAGCAGGTAGGCGGCCTCCGCCGTTTCCCTCAAGGTGCCTGCTTGCGAAAGAGGCAGAATCGTGAAAAAGCCGAATACGCGGCGCAGCCCGTTCATGAAGACCCGGGCGCAGGAGCTTCGGCGGCTGGCGATTGTGGCGATGCGGCTCCGGACGCGGGCGTGTCCAGGGCCGCGGCGAGTGCGGCGAGCAATCCGTCCAGATCATATATGGCGCCGGGGTCGGCAGGCCGGTTGACCAGAATCACGGCTGCTCCCTCCGCCGCGGCCGCGGCAATTTTTTGCCCGACGCCGCCCTCGCGGCCGGAATCCTTTGTCACCAGCATCGCGGCCCCCGCGTAGCGCAGGCAGGCCCGGTTGAAATCGACATCGAAAGGCGGCCAGGCGGCGATGATTCTGGCGGGCTCGATGCCGAGACGGCTGCAATCGCTGATGGATTCCGGGAACGGCAGCACCCGGGCGGTAAAATCTGTTTCCGCCAGCACGAAGGGCTCGAGGTGGCGAGTGCCCAGTGTTAGCAGGCCCCTGGAGCCTGCGTTCTTGAGCTCCGACGCGGCTGCTTCAAAAGATTCCACGGCAATGACCGCGGTTTCGGAGGCGGTGTGTACGGCTGGACCGGCGGTACTGGCAGCATTCCCGGCTTTGGCGGCGTCACTGGGAGGACGTGTGTATCGCAGGTACGGCAGCCCTGCCGCCGCCGCGGCCTTTTTGGCCTGCCGGCTCACCTCCCGTGCAAACGGGTGCGAGCAGTCAACGATGGCGCATGCCCCGAGCCCGGAAGCGCGTTCAGCCATGACCGTTGCATCTTTCCTGCCTGTGTCTGTCCTCAGGGCCGCCGCCGCGGCCACGCTCTCTCCCAGCGGCGTGGCGACGCTGACAACAACGCGATAGCCTTCCCGTTCCAGGGTTTGAGCCGCCCGGCTTGCCTCTGTTGTACCACCTATAAGGTATATGGTCTTTGCCGTCATTTAGCCGGCGTCCCGATTCCCTCGGCCCGCAGATCTGGCGTCTTTGCCCGCGGGTCTGGCGTCTTTGCCCGCGCCCTTGTTCTTATAACCCCTGCCGGTCACCATCCTGCCGCCGATGACGGCGGTCCGTGAATTTCCGATGATGATGATCGTTCGCATATCGATATCCTGCCCGGGAAGACCCCCGACATCCGTGATGCCCCAAGTTTCTCCCGGGCCGCCGGCTTCACGCACCCAGCCGGCCGGAGTATCCGCCGGACGGCTCCCGGCCACGATGCCGCATACCTCCTCAAAAAGGGGACGGCGTTTCCTGCTCGTGGGGTTGTAAAGACAGATCACCATATCGGACGCTGCGGCCAGGCGCGCCCGGCGCAGGACTTCCTCCCGGGGAGTCAGCAGGTCGCTGAGGCTGAGGGTGATGTAATCGTTCATCAGCGGCGCCCCGAGCCGCGCGGCGGCGATCTGGGCGGCGGTGACGCCGGGAACGATCTCAACCGGGACGTCCCCGGCGAGCTCAAGTATGGGGCCCGCCATGCCGTAGACGCCGGGATCTCCACTGGAGATCATGGCCACGGTCTGACCCGCCGCGGCCGCAGCCAGAGCCTGCCGGCAGCGCTCGACTTCAGCCCCCATCGACCCGGCAAGGAATTCCTTTCCGGGGAAAATATCCCTGATCTGCTCCACGTAGGTGCGATAGCCCATAATGACGCCGGCGCTGGCCAGGGCATCTCTGGCAGCCGCGGTCAGAAGCGGCGCGGTGCCGGCGCCGGTGCCGACGACGATAACCCGCCCGGCAGCGTTTGTCGCGGCAGCGGCCAGGGCGACAGTCACCCGGCCAAAGACTTCCTTGTCTGCCAGCAGGATATTGGCATCGGCGGCCAGCAGCGCCGCGGGCTCGCAAACTGCGGGCGTGCCCACTTTCCCGGCGACGAATTCGCTTCCAGGCCTGCCCACGCCGGCGAGCTCCGCCGCCGTGAAAAATACCATGCCGGCGCCGAGCCGCTCCGCGGCCTCCAGCAGCCCGGCCTCATCCTTCTTGACGTCGATGGAGGCAAGCGTGCCGACGGCCCGGACGTCTATTCCCTGGTGTTGGCAGGCTTCGCTGACGGCGGTCACGATTGCATCCGCCGGCGTATCGCGCCGGCAGCCCACTCCGGCCGCAACCAGGCGGGGAATGAGATGCGCGGTCGGAAGCGACATTGGCGATGCGCCCGCAGACGGATGCACGCCGGCCGTTGGGGCATCATGCCCACACGGTGGGGCAGCTTCCTCACACGGTGGATGATCTTCCTCACACGGTGGGGTATCTTCCTCACACAGTGGATGATCTTCCTCACATATATGTTCTGATATCAACAGGCGGCCGGCGTATGCGGATGTATCCCCGCCAGGCGCAATCCAGCCATAGCCTTCGATGCCCGGATCGATAGTGCTTTCGATGCACACGGGTTTGCCATCCACCAGCATCGCCGTGACCTGCCTCAAGGCGGTAACATCATCAACCACGAGTTCCAGGCGCCGAGCGACCTCGTCCGGAGCGGTCAGTCCCTGGACATCGCTCGAGGTCGTGATCACGGCGTCGCCCCCCAAGAATTCAGCGATGTCGAGGGCCAGCCGGTTGGCGCCGGCGGCGTGCCCCCCCAGCAGGGGCACCACGTGGCGGCCTTCCTCGTCGATGACGATAACCGCCGGGTCTTCCAGTTTACTGCGCAGATGGGGGGCCAGCACGCGGAAGGCAATGCCGGCAGCCATGACACAGACCAGCGTGTCACCGGCCAGAAACCTTTCCGGCAACGCTTCAGTTATGCTGTCAAAAGGGTCGCAGTGCCCGCAGCCGAGGCTGTGGCAGCGGGGAAGGCGCGCGTCACCGCCAAAACGGTCGCGCAGCTTCAGGGCCAGCAGCGCGCCGCCGGCCGTCAGGGAAAAGTAACTTATCGTCGGTGGATTCCGGGTCATTTGCGGAAGTTACTCGCGGTAGCCGTGGGAAAATCCTTTTTTGTACAGCAGTGACTCGTCTCCGGCCTGCGCCAGCGCCTCGCCCACGAGAATGATGGCGGTGCGGTCGATGCCGGCCGCGGCGATGTCCGCCGCCAGGCCGGCCACGGTCGTTCTCAGGATCTTCTGCCCGGCGCGGCTGGCGTTTTGCACCACGGCCACCGGAGTCTGAGGCGGGTAACCCTGGCTCAGCTTTGCCTGCACATCCGCGGCAAGGCCGGCGCTGAGAAACACCGCCATGGTGGCGCCGTGCCCGGCCAGGCTGGCGATGTCTTCTGACTCCGGGACCGGCGTGCGCCCCGCCGCGCGCGTGATGATCACCGTCTGCGAGATGCCGGGTACGGTCAGTTCGCTGTCGAGGGCCGCGGCGGCGGCGTTCAGGGAGCTGACCCCGGGGACCACCTCGTAGCCGATGCCTTCCTGGCGCAGCCGCGCCATCTGTTCCTTGATGGCCCCGAAAAGGGAAGGATCGCCGCTGTGCAGGCGCACTACCAGCTTGCCGGCCCGCGCCCGCGAGACCATGGCCTCGACGATGTTATCCAGGCAGAGCGGCGCGCTGTCGATCAGCTCCGCCCCTGGCGCGAGCTCGAGGATATCGGCATTGACAAGTGATCCGGCATGTATCACGGTGTCAGCCCGCTGCAACAGGCGCATGCCCTTGATGGTCATGAGCTCCGGATCGCCCGGGCCCGCTCCCAGGAAATAAACCTTGGCATCGGTCATTGGTTGTCCTCCGGAGAAAATATGTTTTTGTGTGGCGATGGCAGCTTCGGCGGCTTCGGCGGTTTGATCCAGAGCACCGCGAAGTAGGGAAGCTCCGCCGCTATTTCACGATTCAGCTCTGCTATCAACCGCTGGCCGGGACCGCCGAGCTCTATGGCGGCGCATGCCCTCGGCCAGGCGCCGCTCCCGTCGAGCAGGTCGAGCGATTGCTCCGTCAGCGACCTCGGCTTGATGACGATCACGGAAGCATCCATGGCCAGCGCCGCCGCCAGCGCTCCGTGCGCCTTGCCGGTGACCACGACCGTGGGCGTATCACCCTCGGCGAGGGGAAGCCCCAGCGCCGCCGCGGTCGCGCTCGCCGCCGTGACGCCACTGACCACCTCAACCGGTCCCGCAAACCTCTCGGCCAGGTATCCAAAAGTACTGTAAAAGAGAGGATCACCCAGGGAGAGATAAACGACGTCACGCCCCCCTGCGGCCGCGGCGGCAATCGCGCGAACCGCTTCGGCGTGGGCCTGTTCCAGCCGCTCGCGGTTCCGGATCATCGGCATCAGCAGGGGAAGCAGTCGGGCATCCGGCGATATATGGGAGGCGACCGTATCGTAAGCGCGGCTGGCTGCACCGGTCTTGTGAACCGGAAAGGCAATAACCGGCGCCCGGCGGATGGCCTCGACGGCCTTCAGGGTAACCAGCCCGGGGTCGCCAGGACCGACGCCGACGCCGATCAGCCTTCCCGGCCCGCCTGCAATTTTTTCCTTACTCTTCAGGTTTGTCTCCCGTGAAGATGATCACCGGATTGTTTTCGACCCACTTCCTTGATTCGCCACGGGAAATGACCACGCGTGTGGCCGCCCGCGCCGACAGCCCGGACGCGGCAAAAAGAGCGTGCGCCTGCTTCTTGGTTTCTTCCAGCAGCGCGGTCACAACGATGCGCCCACCGGGAACCAGTGCTGCCAGCGCCGCCCCGAAGATCGCGTCGAGGCGGCCGTCGTTGCCTCCGATTATCAGCAGGTCGGGACGCGGCAGGTCATCGTAACACGCCGGCGCCTCGCCGCACACGGTCTCGATTACGGCGCCAAACCTGCGGGCGTTGGCGGCGGACAGATCGCAGGCATCTGAATTCTTGTCAATACTGTAAACCCGGGCACGAGGCTCGAGCAGCGCCGATTCGATGCCGTAGGAGCCGGTTCCCGCCCCCGAGTCCCAGATGACGGCACGGCCGCGGGGCCGGGCCTTGGAAAGCAGCACGGAACGAACCTCGCTTTTTGAAAGCGGCACACCCTCGGTTCGCAGCCAGAGGTCATCGGGAATTCCGGGAGCGCTGGCTCCAAGGGAAGCCGGCACGGCCTCCGGAAACACCAGCAGCACTGAATTTCCAGGGAATTTCAGCGCCGCGGCTTCGCCGAGGGTTCCTTGCCAAAGTTCTTCGCTGCCAAGGCCGAGGGCCGCCCCGGCCGCGGCCTTGCGGCCCGCGAGGGCTCGGGGCAGGTTGCCGGCAATCGCCTGTGGAGGATTAACGTCATCACAAAAATACAGCGTCGGCCTCGCGTATGCAGGCATCGGAACCAGCTCGGGGGAACGCCCGTGAACGCTTTCGAGCTCCCAGTCCTGCCAGGGCAGGCGCAGGCGCGACGACAGCAGCTGCATTGCCGAGATCCCCGGAACGGCCACGAGGCTGTCTTGGAAATACTTTTTCAGGAACGGCATGATGCTAAAACATCCGGGATCGCCGCTGGCGATGACGCAGACGTCGCCCAGATCGAGGCCTGTGTCAACAAAAGACCTGAGCGCTTGCAGGTCGGAGCCGATAGCAAAGACGTCGGCACCCCCCGGCGCCAGTCCGAGCAGTCGCTTGCCGGCGGCAAAATAACGGCAGCCGGCGATTACGCCGCGAGCTTCAGCGGTAAGTTGCGATTCAGCACCCGGCCCGGCTCCCACTATGTAAAGTTTATGCGCCTTGTCAATCATGTCCTGCCCACCGCCCTGCCGTGCCCGTCCGTCAAAATTATCTCCGCGGTTATCCCGTAAATCTTCTTCACCCGTGCGGCGGCCCTCCGGGCGGCTTCGTCCAGGGTTGCCGTTCCCGCCGCGCCGGCTTCCTCAAGCTGTTTAAGGGCTGCCTCTGTCGTCGGTGACAACATCAGGTCACGGGCGCGGCAATGGCTCCATCCCATCGCCTCGGCGCAGTCGGCGAGCACATCCAGCGGCATTGGCGAATGACGCGAATGGGTGTCGAAATCGCCTCGCGCGAGCTTGGCCAGCTTGGCCGCGTGCCCCAGGACCACAACTTCCCGAACTCCACGTTCGGCGGCCGCGGCCAGCATCATGCCGATAAAATTTCCGGTCTGGACCAGGGCCAATGGTTCAAAACCCAGGGCCAGCGCGGCCCGCTCGCCTTTGGCGCCAGGCACCAGCACCGGGCGTTTTATTCTCGCGGCGAGGGCCACATCGAGTTGCGGCAAAAGCGATTCCTGGTAGGCGGCTGATGACCATGGCTCCACCCTTCCGGTCGTCCCCAGGATGCTAAGGCCGCCGACAATACCAAGCCTCGGGTTGAACGTCTTCTTCGCCAGCTCTTCCCCCTCGGGAATCGATATGGTCACGTCGGCGCCGCCGGTCAGCACCGAGCCGACCTCCTGCAGGATGAACTTGTGCGGCACGGGATTGATTGCCGGCGAACCGGGCTTTACGGGCAGGCCTTCCAGAGTAACCCGGCCCACGCCCTCGGCGCCCTCGACGGTGACCACGCCATCGAGCCGTGGCGTCACGCACACGAATATCTGCGCGCCGTTGGTGATGTCAGGATCGTCGCCGGCATCCTTGACTATGGAAACGACGCCCTCGTCATGCATGGTCATCCGGAAAAGTGCATTTTCCCCGTTGGGAAGGATGACCTCGACAAGCCCTCCGGTCTCGCAGGTGATGCCTGTTTCCTCTTCCGCCGCCAGGTTGCAGGGAACGTAACCGATGGCGACCGTCAGCGCCGCAGCCCTTGCCGCCGCCTGGGCGCAGGCGCCGGTCGTGTATCCGCGACGGGCTCCCGTCTTGTTCACGCCAGATCGCCTTCCCTCTCCAGCAGCCCCGCGGCCGGCCCCAGCCCGCTTGCCAGCAGCCCCGCGGCCGGCCCCAGCTCGCCGCGTTCGAGAAGCTCCTCGAGCTTGCGGCGGGCCATTCCCACCGTCAGCGGCAGCTCGGTCAACTCGGGGAACATGTCAAAAAGGTAAGCTATGCGGGGCAGCCGCAAATGGCAGCGTTCGATCAGTTCCTGGTCGCTGAAGACCTCACGCAGGCCGCCCGCGACCGCCACCCGGCCGGCCCTGAGCAGGCAGACCTGCCGGGCGTAAAGTGGCACCAGGTCGACGTCGTGAGTCGCCATGACCACGGTCATTCCCCCACGATTAAGTTCATGCAGCAACCGCATCAGCCTCTTCTCCCCCATGGGATCGAGGCTGGCGGTGGGTTCGTCGAGCACCAGCATCCGCGGCTCCATGGCGAGGACGCCGGCAATCGAGAGCCGCTTCTTCTGGCCGTAGCTAAGGTGATGGATGGGGCGGTCGAGCAGGTCCGTGATCGCCACCTGCGCCGCGGCGAGCTCCAGCCGGCGGCTGACCTCTGCTTCCGGCAAACCAAGGTTGCGCGGTCCGTAACAGATGTCGTCCCGGACGGTGGGCGCAAAGATCTGGTCGTTGGGGTCCTGGAAAACAAAGCCGGCGACACGGTTGACATCATCGAAAGACTTGCGGCTGACTTCCATGCCGGCGACTGTGACCTTTCCGGTCCCGGCGATGAGCAGCCCGTTGAGATGCTTCAGCAGGGTCGACTTGCCCGAGCCGTTGGCGCCCATGATCGCCATGAACGAGCCTTCCGGCACTTCCAGTGAGATGCCGTCGAGCGCCCGGGTGCCGCCGGGATATGTGAACCCCAGTTCGTTGATGCGGATCATGGCGCTCCCGCGATAGACAGAGCCGTCAGAATTCCCAGTAAGGCGATCATGGATATCGCGGCGACAAGGTCAATGCGTCCCGGAGATGCCAGCGTGCCGTTGACAACCGCTCCCGATCCCCGGCAGCGCATTGCTTCCGAGGAACGGAGGCCGCGCTCGTAGACGCGCAGGAACAGAGATCCGCCCAGCATGCGGCTGCTTGCCAGGCCGGTGGCGGCCGAGGACCATCCCAGCCGTGAGCGCTGAGCCTCCCGCATCCGCGTGAATTCGGCGTGGATGTCAAAAAGATACCTGTAGGTCAACTGAACGACCTCGACGAAAGTAGCGGGGATCCTGAACCATCTGAGGGCCAGACAGAGACGGTTGAGCGGCGTGGTCGCCCCCAGCATGACTACTATGAGGCCGCCCGCGATTATCCGCAGTGATAGAAAGAGCCCGTGCAGAAGACCATCCAGGTGCAAATCGAACGGACCCAGCGAGGAAAAAACATCGTTTCCCCTGAAAAGCGTTTGGGAGACAACCGCGAAAACGGCAAAAGTCGAGGGGAACGCGATCATCAGCAGCTGACGGCGGTAGGGTATCCTCCCGGCGATCATGAGCAGCACCATGGTGAGGGCGATCGTTCCCGATACCAGATACGACGCCCCCAGCAGGTTTATAAACAGCAGTCCTGCGATGGCGCCCATTTTGATGCGGGGGTCGATGCGCGAGAGGAAGCTGCCGCCCCAGGTATAGCTGTCGCTGCTGCCGGATGCATGGGTCATTTATTCTCTCCCGGAAAGAGGGTGCGCCAATGATAACCGGCAACGAAACCGGCGCCAGCGCCGCCCGACAGGAAGAAGAAAAGGAGCAGGTCGCCGTCTATCTTCCAGGGCAGGACATGAGATTCCTGGACTCCCGCCTTCTCGGCCAGGGGCGCCGCCGCCGACTCGGTAACATCGCCTTCCCATCTCGATTCAGTCATGAGCACGGCCGCCAGGAATACAACCACGACCGTGGCGACTATAAACCGGCGGCTCATGGCTGCACCGCCCCGGGTATGATTATTTGACGGCGCTTCATGGACGCACCAACACATTTTCGAGTATCTCAGCCCGCTGGTTGGCGATGAAGACGACCACGCCAGCGGTGAAAAGAGCCTCGGCTATCGCCAGCGGCACCTGGGTGGGCATGAACGAGGCGAAAGATACCCCCCAGACATAAGGCACCGATTCGTCACCGTGCAGCGCCAGCGCGATCTGAAACGCTGTAATGACGTACGTAACCAGGTCGCCGACCAGTCCGGCAACTCCGGCAGAAACTCCGAGCCCGAGCCCGAACCTTCTTGATAGCTTGAAGGCGCCGAAACCCGCAAAGGATCCGCCGACGGCCATCGAGATGATATTGGCGCCCCAGCTGGTGATGCCGCCGTGGGCGAAGAACAGCGCCTGTAAAAGCAGCGCCACCGAGCCCAGTACCGTGGCGGTGAGCGGACCCAGCAGGATGGCGGCCATTGGCGTTCCGCATGGATGTGACACCGTGCCCAGGCCAGGAACCGGTATCGGCATGAGCGAGATCACGAAGATGAAGGCGCCCATGAGACCCACCAGCGGCCGTGAAGAGGGCAGCACCGCAAGATAGCGTTTCAGCCCGGCCAGGCCGGCGCCCACAAAGGCGACCGCGGGTGCGTACCAGGCAACTGCTTGTTCGGCGGGCAGAAGCCCTTCTGGTATATGCATCAAGTTTCCTTTCTGTTCGATAAAAGGTTTTGAAGATCAGCGGGGATGAAAAAACCCCTCATCCCGGTTGTCGAAAATGAAGGGTTGGCTATGGAAACTTCGTCATTATCCTGCCCCTTTCTCTCGAAGGTTCTGGGATTACCGGTCAGGGGCGGGTTTTCTGGCTCATGAGATGAAACCGCATCCGGAAAAAACCGAAGCTGGGGGTCTCTCTCACTTACAGTAGCGGGACTGCGTCGGAATCGCACCGAACTTGCCCCATTTAAGCTTCCGCCATATAAGCGGAAGCCCCACTGACCATTACTGGTGTTTGCGATTTTATTCGCGTGATACTTCGATGTCAACCCAAAAATCATTATAACTTGATGTTTGTTATTCTTGTGTTGTAACTGTAGCAGCGCTCAAACGGATGAGCGCGTTGACAACCGCCGCGGCCACGGTGCTGCCGCCACGGTTTCCCGGGATCGTTATATGGGGGAGGTCTGAAGCGGCCAGCGCCTCCTTGCTCTCGGCGGCGCCGACGAAACCTACAGGAACGCCGACGACCAGCGCCGGACGGACGCCTTCTCCGGCGGCAAGCCCGAGCAGCTCGAAAAGAGCCGTGGGCGAGTTGCCGATCGCCACGACGGCTCCGTCCAGATCCCGGGCCGCCAGCCGCACGGCGGCGGCGCCGCGGGTGATGTTCTCGCGGCCGGCCAGACCGGCGACGCCCGGCTCTCCCACCAGACACGCAACCGGAAGCCCCTGGCCGGCCGCCGTCGGTTCGACGCCGGCGGCAACCATCTTGACATCACAGTATATTAGTGACTTGGAGCAGAGCGCGGCCACACCAGCGGCCACGGCTCCACCGGAAAACATCACGGCGCGGGCGAGTGAAGGGTCGCCGGTGGTATGGACTATCCGGCGGACCACCTGATACTCGGGCTTATTACTGTCTTCCGGCTCCAGAAGGCTGTCGATGATGGCAAAACTTTCCAACTCGATCGGATGCTGCGGCAGCGGCCTGGCGGCGTCCCGCCTGGCGGTGTCCGGCGTTGTGGCGTCCTGCCTGGCGGCGGCCGGCGTGGTGGCGTCCTGCTCCGGTTCAATGTGGGCCAGCGCCCGGCGGGCGACCACTTCCACCAGCAGGTCGTCCGCTCCCAGCGGCTCGGCAAGAACGATCTCGACGCCGGCAAGCTCCTGGCGCAACCGTCTGAGCACTTCCGGGATGTCCCGCTGCAGATGGTTGCCGGTAAAAAGGAAGTACGGGGCCACAACGATGCGTCTGGCGCCCTCCCCGGCCAGTCGCCGGCAGCATTCAGCGAGCGTGGGCTCGTTGAACTGAAGCGAGGCCGCCAGCACCGGCGCCCTGAACCTCAGGCTCAGCCGTTCCGCCACCCAGTTGAGCAACATGCCGGCTTCGGGCGCGCGGCTGCCATGCCCCAGGACGATCAGGCTGGTGGCGCTGCCGGGCAGGGCCCGGTCAAAACCGGTCAAGGAAAGATCAGGTCCTGACACGGGAAGCCACCCCCTCGACGCCGGCGCAGGCGCCGACAAACCGCGCGGCGGCGGCCGGATTGCCGGTAAAATGAACATGCACGTACGAAGCCAGCAGGTTGCCGGCGGCAAAGCCTTCGGCTTTGCCGCCGGATTCGCGGCTGGAAAAACACTCGTAAGCCAGATCCTCCGGCCGCCATTCGATCGCCGACCAGTGAAACTCATGCCCGCGGATGCGCGCGCCGGCTGCCAGGAGAAGGTTGTTTTTTCTCGCCGCCGCCTCGACATAGCCAAGCGCCTGCCGCTTGCCGGCCATCCTTGCTTCCAGCGGCAGAGCACCCGCCAGGCGATGGCTCCCACCCTCGATCGAGACCTCGCGGCAGAGATAAACGAGCCCGCCGCACTCGGCATAGGTGGGCAAACCTTCCCCTATGGCCGCGGCAACCGATCGGCGCATGGAAGAATTCGCCTCGAGTTCGCCGGCAAAAAGCTCCGGATAGCCGCCGCCGAGGTACAGGCCCTCACAGGCGGGCAGCTCCGTATCGCGCAAAGGACTGAAGTAGATGAGCTCGGCGCCCGCGGCCTCCAGGGCTTCCAGGCTGTCAACATAATAGAAAGAGAAAGCTTCGTCGCGGGCCACGGCGATGCGGACGCGGGCCGGCGCTGTTTCCGGCCGCACTGTTTCAGACATTGCTTTCTGGGGCCACACCGCTTCAGCTATTGCCGCGTCTGACCGCGCCAGTTCCAGCAGCCGGTCCAGATCTGTATTTTCCTCGATATGGTCGACGATGCGCTCCAGGCGTTCCTCAAATTCCGCATTGCCCTTTTCCGCCTGCAGCAGACCCAGGTGGCGCGACGGCAGGCCGATGTCGTCCCGGCGGGGCAGCACGCCCAGGACCGGCATGCCGGCCTCGCGCGCCGCATCCTTGAGGGCCCGGGCGTGACCGGCGCTGCCGGCGTTATTGAGAACGGCGCCCGCCAGATTCACATCCCGGTCGAAAGCGGCAAAGCCCGCCAGCACCGGCGCCAGGCTCCGGGCCAGCCGCGAGCAGTCGACAACCAGCACCACGGCGCCGCCGGTGAGCTGCGCGATCTCGGCGGTGCTGCAGGAGCCGCCGCCGCCGTTGCGGCCGTCAAAGAGCCCCATCGCCCCCTCGATCACGGACACGTCTCCGCCTGCCGAACCGCGCCGGTAAATATCCCTGACCGCGGCAGCGGAGGTCAGCCACGTGTCAAGATTCCGGGAAGGCTGACCGGTTACAGCCAGGTGATAGCCGGGATCGATATAGTCGGGGCCGCTCTTGAACGGCGCCACCTTGAGGCCGCGCCGCCTCAACGCACCCATGACGCCGGTGGCGACCGTGGTCTTGCCCACGCCGCTGGCGGACCCGGCGATTACCAGAGGAATCATCTGAGCACTCTCCACATAATCAGTTTACTTTCCACATCATCGGAGCACTTTCCGCATCGCCGACACCAGCTGGAAGTTCTCGCGCTCGCTGCGGACCGCGACCCGGATGTAACGGTCGCCCAGGCCGGCGAACGAGCGGCAGTCCCTGACCAGGATGCCCTGTCTGCCGAGTTCCACGGCCAGCGCTTCCGAACTGATGCCGGTCAACCGGCAGAGCAGGTAATTGGCTTCGGAAGGAAGTGGCTCGATGCCGGGAATCGCCCCGAGATCGTCAAACAACCCGGCGCGGGCCGCGGCATTTTCCCGGCGGCTTCGCGGCAGGTAATCCCAGTCCGTGAGTGAAGCCTCCGCGGCCGCCAGCGCAAACGAATTAAGATTCCACGGGGGCATCTTCGCCCTCAGCCGGACGGCGAAGTCCGCGTCCGTCACCAGACACCCGAGCCGCAGCCCGGCAAGCGCATGAGATTTGGTGAGCGAGCGGATGACATACATGCCTTCGGCGACGCCATAGGCAAGAATCGACTGCTCCGGCCCGCTGAAATCGATGAAGGCCTCGTCCACGACGAGTCCGGCTCCCGCGGCGCGGCAACGCCGCCACAAAGAGGCTATTTCGTCAACGGGGGTCAGATAGCCGGTGGGATTGTTGGGGTTGCAGGCGAAGACCAGGTCATAGCCGCCCGGATCCAGCCGGCCGGCCTCGAAAGCGAAGCCACAATCCTCTTCGAGCAGGAAGGAATCACAGCCGGCGCCGGCCGCCTCGCAGGCGCTGCGGTACTCTGAAAAGGTCGGCTCGACTATCAGCACCTTCGCCGGCTTCAGGGTTTGCGCCAGCCAGTAAATGACCTCGATGCTGCCGTTCCCGGGGACGATCTCATCGGGGAAGACGCCAAGAAAGGCTGCCATCTGCCGGGCGAAGGCTTCTCCGGTTTCCTCAGGATAATAATGGATGTCGACCGCCGCGGCCTTAATGGCCGAAAGGGCCGCCGGCGAGGGCCCCAGCAGGTTGATGCTGGCGCTGAAGTCCAGCAGTTCTTCCTTGGGAAATCCAAATCGCCGGGCGGCGTCCTCACGCCGGCCGCCGTGCGCGGGCGCTGGTTCTGTTCCTGTCAGGTCTTTCAAAATTCCGTCCCTTCCCT
Source organism: Actinomycetes bacterium (assembly GCA_021803005.1). Lineage (GTDB taxonomy): Bacteria > Actinomycetota > Thermoleophilia > BMS3ABIN01 > BMS3ABIN01 > JACRMB01. The sequence continues at coordinate 41,126 of JAJZQT010000003.1, forward strand.
GGCCCTGACACCGTTGTGATAGGGATGTTTGATCTCTTTCATTTCCGTGACATAATCGCAGACCTCGAGCAACTCCGGCGGCGCATGGCGGCCCGTAAGGACCAGCTCCACCGACGGCGTCTTCCCCTTAACCAGACCGATGAGGTCCTCGAGCGGTATCTGCCCGTTTTTGACCACGTGGGTGATCTCGTCGAGAACCACCAGGTCATGCTCGCCGCGCGTGACCAGGCCGCGCGCGACCTCCCAGCCCCGGGCGACCGTCTGGCCGTTCTCTTCCACCGCCAGCTTTTCTTCGCGGGTGGCAAAGCGAGAGGCGCCGAACTGCCTGATCGTCAGCGGCCCGCCCATCTTCTCGGCAAAAACCATCTCGCCGGTCTTGACCGAAGTGCGCTTGAGGAACTGGACCACCGCCACCTTGCGGTCGCGGCCCAGCGCCCTGAGCGCCAGCCCCAGGGCCGCCGTGGTCTTGCCCTTGCCGTTGCCGGTATACAGATGCACGAGACCCTGCCCGCGCGCCTGTTCCCACAGCACTCGCGCCAGGCGGTCATGATCCTCGTTCACTTACGCCTCCGGCCTGTAATAAATCTGATCAGGGCGACATTCATCCGCAACAGCTCTCCCAGCGCCAGCACCAGCCCCGCGGAAGCGACCATCAACCTGGCGGCGCGATCGATATCCTGAACCTCGGGCGGACGCTGCCCGGCGCCTATGAGCGGCTTATCAACCGGCTTGCCGTCATAGGTACTGGTTCCGCCGAGACAGACGCCCAGCGCGCCTGCATAAGCCGACTCGCAAACGCCGGCGTTGGGGCTGTCGTGTAACCACGCATCCCGGCGCCAGACGGCAATTGCTCCGCTGGCGCTGCCTCCGACCAGCGGGCTCAGCACCACCGCCGACAGTGCCGTCAGACGCGCCGGGATATAGCCGGCGGCATCGTCCAGGCGGGCTGACATCCAGCCGAAAAACAGGTACTGTTCGCTGCGATAACCGAGCATCGAATCCAGCGTGTTGACCATCTTGTACGCCAGCGCCAGCGGCGCACCGCCTATCAGGCCATAAAAGAGCGGCGCGATGACGCCGTCGTTGGCGTTTTCAGCCACGCTCTCGACAGCGGCGCGGATGACTGCCGCTTCATCAAGGCTGTCCGTGTCGCGGCCGACCATCTTGCCGGCTTCCCGGCGGCCCTCTTCCAGACCCAGCATCAGCCCGTCCTCCACCCGGCCGGCGTGCTCGAAAAGAGAGCGCGCGGCCACCGTGGTCGATATCAGGGCCACTTCGGCCAGGTCCGCAAACGGCCGCGGCAGCGCTCTTAAAAATTTACGCGTCAGTAAAAATGTCCCGGCGGGAAACAGCAGCGCCGTCGCCGCCCCCGAAAGACGCTGGGTGCGGCAGCCGCGCTCGCGTCCCGGCGCCACCCAGTCCGCCAGGTCCACCGCTTTGCCCAGCCAGCAGACGGGATGCCAGCGGTTCGGCGGTTCCCCCAAAACCAGGTCCAGAAAGCAGCCGCGCAGCATATTGGCCCCCGCTGCTATCTCCTACCCCAAGCCGATGATTTCATATATCTTCTCCATGTCCAGGGCGGCGCGAAGCTCCCGGGCAAGGCGGTCGTATTCGTGCTCCTTGATCGCGCGCCGGTCCAGAAGCGGCAGTTCCACCGGACAGCCAAAATAGGAAAGCAGACCCGAGAGAACGTCATCACTGTCAAAGAAACCGTGCAGATAGCTGCCCAGCACCAGGCCGTCGCTGCTGGCGGCTCCGTCGGCGCCGCCGGCGGTCTGCAGCAGCTGGCTGGCTCCCGGCCCCAGGTGCGAGCGCCCCATATGGATCTCGTAGCCGGCTACGATCGCCCCTTCTCCCAGCAGCGGCGTCGCCGCCACCACTTCGCCCCGCGCCTGCCGTGTCTCTTTTTCCGGGGAAAAGACCGTCTCCACGTCGAGGAGGCCCAAGGCCTTGATGCTGCCGGCGCTGGAATCGATCCCCTGCGGGTCGAGGATCTTCGTGCCCAGCATCTGGTAGCCGCCGCAAAGCCCGATCACCGGCGTGCCCGACCTGGCCTTGCGAATGATCTCCGCGGCCATGCCGCTGGACCAGAGGAACCTGAGGTCGGAGATGGTGCTCTTGGTGCCGGGAATGACGATGAGGTCGGCGTCGGCGAGCCCCGCCGCATGCTCGGCAAAGCGGAAATCGAAACCGGGGCAGGCTGCCAGCGAATCAAAGTCGGTAAAATTGGAGAGGCGGGGCAGACGCGCCGCGCGCACCTTGACGGTCTTGCCGTTGGCGGCAATGGCTTCGCGCACATCGGAGGGCCATAATGCCTGCCTGTCAGACAGGGCCACCGAGTCCTCTTCCTCGATGCGCAGGTCCCTGATATAGGGCACCACTCCCAGAACCGGCAGGTTGCACCTGGCCTCGAGAAAATCCAGGCCCGGCTCCAGGATCGAACGGTCGCCGCGGAACTTGTTGATGATGAGGCCGGCCACCCGCTGGCGCTCTTCGTCCTGCAACAGCTCCATGGTGCCGACAAGCGAGGCAAAGACGCCGCCGCGCTCGATGTCTCCCGTGATCAGGACCGGGGCGTCGGCGATCTCGGCCACGGTCATGTTGGCGATGTCACGCCCGCGGAAATTAATCTCGGACGGGCTGCCGGCGCCTTCGATAATCACCACCTGGAACTCGCGCCGCAGACGCTCCAGCGATTCCGAGACCGCCTCCAGCAGCCCCATCTTGAAATCGTGGTAGGTCTGCGCCGTCATGGTCCCGACAGGCTGGCCGTGAACCACTACTTGAGAACCTGTATCACTTGTGGGCTTGAGCAAAACCGGGTTCATATCCACGCGCGGCTCGATGCCGGCCGCCTCAGCCTGCACGACCTGGGCGCGCCCCATCTCGCCGCCGCCGGCGTCGGCAAAGGAATTGAGCGACATATTCTGGCTTTTGAAGGGGGCCACCGAGTAACCGTCCTGCGCCAGAATGCGCGCCAGGCCCGCCACCAGCAGCGTCTTGCCCGCATGGGAAGCTGTGCCCTGCAGCATGATGGTCCTGGCCAGCGGCATCCTATTTGACCTTCACGGGTATTCCCGAAACGCAAAGGTAGACTTCCTCGGCGGCGGCGGCAAGTTTCTGATTGGCGCGGCCGGCGGCGTCCCGGAAGGTGCGGGCAAGGTGATTATCGGGAACGATGCCCATTCCCACTTCGTTGCTGACGAGAATGACACGGCCGTTGCCGCTCTGGCAGATTTCTACCAGTTGATCTATCTCGCGATCGATGGCTTTGCGGAAATGCTCGCCGGTGGCGATTCCCTGGCTGATGAGGAGATTGGAGATGTAAACCGTGAGGCAATCGATCAGGACCACACCTCCCGAAGCCAGCGCTTCCCCGACAGCTTCGGGCAGATTCCCGGGCGCTTCCATGGTCCGCCAGCCGCTGGGCCGCCGCCGGCGATGCTCGGCGATCCGCTCGCGCATCTCGCCGTCACCAGGCTCGGCGGTGGCGATATAGGTGACGTCTTTCCCCTTCTCGCGGGCTATTTTCTCCGCCAGCCCGCTCTTGCCGCTCCTCGCCCCTCCGGTCACAAAAATCATTTATCCATCCATTCCGGTCAATTTGTCGCCCTGCGCCTGAGTTACTTTCCTGCTCCTGGATCACAACAAAAAAAGCCCTCTTCCAAAGAAGCGGGCTGAATAGAGCAGTCCTTCCACCCTAGCCACTCCCTCCGCGAAGAGTTGCCTGGCTAGAGCCTGTGGGCAGGTCTCCTGGCTCCTGGATTTGCGCTCCGCGGCGGCCTTCCCGGGTCAAACCCAGTGGCCCGCCCTCAAAAGGGCGGCTGCCCGCAAAGCTTCCAGTTACAGTGGCGGGACCGCGCCGGCGTTTCACCGGCTTCCCTTGGACGCCCCCTAAGGGGCGACCCACAGGCTGAAGCTAATATGTATTTGATTAGGGAAGTATACGGGGCAAGGCGGGAATTTTCAACAGGCAGACGGCGCCCTGCGAGGAGAGCTCCCGGTCAGACCGATGGCTGGCCGCTGCGGTGCTCCACGCCCATTCCCAACCTTCCACTGAAATTAAAACAGCAAACCGGAACTCACCTGTGCTGTCAACTACAGAACTCCATCGAAATCAACCTGCAGCATCCCCTTCTTGATGGCGTACTTGACCAGCTCGGCGCGCTTGTGCAGGTTGAGTTTCTCCATAATGTTGGCCTTGTGGGTCTCCACGGTCTTGACCGAGATAAACAGCGACTCGGCTATTTCCCGGTTGGTGTAACCCTCGGCCACATGCGTGAGGATCTCACGCTCGCGGTCGGTAAGCGTGTCGTAACTGGAAGTTGGCTCCTGGCCGTGCCGCAGTTTTTCCAGATAGTCCTCGACGACCATCTTCGCCGCGCTGGGATACAGGAAACAATCGCCGCGGTTGACTACATGTATGGCGTTGACCAGATCGCTGTCGGCTGCTTTCTTGAGCACATAGCCGGCGGCGCCCGCCTGCAGTACCTGGAAAAGATACTCCTCGTTGTCATGCATGGTCAGCACCAGAATCTTGACGTCCTGATCGCGCTTCTTGATCTGCTTGGTGGCCTCCATGCCGTTCATGACCGGCATGCCGATATCCATCAGCACGATATCCGGGTGCAGCTCCTGCACCTTCTGCACGGCTTCGCGGCCGTTTTCCGCCTCCCCTACCACTTCAATATCTTTTTCCTCGCCCAGCAACCTGACGAGGCCCGCGCGGAGAATCGCGTGATCGTCCGCCAGCAGTATCCTGATCTTGCTCACCAGATGCCCTCCTTGCTTTGTAGCGGAACCTCAATAAATATGGTGGTGCCATCCTGCGGCCTGGAATCGAACTCGAGCGATCCGCCCACCAGCTCGATTCTCTCTTTCATGCCGTGAAGTCCCAGCCCCCGGCCCTTTTCATCCGACATCATCACCGTCTGTGAGTCAAAGCCCTGGCCGTTATCCTGGATCGCGCCCTTGATCATGCTGTCCTTGCGCCGGAGCGTGACCATGCACTGCGAGGCCTCGGAGTGGCGCGCGACGTTCGTGAGCGCCTCCTGCACCACCCGGTACAGCACAGTTTCAAGCTCGGGCAGCAGGCGCTGGCTCATCCCCAGGAGCTGCATCTCCACCTCAATGCCCGTGTTTTCGGAAAATTCCTTGGCGTACGATCTGAGCGCCGCCGCCAGGCCGAGGTCGTCCAGCACGCTCGGCCGCAGCCGCACCGCCATCGTGTGAACTTCATTGAGGGTGGCGTGAGCCAGGTCATTGATGTTCTCCAGGCGTTCCGAGAGTTCGGGCATCGATTCCGGCACGATCTCCTGCACCATCCTGATGCCGATGACCAGGCCGGTCAGGCTCTGGCTGGTCTCGTCGTGAAGCTCGCGGGCGATACGCTTGCGTTCCTCTTCCTGCGCCTTGATCACTGAAGCCGCCGCCTTTTTCCGCTGCTTCTCCATTGAGTTGAGCATCGAGTTGAGGCTCTTGGAAAGCTCTTCGATCTGGGGATCGTCGGTAACCTCGGGAACACGGATGCCGCGATGTCCGGCGCGGATCGCTTTCATGGCGTCGGAGACATCGTCCATCGGACGGAAAGCCATCCTCACCAGCAAATAATTGATTAGCACGCAAAGGGCGAGGCCGCTAAAGATAAAGAGGAGGACAAAACCCATGTCGCCGCCCTCGAAGTACTTGACCTCGAGATAGTAGCCCATGATGCTGCCCGCCGCGATCAGGGCAGTGTTGGCGATGACCACTTTCTGGAAAAGCGGCCGCCGCCTGATCCGGTTCATTACCGGATTTACATAATCGCAGACGCAACGGTCCCACGGCGTTTCCGCCGCGGGGCCGGCGGCTTCCGGATTTGCCGCCGGCTGGTTGATGAGTTCCTGACCGCTGCTTTCCATTTCATCCCTGGATTTGAAGGGTTTGTGATCCGCGAGAGAGGCGAGATATGAACCCGGCCGCGGACACACGGGCCGGGCATGGCGCTACCCTCAGCTATTTGGCGCCAGCCGATTCAGTACCTACTATGGTACCAGAACAGCGTCATTCAAAGCTATGCCTGATTTGCTTTAAACAAAAGGAAAAAGGTCTGATTGGAGTTGAATTTGGGGAGGGTTTTGAGGCGTCAGTCCTGTAGCTGTTCCAACATGTCGCTGCCGGTGGCCTCGACGATGGTGCCGCCGGCCAGATCGGCGAAGGTGGTGCTGTCCAGCTGGCCGACCATCATGTTCTGCAGGTTTTCGCAGACGGGCATGAAAGAGCAGCTATCCTCATGCGCGCATTGCTTGGGACCGCGAAGGCACTGAACCAGCATGATGGGCCCCTCGACGGCCTCGATGACATTGCGCAGGCTGATATCCTCGGGGGGTTTTGCCAGGGTCACTCCACCCTGATTGCCGCGCAGGGTGCGGATCAGGCCGGCGCGCGCCAGGGTCCTGATGATGGAAGGAAGATACTTGCCGGGGATGTCCTCCCGGACGGCAATCTCGCGGGTCTGCACCACTTCCCCGTAGGGAAGATTGGCAAGATGGAGTATCGCCCGAACTCCGTAGTCACTTTGTCTGGTTAAATGCACCGTCCACCCACAAGAATTATCCTTACCGGAACGCGGCGGAGAGAGCAATCGACTTGATGATCACAGTAAATGGCGGAAGGATTAACGGCACTGCCACTGGCTGCCGTTCCCCGAGACAACACCTCCCTGCTCCCACACCCCAAAAGCAATTTTCCGAACCCTACCGTAGTGGTTAAGTTTAAGCTGAAGCCACTTCTTTGTCAATCACGCCAGCTGACGGTTCCGTCTTCAACATTCGAACGACGGCTTTGATTTCAACCGGCCTGGTCTTCCTGCTGTAACGCCGGCGCCAACGACTCCCTTATCTGCAGGAAACTGTCAACCACATCCGGGTCGAACTGTATTCCCGCGCAACGCTTGAGTTCGGCAACGGCCTCTTCCTCTGAGAGGCACCCTCGATAAGGCCGGTTGGCGGTCATGGCCTCATAAGCGTCGGCAACAGCCAGAATCCTGGACCCCAGCGGGATCTCCGACTGCTTCAGGCCGTCGGGATAGCCGCTGCCGTCGAAACGCTCGTGGTGGTGGCGGATCATGACCTTGATATCATCGGGGAGCCTGGTAGCCGAAATGATCTTGTGGCTGGCGCCGGGATGCAGACGCATGGTGTCTTGCTCGTCAGGGGTCAGGGCGCCCTTCTTGGTCAGCACGGCGTCTGGCGTGCCGATCTTGCCGATGTCATGAAGGTAGCCGGCGTCGCGGATATTGTTGACAAGTTCGCCGTCGATATCCATCTCCTCGGCTATGGCCACGGCGATTGCGGAAACCCTGTCTGAATGGCCGCGGGTGAATGTGTCCTTGGCATCCACCGCCTCAGCCAGCGCCCGGATGGTCGACAGGTATGCCTGCCGCAGGTTTTCATAGAGGCGCACGTTCTCGACGACAACGCCCATCTCCTCGCCGATCGAATCCAGGAGCTTCCAGCCGGCCAGATCTATCTCCTTCTGCTCGTTGCAGACACCGACGACAATCCCCACGACTTCATTGGAAGATTTCATGGGAAAGACAACCAGGCAGACCGCCTCCTCGCCGACGGCGGCCAGCTTTTCGTCCTGGGCGGGATCCTGGACGAACACGCCCTTGCCGCTTGCCAGCACCCTGGCAAAAATGCCCTCGTCTCCGGGGTCACGCGAGATCGAGCGAAGGAACTCCTCGGAAATCTCGTGCTGGGCCACCAGTCGCAATCTGCCGGTTTCCTGATCGACCACAAAGGCCGCCGACGCGGTCGTGCCCAGAATCTGCTCCAGCTCGCCCAGAGCGACGACGAGAACTTGCGGCAGCTCCAGGCTGCGCGTGGCCGCGCTCAGCACCGAGTGCAGCGCCGACAGTTCGCGCGTGCGCCGCCGCAGGTCCTGCGTGCGCTCGTCCACCATCTGCTCCAGGCGCTCGGCGTAGGCCCGGTTCTGCTCTTCGGCCGCCAGCAGCCGGTTATACTGCTCCATGAGCGTGATGCTGGACTGCCGCAGCTCCTCGATCAGCCGTTCCTTCTCTTCCATGTCCGGCGCCGCCGCCTGGCGCAGCTTCGAGGCAGCCTGATCGACTTCCCGCCGGCGTTCTTTTTTTTGCAGGTTTTGACGTACCGTCGGCTGAGGCTCGTCATCTTCCAGAGGCTTGATCAGGTAATCGTCGGCGCCGCGCTTGAGCGCATCGACCGCTACTTTTTCCGAACCGAACGCGGTCATCATCACCACCGAGGTCCCCGGCCGCTTTTCTTTTATCTGTGAAAGAACGCTGAGGCCGTCGACCTTGGGAAGCTTGACGTCAAGCAGCACCAGATCGAATGGGGAAGCCGTCGATTTGTCGAGCGCCTCGGCGCCGTCCCGGGCGATCTCGAGCAGATAGCCCTCGGGTTGCAGACGCTTGACGATCAGGCGAATGGCTTCGGGATCGTCATCGACTATCAGGATCCGGGGCGCGGCCCTGGCCTCTCCCTTACTGCTCTTCAGCAGGGCCGCTGTGGCTTCCAGCAGGGCTGCCTCCTGCAGGGGCTTGCGCAAAGCCAGGTCCGCCTTGGCGACATACGTTTCGGCGCCGAGGTCAAAACCCTTGGCCATGTCCTCTTCAGTGACATAGACCGCCGACATCATGATGATGGGAATCGTGTTGGTCTCGGGATTTGACTTCAGCTGCTCCACCAGCTCAAACCCGTTCATCTTCGGCAACAGCACGTCGGTAATAATCAGATCGGGGCGCTGGTGGACCGCCTGGTTGAGGCCGTCGACGCCATCGTGAGCAATCAGCGTCTTATACCCGGATGCCTCAAGACGTTTTTTCAGCAGCACCACGTGGTTGACGTCATCGTCGACTACAAGAATTTGTTGGCCCTTACCTTGGGGTAGATCCATGATATTCCTCTCTTGTGGTTCTGATTCGGGAACGACGCCAGGCCCATAACGGCTTCACCTCGGAGTCATCGTGCCCCGCGAGATGAACGTCTCGACCTGGACCGGCAGCGTGGCGATGTCGATGGGTTTGGCAATGAAGCCGCTGCACCCGGACGCCAGGGCCTGCTGGCGGTCGCGGTCCAGAACGCTGGCCGATAGCGCCACGACCGGCACCCGCTGCATTCGCGAGTT
>JAJZQT010000060.1 GCA_021803005.1 Actinomycetes bacterium
GATATTCTCCTCATCCATGAAAGCGAAGATTTCCTCGGCGCGGATATCGAATTCCTTGCAAATGCTGTCGAGCTTGATCTGCATGACCCAGCGATTATAGTAGGACTGCGGCGAGGATGGAAGGGGGAGGGCGCGAAGGCCCTTATTTAATCAGTACGAGATGCCGTTGACCCGCAGGTGCTCGACGTAGATGATCTCGCAGGCGCCTTCGCCCTGGTCGCTGCGGGATTTGCTGGTGTTGACGGTAAGAACGCGGCCGTCGTTCAGGGCCATGCGCACGTCGATGAGGCGGCCGTCGATGCGGACGGTGTCGCCGGCCTTGATGCCGGCTATGGCCGCGGCGACGCGGGAATTCGCAGGCAGCAGGTGGTTATTGCTGACGTGCCTGATCACGTAATCCTGCGTCAGGTCGACGCCGCCGTCACCGAGGGATCCGGAGACCTGGCCGTGCCGGTCTTCCTGCTGCCAGGTGAGCTTGCCGTCGACGCCGTTCTGGGTCATGTCCCCCCAGGCCAGCAGCAGGTCGGTCGGTATCAGGCTGCTGATCTGGTCGTCGTAGCTCATGGCGCTTTCCACCCTGGCGTTGATGGTATACGAGGTGTCGCTGGAAACCGTGGCCTTGGCGCCGGATACCGCTAACGTGGTTTTGAATGCGGCGGTGCTGTTCTGAACCGGTTCGGTTCCCGTATTAATGCCGTAGCTCACCGAGCTCTGGCTGACGCTGGCGTTGAGGTTGTTGTTCTGGATGGCGAACATCGCCGCCAGGGTCAGCACGGAGAGGATGGTCATGAAGAGCGCTTCCAGCAGCACGCGCTGGGTCAGCGGCCTGGGATGCGCGTGGGCTGCGTGAGGAGCATGCGCTGCGTGATGCGTGTGCCAGCCAGAGTGCGCCTGCGCCGCGATGTGCGCGTGCGCCGGGTGATGCGTGTGCCACGTATGCCAGCCTGTCTGGGATGTAGCGTCCGGCGGCGGCGCGGCTAGCTGGCTTTGCTCGTGGCAGCGGGCACAAAAAATTTCTGACGGCGAGCAGCGCCGGCAGAAAAATGTGCCGCATCCGCACATGCCGACCAACGGTTCCGACGGATGTGCGGGGCAAGTATTATCCCCTGATGGCCCAGGGTAAGTTGGAAGCGTGCTCCCCACTTTGTCTCCTCCCGGGCCTCCCCCTTAACACTTTTATCGGCCCGGAAGGGGATGTCGGGAGCTATTCCTCTTTTGCGCCGGCTTCCGATTCGTCGAGCTTGCGCTTAAGCACCTTGCGCAGAACGCTGCGGGGCAGTTCATCGAGGAATTCGATCTGGTGGGGAACCTTGTAATCGGCGAGCCTCTCACGGGCGAAGCGGCGGATGTCGCTGGCGCTGGCCTGCTCGCCCTTCTCCAGCACCACGTAAGCCTTGGCGACCTCGCCCTTGAGCTTGTGCGGCTGGCCCTTGACCGCCACTTCCTTGACGCCCGGATATTGCGAGATGACGTCCTCGACCTCCTGAGGAAAGACGTTGATGCCGCCGGTGATGATGACGTCCTTCCTGCGATCGACGACGTAATAGAAGCCGTCCTCGTCGGCAAAGGCGACGTCGCCTGTGTGCAGCCAGCCGCCGGCAGTGATGGCTTCGGCGGTTTCCCCGGGATCGTTCCAGTAACCCTTCATCACCTGGGGGCCGCGCACGAGCATCTCGCCTTCGCGCCCGGGCTCGACGTCCTCACCGGTGTCGAGGTCGATGATGCGGACCTCGGTGTTCGGCAGCGGCAGGCCGATGCTGCCGGCCTTGCGCAGGCCCTGGCTGGGATTGACATGCGTGACCGGTGAGGCTTCGGTCAGGCCGTAGCCCTGGACCACGCGGCCCCCTGTCAGCTGCTCGAAGTCTTCCTGCACCTCCGGCGACAGGCGGTCGGCGCCGCTGAAGCAGATGTTGATCGAGGAGAGGTCGGCCGGGTGGCCCTTTTTGCCGTCGCGTCTGAGCGAGTGGTTGATGGCCGCGTACATGGCCGGGATTCCCGGGAAGACGGTGGGTTTGTCCCGGTCGATGATCTTGATGACGTCGGCCAGGTCGAATCTCGGCACCAGGATCGACGGCGAGGCGAGGTCCATGACCAGGTTGCAGCAGGTGAGGGCGTAGACATGGAAGAGTGGCAGCACCATCAGCATGCGTTCCCTGGCTTCGTTGAGCTCGTAGAGCCACTGCCGGCACTGGGCGGCGTTGGCCACGAGGTTGTCGTGCGTGAGCTCGGCGCCCTTGGGCACGCCGGTAGTGCCGCCGGTGTACTGAAGCACGGCGGTGCCGGCGGGATCGGAGCGCCATTTGGGCCGGGATGCTGGTTGATCTTTCAGTAGATCCTTGAGCCACAGCTGGCCTTTGGCGGCGTCAAGCCTGGCGCGGTGACCTTCCTTCTTTTCCTTGAAGACGGTGAAGAGCGTCTTGAGCTTCGCCGGAAAATAATCCTTGATGCTGGTGACGACCAGATGGCGCACGCCGGCGCTCTGCTGGGCGTCGATCGCCCTGGTGAGGATCTCGTTCTGGCTCAGGGTCACGAGCACCCGCGCTCCGGAATCGTTCAGCCAGTGGATGAGCTCGCGCCGCTCGTAAAGCGGGCTGGCCATGGTGGCGACGGCGCCGGCCTTGAGGGCTCCGTGCAGGCAGACCAGCACCTGCGGCGAGTTCGGCAGGTGGATGCCGACGCGGTCGCCGGGCCTGATGCCCAGTTTCACCAGGGCATGCGCGAAGCGGTTGGCCTCGGCATCGAGCTCGGCGAAGGTCATGGCGCCGCCAAAGAAGATGGTGGCGGCGGCGCCGGGATGCTTGCGGGCGGAATCCTCCAGCAGGCTGTAAAGGGGCCGGCGCTTCCAGCTGATCTCGCGCGGAACCTCTCTGGGATAGTAGGTCAAATCAGCCGGTCCCGTATCAGGTTTCCACGGGAAATTATTCCGCGAGTTGCCGTATCGGGGATCATTCCGCCAGCTGTTGCAGCGCCTCGCGCGCCCAGTTGGGATTCTTGAGGAGCGCGCGGCCGACGCCGACCAGGTCGGCTTTTTCCTCGGCGATGACGCTGTTGGCGAAGACCGGGTCGGTAATGCCGCCGACGGCGATGACCGGGACGCCGGCCACCGACTTGATGCTCTGGGCCAGCGGCACGAAATAGCCGGGCATGCCGCCGAGGTCCTTGGGCCGCGAACCACATAAGCCACCTGATACATCAAGGATGCAGATGCCGGCCTCGACCAGCATCGGCGCTATCTTTTGCGCCTCGTCGAGGGCGAGGCCGCCCTGCATGAAATCGCTGGCGCCGAAACGGTACATGAGCGGGAAGCTTGGTCCCGTGGCCTGCCGCGCCGCGGCAATCACCTCGAGCGGGAATCGCAGGCGGTTCCCGGTGCTGCCGCCGTAATCGTCGCTGCGCCGGTTGGTGAAGGGCGAGGCGAACTGGCAGAGCAGGAAGCCGTGGGCGCCATGGATCTCGATGGCGTCAAAGCCGGCCTCGCGGGCGCGCCGCGCGGCCTCGCCGTAGGCGGCCGTGAGCGCATGGATCTCATCGACTTCGAGGGGCCGGGGGTTTTCCCTGCGGTTCGGCACGGGGATGCCGGAAGGCCCGACGGGCTGGCAGCCGCAGACCTCCGCGGTGGTGTTGGCGCCGGCATGGGTCAGCTGGATGGCGCTCCTGGCGCCGGCGGCGCGAATCGTGTCGGCGAGGCTCTTCAGCCCGGGGACCAGGCTGTCGTCGTAGATTCCCAGCTGTCTGGCCGACATCTTGCCTTCGGGCACGATGTAGCTGTGCTCGATGATGATGAGGCCGACCTCGGCTTCGGCGCGGGCGCGGTAGTGGTCGAGGTGCTTCTGGGTCACCTCACCCTTTTCGCTGGAAAGGTCGTTGGCCATCGGCGGCATGACGATACGGTTCTTTAGCGTCAGACCGTCTGCGGATATGGGGTCTGAAAGTGTTGGCATGAAAAGTCTCCTCCTGTCGTTGCCGATCTGAGTGCAATACTAGCAAAGCGGATTCAATCCGGCACTTTTTTGTTACGATGATATCCTCGTTATGTCCCGGCGAACATCCGGAGAGAATTTCCTGAGAATGGGGGAGATCCTGAAAGGTCTCAGTGCGGGAAGGCATTTTGCGGCTATTACCGTGGCGGCGCTGGCGGCGATTCTCGTGGCGGCGCCGGTTCTGTTTCTGCCGGGCTGCGGTTCGGGCAGCGGGGCCGATGGCGGTCCGGATGGCGTGAACGGCGGCGTTGCCACGGTTGCTTCCGCCACATCCACGGTGTCGAATGCAGCGGGTTCGGGCCGCACGATCGAAGACATCGAGCGGGAGGCTTCCCGCCTTCGCGGCCTTCCCATCAAAAACCCGATAGCGGTCTCTTACATGAGCCGGGATCAGCTGCGGGAGGAGATGAAGGCCCAGCTCGCCAAGGAATATAACCCCGAGGAACTCGCGTCCGAGGAGAAGGTGCTGAAGAAGCTGGGCCTGATGGCTGCCGACGAAAGCCTGGGAACCGACATCGAGCAGATGATGACGGAAGAGGTCGCGGGCTACTACGACGACGAGACCAAGCAGCTGAAACTGATCAGCGACACACCGGAGCTCAACCAGGTAAACCAGGTGACGCTGGCGCACGAGTCCACCCACGCGATCCAGGACCAGAATTTCTCGCTGTCAGCGTTGCTGGCGAACGAGAGTACCAATGACGATCAGGATCTGGCGCGGCTGGCGCTGGTGGAGGGCGACGCCAGCCTGGTCGAGCAGGATTTCATGACGCAGGATTTCAGCGCCTTCGACATGGCCAGCCTGCTTCTGGGTTCGCTGGGAGGGCTAAGCGGCCTGGGCGGCAACTCCTACCTTCAGGAAAGTCTCCTGTTTCCCTACACCGATGGCATGAGCTTCGTGTCAGAACTGAGGTCAACGGGCGGCTGGGCCCGGGTCAACGCCGCCTACGCCAACCCGCCGCAGTCCACCGAGCAGATCCTGCATCCGCAGAAGTACTTCGCGGGGGAGGCGCCGCTGCCGCTGCCGGCGGCCGGTGACGGCGCCCTCATCGCGGCCGGCTGGAAGCTGATCTCGGAAAACGTCCTTGGGGAATTCGGTATCCGGCAGCTGCTGTCGCCGGACGTTTCCCTTTCGAAGGCCTCGCGGGCCGCCGCGGGTTGGGGCGGCGACGCCGTGCGCTACTATGAAGGCCCCAACGGCGCCTCGCTGCTTTTTCTGCAGACCGAATGGGACAGCAGCGCCGAGGCGGCCGAGTTCGCGACCGTGATGGGAGAGGCGCTCGAGAGCCGCTATGGCGGCAAGTTCGATCTGGGCGCGCGGCCGGCTCCGGTGCTTAAGACCGCAGACGGCGCCTGGATGCTGGTCCAGCACGGTGCTTATGTGGCAATTCTCCAGGCGCCCGACGCCGCCACCGGCGCCACCATATTGCAGCCGTGAGGCTACATCTCGGTGGGGCTGAGGATATTCCCCTCGGCATCCTTGAACCAGGCCCCCTTGTAGCCGTCGATACGGGCGATGCCGTCCTCGGCGGTCTTGATCCCCGGCATGTCGTACGACTCGAACTAACGCCTTTTTCCTTCAGGTTCTTGACTTCCAGCTCGATGTTAGCGACCTTGAAGGCGGCTTCGGTGTGATCGGTCTGGCTGGGCTGGCGCTTCCAGACGTAGAGCATGGTGCCGCCGCCACATTCATACATGACGTCCTGCCCGGTTGCCTGCCTGCCCGCCCGGTTGCCTGCCCGCCCGGTTGCACATGTTATTTCCATTTTTATTTACGCCGCAGCAGCAGGACGGCGAAGCGCCTGGCGCTGTCGGTGAAAATCCGCTCGGTCTCCAGTCTGAAGGTGCCGAGGTAAGGAACCATCTGCTCCAGACGGAATTTGCGGCTGACCTCGGTGAGGATGTGCTCGCCGGCGCCGATCCGGAAAGCGGAGCCCAGGGGCTCGATGGCGATATCCTGTTCCTCGAGGAAATGCGCAAAGATCTCGACGCGCCGCCACTTGCGGTCGTAATGCGCCACGTGATCGATCAGGCCGGGATCCAGCGACGCGCCCAACTCGCGGTTCATGCGGATGAAGATGTTGCGGGTGAAGGCTTCGCTGAAGCCGGCGGCGTCGTTGTAGGCGCTGTGCAGCGAAGCGGCGTTCTCATTGATATCGATCCCCAGCAGGCAGAAATCCCCGGGGGACAGGCTCAGCGATACCCGGTCCCAGAAAAGCGCCGCCTCGTGGCTGCCGAGGTTGCCGATGGTGCTTCCCAGGAACAGTAGCATCGACGGCGACAGCGTTCCCAGAAGGGGGAAGGCCGCTTCAAAGTCGCCGTGAAGGGACTGCACCTCGACGTCGGGATGCGCCGCGGAAATATCCGCCTCGGCCTCTTCCAGGATCGTCTTGCTGATGTCCACGGGAGCATACTTTACCGAGCCGTAATGCTCGCAGTAGGCGTCCAGCAGCAGTCGCGTCTTGACGGAGCTGCCGGAGCCGAGCTCGATCAGGGTGACGTGTCCGGTGTGCCGGGCGATCACGGCGGCGGCGCCGGCCAGGATGCCGGCCTCGGTGCGCGTGAGGTAATACTCAGGCTGCTCGCAGATGCGCTCGAAGATGAAGCTGCCGTTGGCGTCGTAGAGGTAACGGCTGTCGAGGCGCCGCGGTTGATCGCTAAGGCCCCGGGCGACCATGAGCGCGAACTGCTCGATCGCTTCGATGGACAGGGCGGTGGCGCCGTCCATGATTTTGTTACCGGATGTCATCATCTGTTCGGGTACGTTCACTTCCTTTCATCTGCAGGGAACAAACCTGATGGCGCTCATCGATTCCTGGATCACTTCGGCAAGGGCCCTCAGCACCTGTTCGATCTCATCCCCTGTATTACCCTGGCCGAGGGAAAACCGAACCGAGCAATGTGCGTCGTCCGGCGGCAACCCCAGCGCCAGCAGGGCGTGGGAGGGATCTGGGGACCCCGACTTGCAGGCCGAGCCCGACGAGAGGGCGATGCCCATGCGGTCCAGCCTCAACACTAAAGATTCGCCGCGCAGGCCCGGCAGGATCATGTTCAGCGTGTTGGGAAGGCGGCTGGTTTGATGTCCGTTGACGCGGGCGCCTTCCACCAGTTCGGCGAGGCCGGACTGCAGGCGGTCGCGCAGGCCGGCGAGACGCTGCATGTCGGGCAGGCGTTTGACCGCCAGCTCGGCGGCGCGGGCAAAACCGGCGATAGAGGCGACGTTTTCGGTGCCGGCGCGGCGGCGGTCTTCCTGGTTGCCGCCGTTGATCAGCGGCTCCAGCTGGACGCCCCGGCGCACGAACAGGGCGCCGACGCCCTTGGGAGCGTGGATCTTGTGCCCGGAGACCGAGAGCATGTCGACGCCGAGCTCTTCGACGTCGACCGGGACCTTTCCCAGCGCCTGGACCGCATCGCAGTGGAAGGGAATCCCGCGCTCGCGCGTGATTGCGGCCAGGTCGGCGATCGGCTGGATGGCGCCGGTCTCGTTGTTGGCCAGCATCACCGAGACCAGGATGGTGTCGCTTCTGATGGCGCCGGCCAGGGACTGCGGATGGACGACGCCCTCTGAGTCAACCGGCAGATATGTGACCGCAAAGCCCTGTTTTTCCAGGGAACGGCAGGAGGCCAGGATCGCCGGATGCTCGATGGCGGAGGTGATGATATGGCCGCGGCCGGCAGCGTGAGCGATACCCTTGACCGCGAGGTTGTCCGCCTCCGAGCCGCTGCCGGTGAAAATGACGCGGCGGGCGGTGCAGTTGATCGCCTGGGCGAGGCTGCGCCTGGCCTCGTCGAGGGCCTCGCGCGCGGCGGCGCCAACCGAGTGGATGCTGGAGGGGTTGCCGAACCTGCCGTTCAGGAAGGGCAGCATGGTCTCCACTACCTCGGGATCGAGCGGCGTGGTGGCGTTGTGGTCGAGGTAGATCGAGGGGCCGGCCTGTTTATCGCTGTGCTTCGGGCCTGCTCGTCTATCGTTGAGCCCGGGGCCGGCCGATGCGGACCGGCCCCGGGCGCTGCTGGCGACGGCGGTGGCGAGGCCGGCGCTCGCGCGCCCCTTTACCTTGACCGGCATTACCTCACAAAGCAGAGATTTATAAACCGGGAAGCCCGAGATGGGGTCGTAGCGCTGCAGGTCGGTGAGGTCGTTGACGTTGCACTTCTGCCAGGCTTCGGGGCCGACGGGGCCGCCGCCGCCCATGCTAGCGTCGATGGCGCCCCGCACGATGTTATCCGTGACAAAGGCGCGGAAGCGCAGCTGTCCGCGGGGAGTGGCGACGATGACCTCATCTCCGCCCGCGATGCCGCGCTCGGCGGCGTCGACGCTATTGATCGTCACCTGCGGCTCGGGAGCTTCCGTCGCCAGGCCTTCGATGCCGTGGTGCTGCGAGCGGAAGTCGGTGCGCACGCGGGAGCCGGAGTTGAAGACCAGCGGATATTGGCCGCCAAGTTCCGGAGACGCCAGGGGGCCCTCCCGCGGCTCGGTGTAGACCGGCAGTGGGTCGTAGCCGTGCTCCTCCAGAATCGCCGAGGCGATCTCGAACTTCCCCGAAGGGGTCTCAAAACCAGGCTGCCCGTCCGCCCTGAGCCCTCCCTTCTGCCATTTCTTGTACTGCATCATCACCGAGGGCACGCTGACGCTGCCGCCGGCGGCCCTGACTTCATCCGGAGTAAAACCGGAGCCGGCGAGAACGTGCTCGAGCAGCTCTTCCTCCGATTGGGGGTAGAGCCCGCCGTAACCGAGGCGGCGGGCCAGTTCCCCGAGGATGAGCAGATCGCTGCGGGCCTCGCCCACAGGCTCGATCAGCCGCTCGCGGATGCGGAACATCGAACCATATGTCATATATGAGGTGTTCTCAAAACCGGTCGTCGCCGGCAGCACGATGTCGGCATAGGCCGCGTCGGCCGTCAGCTGCCGGTCGATCGTGACCAGGAAATCGAGGCCGCCGAGGGTCCGCCGCCAGATCTCCGGCTGCGGCCAGGAGGTGATGATCGACCCGCCCAGCACGATCAGGCTCCTGATCGGATAGGGGCGCTCCTCGAGCACGGCCTCCGGCAGCGAGATCGCGTGCGATTCGCCGCGGTACATGCTGTAGACGGGGAAGCGGTCGCGGCCGATGGCGCGCTTGACGGCGGGATTGGCCACCAGGCCGTCCCGGTTTATCGGGAATGCGTTCTCGCGCATGCGGAATACGCGCCCGCCGGGAACGTCGAGCTGGCCGGCCAGCGCCCAGAGCACCATCGTCGCCCTGATCGCCTGCACGCCCGAATCGGAATATTCCAGACCGGTGTACATGACCGGACTCGCTCCGCGGGCGCCGGCGATGCGCCGGGCCAGGCTGCGGATGGTCCCGGCCGGTACCCAGGTGATCTCTTCGACGGCTTCGGGGCGGAAGTGCTGCACGTAACGCGAAAGCTCCTCGAAGCCGACGGTCCACTCGTTGACGAACTGCTCGTCGTAGAGGTCTTCCTCGATCAGGACCCCGATCATGCTGAGCGCCAGGGCGCCGTCGGTTCCCGGCCGTATCGGCACCCACTCGGCGCCGCTCTGGCGCGCGGTGCCGTTGCGGCGAGGGTCGATGACCACGACCTCGGCTCCGCGCTTGCGGGCTTCCATGATCTGCCGGTGCGCCATCGGCGGCGAGTCGGTGGCCGGGTTGGCTCCCCAGACCACGATCAGCTCGGCCTGTTCCAGCTCCGAGTCCATATTGATGAGCATGCCGCCCATGGTGACATGCGGCGCGATCATGGCGTAGGAGACATAACAGAGCGCACCCACGCCGAAAGTGTTGGGCGAACCGAAGGGGAACAGGACACTGGAAGCCGAGGAGACCGCCGTGTCCTTGGGCTGGAAGACGTCGCAGAGCGCCAGGTCGAAGCTGCCCCGGCCGGTGTAGATGCCGCAGGCCTCGGGGCCGTGCTGCCCGCGGGTCTGATTCAGCCGCAAGGCGATCGCCTCCATGGCCTCGTCCCAGGATATGCGCTCGAACTGCCCGGAGCCGCGCGGGCCTGTGCGCCTCATCGGGTAGCGTAGCCGGTGCGGCGAATAGACCATCTCCGGCGAGTGTTTCCCCAGCTTGCAGATCATGCCCAGAGGAGTGTCCGGCTGGGCTTCGACGCGCACAAGCCTGCCGTTTTCGAGCTCGGCGGTCACCCAGCACCCGGCCGGGCAGATGCCACAGATGGTGTCGGAAATGGTGCGATCTTCCCGCAAGTGAAGGGTCTCCTCCGGAATGCTACCTGATGCGCTTCTTTTTCCCACTGAACGGCTCTGGTTAAACTCTCCGCAGCCCGGGGAATGTAAAGGCAACCCCCGACCAAGGAGTTTCTTTTGACACTCAAGGCCCTTTTTCTAAACTGCACCCTGAAGAAATCGCCGCGGATCTCCAACACCGAAGCGCTGATCCGGAAGGTCGTCGCCATCATGGAGCCGCTGGGAGTGGAGGCCGAGATCGTCAGGGTCGTGGATCACAATGTCGCCTTCGGCGTCTCTTCCGGCGAGGGCGGCGG
>JAJZQT010000061.1 GCA_021803005.1 Actinomycetes bacterium
CCCGGCCGAAGCGCTCAAAGCCGACTAATCCCATTACACCGACCAATTCAATAATGATTGTACGATTCCAGCCTGTCGCAATATAATTGGCTATCTGAAGCCCCCTAGATAAACAATATCCCCAGTGTGGCCTCCAGGCCCGGGCGATCGGAGGGACGGATTGACAAAGGTTGTCTTTGTTTCTTTTCGCCTAAAGTCTCTGGATGGCGTGTCCGCGGAAGCAGAAAAATGGATCAACGTTTTTGAAGAACTGGGGTGTGAGGTACACCGGGTGGCCGGGCAGATCCCCGGAGCCGGCGAGTTTGACCATGTTGTGCCGGAGCTGAACTTCCTCGATCCCCGGGTTGAGTCATTCACCCTCAAGTCATTCGATCCCGGGCAGGGGCGGGACGGCATCGACAACAAGTACGCCCTCCTCGAGGCCCAGATCGAACGGCGTCTGCTGCCGGTCCTCGAGGGGATCGCCCCGGACATCGTCGTGGCCGAGAACGTTTTTTCCCTGCCGCTGAACCTCCCCTTCACGGTCGTGCTTTGCCGTTACCTGCACGACGGGAACATTCCCTGCATAGCCGTCCATCACGATTTCTACTGGCAGGACCCCGGTTTCCGCAGATGCCTGTTCGAGGACCTGCTGGCCAGTCATTTCCCGCCGTCGCTGCCGGGAATCCGTCACGTCACCATCAACGAGAGCACGCGTGAGGAGCTCTACCGGCGCACCGGCGTCAACGCCGCCTGCATCCACAATTGCTTTGATTTCGACCAGCCCCGCCAGCGCGACAGCTTCAACGCCGGCATGAGGGCAGAACTGGGTATGGAGGGCGGCGATGTCATGTTCCTGCAGCCGACGCGCGCGATCGAGCGCAAGGGCATTGGCGTGTCCATCAGGTTCGTCGAGGAGTTCGCGGCCGCCAGCGGCCAGCCGGCGCGCCTGGTGGTGACCGGCCCCTGCGAACAGGGATACGAGCGGAAGTTCAGCGGGCTATGCCGCAACTCGAAGGCCAAGGTCCTGCATATCCCCAACTGGCTGGGGAGCTACCGCCACCATCCCGGCGCCATTTCCGCCTACGACGTCAGGGACGCGTACGCGGTCTGCGACATGGTGACCTTTCCCAGCTCGCGTGAGGGATTCGGCAATCCGGTGCTGGAATCGGTGGTGCACCGGAGGCCGCTGCTGGTGGCCGACTATCCGGTGCTGGAAGAGCTGCGCGAATATGGTTTCCAGTTCCTCCCGCTCGACGACCGGGCTGTCGACAGGGCGGTGAAGATGCTGGAATATCCGCAGCTGATGGCGGAGATGGCCGACCGCAATTTCGAGATCGGCCGCAAACATTTTTCCCTGGTCAATCTGCGTGAGGAACTGACGGAGCTGGTGTCTTCAGTGCGGCTGCCGGCGCTGGACTGATTTGTGATTTGGGGACGTTGGTTGCCATTGTTTCCTAACGGGGATCAAATATCGCTTTTCCCCGGTTTTTTGTTCGCCCGTCCGACCCAAACCGCCGGTCAGGGCTTGAGGTTGATCGACGCCGCCAGGCCAATCGCAACCATCAGCCCGCTGTAGCCGTGATAGCCTGAGACCCACAGGGAGACCGCGGTGATGAAACAGCCTATGGTTATGATAAGGTAGGCTATCCTGGGCAAACTCCCCGTCTCCTTAGGATTATGGATTTTCAAGGTTTCCCGCAATGAATCAGGCTGAATCATATTATACTTTAAGCGCCACGGGAATTAAGTGGACGCCATTAAAATGAACCTTTACCAGTCCAAGACCGGCAAAGAGACCGTCATCGCCCTGGACGCGATGGGCGGCGACTTCGCGCCTGATGAGATCGTTCTGGGCGCCGCCTCCGTTGCCAGTTCCAGCCTGAAGGTGCTGCTGGCCGGCCGGCCGGATGAGATCGAGCGCTGCCTGGCGGCGGCGGACCCCGCATCGAGACGGTATCTCGAGATTGTCGAGGCTTCCGAGGTCATCGGCTTCGACGAGGATCCGGTCAAAGCGGTGCGGGCCAAGACCGAGTCCTCGATGGTCATTGCCTGCCGCGAGGTCGCCGAGGGGCGCGCCGACGGCGTGGTCTCGGCGGGAAATACCGGTGCCATGCTGGCGGCGGCGATGTTCAACCTCAAGCGCATCAAGGGCCTCAAGCGGCCAGGGCTCTGCGCCGTGCTGCCTACCCCGGGCAAACCCACCCTGTTCATCGACGTCGGCGCCAACTCCGAAGTCAGGCCGGTGCATCTGCTCGAGTTCGCCAATATGGCCAGTATTTTCGCCCAGGACGTACTCGAAGTCACAAATCCGTCCGTGGGGCTCGTCTCCATCGGCGAGGAATCCATCAAGGGCAACGATCTGGTGCTCGAGACGCACAGCCTCATGGCGGAATCCCCCGAACTCAACTTCTACGGCAACGTCGAGGGACGCGATATCTTAAGGAACGTCGTCGACGTCGTTGTCACCGACGGCTTCACGGGCAATGTCTGTCTCAAACTGATGGAGAGCACCTCGGCGCTGATCGTGGAGGAAGTGAAGAAGGCGGCCAACCGCAGCCTCATCGCCAAGATCGGCGGGTTGTTGCTCAAAAAGGAGCTGAGGAAGTTCAAGAAGAGCATCGATACCGAGGAATACGGCGGCGCCTATCTGCTGGGCGTGCGGGGCCTGGCGGTCGTCTGCCATGGCAACTCCAGCCGCAAGGCCATCGCCAGCGCCCTTGAGTACGCGGCCAGGGCTTCCGAGCAGCGGCTGATCAGCAAGCTCGAGCAACGCATCGCGACCTTGCGCGAGACGGCCGCCACCTGATTTGGATTTAGGGACGATTTGGGGACGTTGGTTGCCATTGTTGAAATTCCGCTTAGAGCTTAAATAATCTTTTTCCGCATCTTTATCACGTGTTGTCAATACTGTAGACTTGCTCCATGCCGAGGAAGCCGAGAATTGATGAAGAAGGTTATCTGTACCACGTTATAGCCCGCGGCATTGAACGGCGGAATATTTTCCATGACGATGCGGATCGTGATTTCTTCCTTTCAAGAATGGGCAAGATCCTCATGGAAACCGAGACTCCCATTCATGCATTCGCATTGATGCCAAATCATATTCATCTTCTCGTGCGCCGGACCGGCGCTGCATTGTCTACGGTTATGCGACGCCTTCTAACCTGCTATGCGCTATATTTCAATCGACGGAATGACCGTGCCGGCCATGTATTCCAGAATCGTTATCATTCAGTTGTTTGTCAGGAAGAGCCGTATTATTTTGAGCTGCTGAGATACATCCATTTGAACCCGATCAGGGCTGGTTATCTCAGTTCACTCAGAGAACTCGCCAAATATCCCTATTCGGGGCATGCTTACATTATGGGTGGGTGTGTGAGGAAGTGGTTTGATCCCGACCCTGTGCTCGCGAGTTTCAATGACGCGAAGGATAGGGCAAGGCGGTCCTACGCCGGACTTGTTGCGAACGGTATGAAACTGGCTGAAATCGATCTGGATGGAGGAGGCAGAATGAGAATTCAACGCCTGGACCCGCGACAAGGGAGTTCGCCGCCTTCGGGATTCGACGCGCGCGTGCTGGGGGATCAGGTGTTCGTCGACCGGTTGCGGCGCGGTAATCGCGAAACTGCGGTTCTTGCAGAATATGATGCGGGATGTCTCATTGCGTCTGTCTGCGCCCAATTTGGCATTTCGCGGGCTGAGCTGACGGGCGCATCAAAAAGAAGGAAAGTAGTAGAAGCAAGGGAGGTCGCTGCCTTCAGAATGTCAACGGAAGCAGGGCTTCCCTGGAGCTGTATCGCCCGGGAACTGGCAGTCAGCAGATCGGCGGTCACAAAGATCATGCATCGAATGTCGATTTGCGACCTGGGCGACGGATAATTCAACAAAGGAAACCAACGTCCCCGTTTTGAACTTTTATTTTCGGCCCGGTCGTGGTAGATTCAGCCGAATGAATTTCCCCTTCCCAAACAAAACCACGGAGGTTTTTGCATGACCAAAGAGGAAATCTTCGACCAGATCAAGGCGATGCTGGTAGACCAGCTGGGCGTCGACGAAGAAGACGTCAAGCTGGAGGCTTCCTTCCAGGACGATCTCGACGCCGACTCCCTGGACCTGGTCGAACTGATCATGGAGATGGAAGACAAGTTCGGCGTCAAGATCTCTGACGAAGAGGCACAAAACATTCGCACTGTCAACGAAGCGGTGGAGTTTATATCGGCCCACTCCTAGCAAGGTAACGTTACTTGTGGCAACCCTTGCACAACTAGCTGAACAGCTGCAGCCGGACCTGGCGCGGCAGGTGTTCACACACTCCTCCTGGGCGTCCGAGCGGACGCTCTCCTACGAACGACTCGAATTTTTGGGCGACAGCGTGCTGGGAATCTGCATCAGCACGGAGATCTTCCAGCGCTACCCCGACTACAACGAAGGCGAGCTGGCGAAGGTGCGCGCTTACGTCGTCAGCCGCTATACCTGCGCCAAGGTCGGCTCGGCCCTGAAGCTCTCAGAAAAGCTGATTCGCTCCGCGGAAGAGGCCGAGGCGGCCAACGTCTCGCAGCTGGCCGAGAACGACAATGTGCTGGCGGCCGTGGTCGAGGCGCTGATCGGGGCATTGTATCTGCAGATTGGCCTCAACAACGTCATCGACGCGGTCATTGAGGCCTTCGATGAGCACATCATCTACGCCGCCAGCGAGCACGTCGACTTCAAGACGGTCCTGCAGGAAGTGGTGGCCAAGTCCGGCCATGAGGTGAGCTACGAGGTCATTGAATCGGAAGGGCCGCCGCACGCGCGCGTGTTCACTTCCGAAGTGGCGCTCGACGGCGAGACGCTCGGCCGGGGGCGGGGCAAGACCAAGAAGGTATCGCAGCAAGAGGCGGCGAAGGAAGCATTGGACGTACTGCGGACCCGGAAGGAAAGCTCTTCCTGACCCCGCCGCCCGCAGCCCCCGGGGTTGCGGGCTCTTTTATTTTGAAAGGAGAAGCATGTTTCTGAAGTCAGTGAAAGCCAGGGGGTTCAAGTCGTTCGCCCGCCCGGTTGAGTTCGGCTTCGAGCCCGGCGTCACCGTCGTGGTCGGCCCCAACGGCAGCGGCAAGAGCAACATCGCCGATTCGGTCGTCTGGGCTATGGGTGAGCAAAGCCCGTCGGCGGTACGCGGCGCCAGCATGCAGGACGTCATCTTTTCCGGAAGCGACAAGATGCCCCCGGCCGGCATGGCCGAGGTCGAGATCACTTTCGACAACAGCCAGGGGCTGATCCCCATCGAGTTCTCCGAGGTGACCGTATCGCGCCGTCTCTATCGCGACGGCGAGGGACAATATTTCATCAACCGCTCCGCCTGCCGGCTGATCGACGTCACCGAGCTGCTGTCAGACGCCGGACTCGGCCGTGACGGCCATTCCATCATCAGCCAGGGCAAGGTGGATTCGATCCTCGAGAGCAAGCCGGCCGAGCGCCGCTCCCATATCGAGGAAGCCGCGGGCCTGGGCAAATACAAGAAACGCCGCCGCCGCGCCGAGCACAAGCTCGCCGCCGTACGCCGCAACCTCGAGCGCCTGGCCGACGTCGAGGAAGAAGTAAGGAGCAATCTGCGGCCGCTCAAGAGGCAGGCAACCGCCGCCGAGCGCTCGACGAAGCTCGACGCGCAGATCGCCGAGGCCAGGACCCGCATGATCAAGGGCAGGCTCAAGGCTCTGACGGAAGAGCACGAGGCCGCCGAGAAGGCATCCCGGGAAGCCGGGAACAGGCGCGCCGAGCTCGAACAGGAGCTGTCGGCCACGGCTGAGGAGCGCCGCCGCACCGAGGAGCTGCTTGCCTCCTCATTGCAGGAACACAAACGTTTGGCGGCAAGATTTTACGGCTTAAAGTCCCAGAAGGACAGCCTGGAAAACCGGCGCTCGGCCATGGCCGAGCGCCGGGATATGCTGGCTCAGGCGATCCGCCGCGCCGAGTCGAAGATCGAGAACCTGCGGGGCCAGTCGGAGAGGGTCCGGTCCGAGCTCGAGCGCGCCCGCAGCGAGCACGAGCGCGACATCGTACGCCTCCAGGAGCTCGAGACCGAGCTTGGGGCGAGGCGGGAAGAGCTTTCCCTCGTGGAAACCGAACTGAACCGCCGCCGCGAGGCCAGCGAGGAGAAGACCCGCAAGGTCGGCGAGCTCGCTGCCCTGCGCGACCGCTACGTGCATCAGGCTGAATATCTCAACCAGCGCAAGCAAAAGCTGGCCGGCTCCATCGAGCGGGCCGTGCAGGAAGCAGCCGCCCGGCGCCGGGAGCTGGAGGGCATCGACGAGAACGCCAGGACCGAAACCGCGAGGCTGGAAGAGCGGCGCGTAAGAGCCGCGGCCGCCGACGCCGCCCTCAAGGGTCTGATCGGACGCGGCGCCGAGCTCGAGGCCAGGCGCCAGGAGATAGCTTCGGAGCTCAGGCGCGTCGGCGAGGACCTGCAGATCGCCAAGGCAAGGCTGACATTTATCGGCGACAGCGACCGGGAACGCTCCGGCCTGCCGGCCGCCGCCAAGAAGATCGCGCTCGAGCACGGCGTCAAGGCGCTGGTGGAGCTCATCGACGTTGAGAACGGCTATGAGCAGGCCGTCTCCGCAGTTCTGGGCAGTATGCTCTTTGCCCTGGCCGTGGACGGCATCGGTCAGGCCGGCGACCTGCTGTCCCGGGTCCGCGACGCCGAGCTGGGTAGCGTCGAGTTCCTGCTTCCCAAGGAAAGAGCAAGCTCAGAAGTGCCCCGCCGGGAAGCGGATTATCTCATCGACCACATCAAGGTCTCCGGCGGCCAGGAGAGCCGCGTGGCGGGACTGCTGGCCGGAGTCCGCGTGGTTGACGACATCGCCGCCGCCGGCAGCGAAGACGGCACCCTGGTCACCCGCGACGGCGTCGTGTACCATGCCGGCCGCCGCCTGCTCAGCTACAAGGCCGACCCGCCCTCATCGGTGGTGCTTAAGCAGCGCAACGAACGCAAGTTTCTGGAGTCGGAGCGGCAGTCGGCCGAGGCCAGGCACGTCGAGCTCGAGGCGCAGATCGAGCGCATGGTCATGGAGCTGGCCGACATCGAGCGCCGCCGGGTCGACGCCGAAAAGGCCCTGCGCGAGATCACTGAGGAGACGCGCGACGCCGAGGGCGTTCTCACCGGCATCGAGCGCCGCCGCCAGGTCCTGTTGCAGGAGGCCAAGATCAAGGAGGCCGCCGCCGAACATCTGCGGATAGAAGACGCGAAGATCGACGAGGAACTGGCTGAGACCACCGGGCGCCTCGAGACCACCGGGCGCTCCCTGGCCGAGGCCGGAGTCGCCGCCGGTGTCGCCCCGGACGAGGACGACGAATCACTGGCGGCGCGACGGCAGACGCTAGCCGCCACCGTCACCGAGCTTCAAATCAGCACGGCCAGGGTGCGCGAGCGCGAACGGGTCGCCGGTCTTGCCATCGAGCGCATCGAGCCCTCGCTGGTGCGCCTGCGCGGCGAGGCGCGGGAGACATCCCGCCAGCAGTCGGCATACCGGCGCCTGGAGCCTTCCTGCGGATCGTTGCTGGCGTGCATCGAAAAACTTTCGGCCATCTTCGGCCGCATGGCGGGCGGGCTGGAAGCCGAACTGCGCCAGGGCGAGGAGCAGAGCAACCTGTACTCTACCGGCCTGCGCGAGCTCTCCACGGCCGAGGCCGGACTGCAGCAGGAGCTCAGCCGCGCCAGCGACGCCTCCACCGAACGCGAGGTCACGGTCACCAGGCTGCGCGACCAGGCCGCCGAGCAGTCGTCGCGGCTGGCCACGCTGGAGAAGCGCTATCCCGGCGCCGGCCTCGGCGAGTTGGAGCCGGCGGCGCCTGAAGAACTGGCGGGCTTCGAGGAACAGATCGGGCGGCTGGAGCGCCGGCGCGAGCTGATCGGCCCGGTGAACCCGCTGGCGCAGCAGGAATACGAGGAGATGGTCGAGCGCCAGAGCTTCCTCACCGAACAGCGCGCCGACCTGGAGAAGAGCCTTGACGAGCTGACCGGCCTCATCAAGGAACTGACCGCCCGCATCGAGTCGGACTTCTCTGCTACATTCGAAGCGGTACGTCAACATTTTTCCGACGTCGTGGGCGCGCTCTTCCCCGGCGGGGAAGGCCGGCTGACCCTGGTGGAGACCGGGACACCCGCTGTGGATGAAGAGGGCGAGCCGACCGTGGCGGCCGAGACCGCCGGCGATATTCCCGCCAGCGGCGATACCCGTGGCATCGAGATATCGGTCAAACCGGCGCGCAAGGCCCTGCGCAGCCTGTCGCTGTTCTCCGGCGGCGAGCGCTCGCTGGTGGCCATCGCCTTCCTGTTTGCCATCTTCCTGGCCCGCCCGGCGCCGTTTTATATCCTCGACGAGGTGGAAGCGGCGCTCGACGATCTCAACATCGACCGGCTGCTGGCCATGCTCAGGCGCTACCAGAACCGGACCCAGTTCATCGTCATCACTCACCAGAAACGCACCATGGAAGTGGCCGATGTCCTCTACGGCGTCAGCATGTCGGCGGACGGCACCTCCAAGGTGCTTTCGAGGAAGATGCCGCAGGCGGACTCTGCAGAGGCAACCGCTGCCGGCGAAGCCGGCGGCGATCCCGATACCGGCGAGCGCGAAGCCTTAGCGGCTGCCGGTTAGGGACTGACGTTGACCCGTTCCTGGCATGAAGTATTCAAGGGCATCGAGCCCGCCGGCGAAGCCGCGGCGGCAACGCCCGCCCAGGAGGAAGAGGAAAAAAAAAGCGGCTGGTTCCGGCGTTTCAAGGAAAGCCTCTCCAAGAGCCGCCAGACGATGCAGCAACACCTGTCGGCGCTCATGTTCGACAAGATCGACGCTGACCTCTGGGAACGCCTCGAAGAGACGCTGATCTTCGCCGACTGTGGCGTCAACAGCACCGTCGCCATCGTCGAGCGCATGGAACGGGCCGCCAATGAAGGCAAGATCGTCGGCAAGGACCAGTTTTTTTCCTATCTCGAGGAATCTATCGCCGGCATGTTCGCCGGCGGCGATTACCAGATCGACGTCTCCCATGAGCCATCCATCATCCTCATGGTCGGCGTCAACGGCACGGGAAAGACCACCACGATCGGCAAGATCGCCTGGCACCTGCAGCGCGAGGGCAAGAGCGTCGTTCTGGCCGCCGCCGACACCTTCCGCGCTGCCGCCATCGAGCAGCTGCAGGAGTGGGGCAAGCGGGTGGGCTGCCCGGTTATCGCCCAGGAGCATGGCAGCGACCCCGGGGCGGTCGTCTTCGACGCCATCAGCGCCGCCCGGTCGCGGCAGGCCGACGTGGTCATCATCGATACCGCCGGGCGCCTGCACACGCAGGTGCCGCTGATGGAGGAGCTAAAGAAGATCCGGCGGGTGGTCGCCAAGCAGATCCCCGACGGGCCCCACGAGACCCTCCTTTCCGTCGACGCCACCACCGGCCAGAACGGTCTCATTCAGGCGCGGCTTTTTGGCGAGGCGGTCGACGTGACCGGCGCCGTGCTCACCAAGCTCGACGGCACCGCCAAAGGCGGCATCGCCGTCGCCATCTCACACGAGCTCGGTTTGCCGATCAAGCTGGTCGGGGTAGGAGAGCAACTGGAGGATCTGCGCCCCTTCGATCCCATGGATTTCGCCAGGGCGCTACTGGAAGCGTGAAACCGTGACGCCTAAATCCGATCAAACCTGCCAACTGCCGTCAGACCCGGGGCAGCAGCAGTCGATAAAGTACAGCCGGTTGACGACACAGCTGGCCAATGAGCGCACTTTCCTGGCCTGGATCCGGACCGGCATCGCCCTGCTGGCCTTTGGCTTCATCGTGGAAAAGGCCGGGCCGTTCCTGGAAGCCATTTCAGCAGAAGTTTCCGCAAAACAACAAAACTTTGTGCATTATTCTGGAATCGGCGGGGTGGTGCTCATGCTTTCCGGGGCTCTGCTCATTGGGATCGCGACTATCAGGTTCTGGCATATCGACAGGGCCATCCGGCAGGGCCGCTGCGAGACTTCAGTGGTTCTGGATATCATAATCGCGATCGCTATTTCCATTATCTCCGTTGTTTTCATCCTTTTCATGGTTTTTCAGTCTTCGATCATGAACTAGTAATCGGACAGCAGTTTCCCCGTTTTCGTGTCTTGGCGGATGAATGCGGCCAAATTCCCGGATTATCGGCCGGCCGCCATTGTCAACCTTCTTTCGATTTATGCTTGACTCTTATCCTGCTACTTCTTAATATTAAGACTCATTGAAAGGCGCGATTGCCGCGCCTTCAGGTGCCGGGAGCGATCCGGGACAACGACGCCCTCCGGGGCGGCGGCTTCAAAAAGCTCCCTGCCGAGGATAGTGACAGCGGACAGCTCGCAAAGCGGACAGTGGATTGCAGCGGTGAGATTGTTTTTCATATTGGGTTTTTCCCATGCCAGATTTGCGCCGGCGTGCCATCGTCTGGCGTTTAAACGGCGTGTTTTATCTCCCGCTTGGCGGCGTTATGCGCCACTTCTCCAC
>JAJZQT010000062.1:0-8407 GCA_021803005.1 Actinomycetes bacterium
CGAAAGCCAAGGCCAAACCGAAAGCGAAGGCCCGCAGGCGCTAGGCGCTCTTCATCTTGAATCTGAAGCTCCGCAACGGAGGCCGCAAGGTCTCCGTTGCTTGTTTAGCGCTTGAGCGCTGCGCTTGGGGACGTTGGTTTCCATTGTTGAAATTCCTGTAAAAGAACGATGCGATTGTCCGGCTCAGAACGTGAGACGGCTACTCAATCCGATGGAGGCGATACAAATGCAATGTTGTTCCAGGAGGAAATCCGCAGGTGAAAACGGTAATCATCACCACCACGGCATGAAAAAGCTGCTGTTCGGCGTGCTCGTCGGCCTGGTGCTGGGGCTGCTGTTTGCGCCCAAGCCCGGGTCTGAGACCATGAACGCCATCTCCGACAAGATCATCCGCAAACTGCCGGTTTAGCGGCGCCGGTGTCGCCAACGCGGTCAGGCGCTGCCCAGAGCCATAACCAGGTGCGAAAACGAACCCTCGGGGGCGAAAGAACGTCTTAAATTATGGTGGGAAAAAAGGGCGGATATTCGCTTTCCTCTTAATGTTAAGCGGGGAAGGGAAACCGTTCCGGTTAACGAAATGACATTTATGTTGCGCAGGTAAGAGAGACCAGTACGGCCAAGGCATCTTGGTGACTGATTTGCGTACGGCGGCCGGGCCTCCCGTCCTCCGCAGACGGATGCGCAGCACGATAAATTGTCAATCCACCTCCGCGAAATGGGAGCCGGAACGGCTCCCATTTCGCTTCCCCAAAGATAACCTCCCGGTGCTATCATAAGTACGGCACAAAAACCTGCTTTTGCGGGGATATTCTCCTGGGAGAATCCATCACTACCGAAACTAAAACCACCACGCGCACCAGAACCCTTTTAGGCTCTCTGCCCGACAGTCCCGGCATCTACGTGTTCCGGGACGCCACCGGCAAGGTACTCTACGTCGGCAAGGCCAAGTCGCTGCGCAATCGCGTGCGATCATACTTCCGCAAGGCCAGTCCGGCCGAGGAACAGCGCATCTCGCGGATGGTCAAGCGCAGCCACGATTTCGATTTCGTCGTCACCGGCAGCGAGACCGAAGCGCTGCTGCTGGAGTCCAACTTCATCAAGCACTACCGGCCGCCGTTCAACGTCATGCTGCGCGACGACAAGTCCTACCCCTACGTAGCCATCACGGTTGAAGAGGAATTCCCGCGGGTGACGATCACCCGCAAGGCGCACCGTGCCGGCGTGGTCTATTTCGGGCCGTTCACCCGGGCGGGCAACGTGCGCGAGATCGTCGAGATGCTCGGCAAGATCTATCCTTATCGCAAGTGCCGCGGGCCCGAGCCCGGCAGGCGCACCGGTTCGCCCTGCCTCAACTATCACATAGGCCTGTGCATGGCGCCTTGCGACAAGCGGGTCGATTCTGTCACATACAAGAATATGATCAACAAGATTCTGATGCTGCTTTCAGGGAAGTCCGAGGGGCTGGCCGAGGAGCTGCAGGGGGCCATGGAGTCGGCGGCCGCCGGACGGCGTTACGAGGAAGCCGCCACCATCCGCAACCGCATACAGGCGCTTGACCATCTGCTCGAAAAACAGCAGGCGACGGCCTCGGGGGTGGAGAGCGCCGACTTCATCGGCATCCACGCCGAGGGCGATTCCGCCAACGTCCAGGTGCTGCAGGTGCGCGACGGCTCGCTGAGTGATCGCCGCAGCTTCTTCCTTAAAAACGTCGCCGGCGAGAAAGAGAGCGACATTCTCGAACAGTTCATGATTCATTACTACTCCAGCCCGATCGGGCTGCCGGTCGAAGTCGTCATCCCGGGGAAGTTCTCGTCGATCGCCACGGCCCTCGGCGAGTTTCTCACCGAGCTCAAGGGATCGCGCGTCGAGGTACTGACCTCCGTGCGCAGCAAGCGCCGCAACCTCTCGAAGATGGCGGCCGAAAACGCGAAGGTTGCCTTCGATTATGACCGTCTTCGAGAGGAGGAAAAGAAATCGCGGCCGGCCAAGGCACTCAGCGACCTCAAGAAAGAGCTGGGCCTCAAAACGATTCCCCGCCGCATCGAATGCTACGACATATCAAACATCGGCGCCGAGCATCCGGTAGGCTCGATGGTCGTCTTCGAGGAAGGACTGGCCCGGCCGGGGCATTACCGCAAGTTCGGCGTCCGCGAGGCCGCGGGGCCCGACGACTTTGCCATGATGGCCGAAGTCTTGCGGCGGCGTTTTTCGCGTGGGAAGGAAGAGCCGGGCGAGCAGGCCGAGCCAGGACTCGAGCCCGAACCCGACGACAGCTTCAACGCCCGCCCCGATCTCATCGTCGTCGACGGCGGCGCCGGACAGTTGTCGGCCGCCGCGGGGGCGCTTGCCGCCGCCGGGCTCAAAACGATTCCCGTCATCGGACTGGCCAAGCGCTACGAAGAGATCTACCGCTCCGGGAAGCCCCAGCCGCTCCGCCTGCCCCGGGAATCACCGGCGCTCAGCCTGCTCGTGCAGATTAGAAACGAAGCCCACCGCTTCGCCATTACCTTTCACCGGCAGCGGCGCGGACGCGCTGTCACCGGTTCCATCCTTGACGGCATCCCCGGGATCGGCCCCGCCCGCAAAAAGGCGATCCTGGCTCATTTCGGCGCGCCCGAGCGATTCCTGGCCGCCAGCCGCGACGAGCTCGAGGCGGTCCCCGGCCTGCCAGCCAAGACCGCGCGGGAGGTGTATGCTTTTGTTCACAGATTTGGGAGAAACGAAGAGGAGTGAAAAATTGCAGCAGTTGATTTCCAAAAAGAAAGAACCAGCGATCGGCGGCATCCGCCGCGTGAAATATTCGACCCGGTTTGGGGAGGGAATCCTCAGCTGGCAGGAAGGCGAACTTCTCGCTCACTCGCTGCCGGGCGCGGCGCCGGAAAAGCTATCCGGGATTGCGCCGGAAGCGGCAGAACCTCAAACCGCTTCCGAAAATCTATTCACATGCACGCTGGAATCATATTTCCACGGCGAGCAGGTAAGCTTTCCGCTTGGCGACATACCGCTCGAGCAGCTCTTCACGACGCCGTTTCAGCTCGACGTCATCACGGCGCTCGCGGCAGTGCCTTACGGGCACACTACATCTTATGGCGAACTTGCCGCCAAAGCCGGTCACCCTCAAGCGCACCGGGCCGTCGGCAACCTCATGGCCGCCAACCCGCTGCCGCTGATCATCCCCTGCCACCGAGTGCTCAAGAGCGACGGCAGTCTCGGCCGTTTTTCGGCCGGCGACGAATGGAAGCCCCGGCTGCTGGAGCTCGAGGGCATAAGATAATAGACTCTGGCATATGGAACCGGACCACAAGATAGAACTGACCATCATCACCGGGCTCTCCGGGGCGGGCAAGTCGCACGCCATGGCCGCCTTCGAGGATGCCGGCTTTTTCTGCATCGATAATCTGCCGCCCCAGATGATCGCCGCCGCCGCCGACCTTTTCTCCATCAAGGGCAGCAAGGTCGAGCGCGTGGCCGTGGTCAGCGACGTCCGTGGCGGGCAGTATTTCGACGAGATCGAAGGCTGCCTCAATGAGCTCGACAGCAAGGGCATCAGCTACCAGCTGCTCTACATGGAAGCTTCCGACGAAGCCCTTCTGCGCCGCTTCAAGGAGACCCGCCGCCCGCATCCGCTGGCGCCCAACGGCAACATCCCCGAGGGCATCCGCCGCGAGCGGGATATGCTCCACGGGCTCAAGGAGCGCGCCGACTGGGTCATCGACACCACCAGCCTCAACATCCACGAGCTTCGCGCCGGCATCGTCAGGGAAGCCACGCCCGGCGGCGTCGGCGAGTTCATCGTTTCCTTTGTTTCCTTCGGCTTCAAGTACGGGGCGCCGCTGGACGCCGACCTTGTCTTCGACGTCCGCTTCCTGCCCAATCCTAACTATGAACCTGAGCTTAAGCCTTTATCGGGGCTGGACAAGGCCGTGAGCCATTATGTAGTGCGCCACCTGATGGCCAAGGAATTTTTCGAGAAGCTCACCGACCTGCTCGATTACCTGCTGCCGCGCTACGTGGCCGAGGGCAAGTCTGGCCTGGTCATCGCCATCGGCTGCACCGGCGGGCGCCACCGCTCGGTGGCCACCGCCGAATGGCTGGCCAAGCATTACCGGGGAAAGAAATATAAATACAGCGTAGTTTCCCGGCACCGGGATCTCGCCAAGGATTAACCCCTGGTGCCGCGCCTGAGTGACAACCCTTCAGTAGTGGTCCTGGGTGGCGGCACCGGCCTGGCCACCCTCCTGAGCGGCCTCAAGTTCTACACGACGGACCTCACCGCGGTGGTGACCGTCGCCGACGACGGGGGCAGCTCCGGGCGCCTGCGCCGTGAGATGGGGATCATCCCGCCGGGCGACATCCGCAACTGCCTGGTGGCGCTCGCCGAGGACGAATCGCTCATGGGCGAGCTTTTTCAGTACCGTTTCGAGGAAGGCCCCCTCTCAGGACACAGCTTCGGCAACCTCTTCCTGGCGGCGCTCACCCGCGTATCCGGAGATTTCGAGGAAGCGGTGCGCCTGTCGAGCAAGATCCTCAATACCCGCGGCACGGTCCTGCCGGCGTCGCTGGACATGGTCTGGCTCAAGGCCGAGCTCGACGACGGCGAGATTGTGGAGGGGCAGTCGGCGATCGCCGGCTCCAACCGCGCCTGCCGCCGCATCTGGCTGAATCCCGAGGAGGCGCGGCCCACTGACGACGTGCTCACCGCCATCGCCGGGGCCGACATCATCGTCGCCGGCCCCGGGAGCCTGTTCACCAGCATCATCCCCAACCTGCTCATCGGCGGCATCGCCGAGGCCGTCGCCGGGGCGGAGTGCCCGCGGCTGTTTGTCTGCAACGTCATGACCCAGCCGGGCGAGACGATTGGATTTACCGCCGCCGACCATCTGGAGGCGCTCGTCGCGCACTCGCGGCCGGGCATCGTCGACGGCATACTGGTCAATACTTCCGAGCCGCCGCCGCCGGTAGTTGAATTCTACCGCGTCAAGGGCGCGCTCCCGGTTGTCATCGATGAAGACCGCCTGCAGCCGCTGGGAGTCAAGGTGCACGCGGCCGAGGTAGCTTCGGGCGGCAATTATTTCCGCCATGACAGCCAGAAGCTCGCGGCCGCGATCATGTCGCTGTTGTAGGAAAACGGCGCTAGCGCTGCGCGCGCCGATCGCGGTGCCGCAGTCAGTCAGCCTGAAACAATCGATCATGTCCTTTGCCACACAGGTAAAACAGGAACTCAACCGCATCTCCCGCGAACGGCCCTGCTGCCGCATCGCAGAATTAGCCGCGCTCTTTCGCGCGGCGGGAAGCTTCCACATCAAGGCCCATGAGCAGTACGGCCTGCACGCGTCATTCGGCCTCTCGGCGACGGCGCGCACCGCGGTATCTCTGGTGAGATCATTTGACCTGCCGATCGAGGTGCGGGTCAAGGAAGAGCGCCGTCTGGGCCCGCACAAGCGCTACGAGATCCATCTCGAAGGCGGCGGACGGCTGGTGCAATTCCTGAACGAGATCGGCGTGCTCTCCGATTCGATGTCGCTCATGGACCGGCTGCCGCACCGCATCATCAAGCGTCCCTGCTGCCGCACTTCGTTTCTGCGCGGCGCCTTCATCGCCTCGGGCTCGGTGAGCGAGCCCGGCAAGCCGGCTCATCTCGAGATCTACTCCGACAATCCCGCGTTTCTGGAGACAATCGGGGAAGCGGCGCAGGCTCTGGACCTGAAGCTGTCGCTGACAAACCGCAGCACGCGCCCGGCGGTCTATTCAAAGAACCTTGATACCATCCGCGATTTCCTGGTGACGACCGGAGCCCATCAGGCGGCGCTAAAGTTCGAGGAGCGCTCCGTCGTCAGCCGCGTGCGCGAAGGCGCCAACCGCCTCGCCAACTGCGACCAGGCCAACGCCGCCCGCTGCTCCCGCGCCGCGGCCCGCCAGATCGAAGCGATACGGCGGCTGCAGCGGAGTGGGGCATGGGAGCGTTTGAGCCAGCCGCTACTGGAAATCGCCGAGCTGCGCCTGGCGCACCCCTCGACCACAATTGCCGAACTCGGCCAGATGGCGGAGCCGCCGCTCAGCAAGTCGGCGGTGAATCATAGGCTGAGAAGAATAGTCAAAATGTATATGGTAGAATATCGCGGTTATCCCGGTTCCCCTGATTAGTTCTTTTGCGGGCAACCACGCTCTATCCCACTATCATTTATCTTCAGGAGGCGAAGCACTGATGGCGCTAAAGGTTGGCATCAACGGATTTGGACGCATCGGCAGGAACGTTTTTCGGGCCGCTCAGTTAAAGAACGCCGATATCGAATTTGTGGCCATAAATGACCTCACCAGCCCGGCCACGCTGGCGCATCTTCTCAAGTATGACTCGGTCATGGGCCGCTTCAACGGTACCGTCGAGGTCGGCGAAGATTCCTTCACCGTCAACGGCAAGCAGATCAAGATCCTCAGCGAACGCGATCCCGCCAGTCTGCCCTGGGCCGACCTGGGCGTCGACGTCGTCATCGAGTCCACCGGATTCTTCCTCGACCGCGAAGGCGCCGGCAAGCACCTGGCCGCGGGCGCCAAGAAAGTCGTCATCTCGGCTCCGGCCAAGGACCCCGATATCACAGTCGTGCTTGGTGTCAATGACAGCGACTATAACAAGGCTGAGCACAACATCATCTCCAACGCTTCCTGTACCACCAACTGCCTGGCGCCGCTCTGCCGTGTGCTGCTCGACGAGTTCGGCATCGAGAAGGGCTTCATGACCACCATTCACGCTTATACCAACGACCAGCGCATCCTCGATCTGCCGCACAAGGACCTGCGCCGCGCCCGTGCCGCCGCCGTCTCGCTCATTCCGACTTCGACCGGCGCCGCCAAGGCCGTTTCCCTGGTGCTCCCCGAGCTCAAGGGCAAGATGGACGGCATGTCCATGCGCGCGCCTGTGCCCGACGGCTCCGTCGTCGACCTGGTCGCCATCCTCGGCAAGGAAGTCACCAAGGACGAGGTTAACGCCGCCTTCGCCAAGCACGCCGACACCGGCGCCATGGCCGGCATCCTCAAGTACATGGAAGACCCGATCGTGTCCATCGACATCGTCGGCGATCCGTATTCATCGATCTTCGATTCGCAGGCCACCATGGTGCAGGGCAGCATGGTCAAGGTTCTCAGCTGGTACGACAACGAGTGGGGCTATTCCAACCGGCTCGTCGATCTCGTCCAGCGGGTACTCTAACTGCGGAGTTTCATTTACAGGGAGGCGTCTTGAAGAAGACCATCAAGGACATCAACGTCGTCGGCAAGCGCGTGCTCGTGCGCGTCGACTTCAACGTCCCGCTCGAGGACGGCAAGGTCGTCGACGACACCCGCATCCGCGCGGCGCTGGCGACCATTAATTACCTGCGCCAGTCCCCGGGCTGCCGGGTCATCCTTATCTCGCACCTGGGGCGTCCCCAGGATGGCCCCGACGACGCTCTGCGCATGGATCCGGTCGCCACGAGGCTCAGCGAGCTCCTGGGCGTGGACGTCATGAAGCTCGACGACTGTGTCGGGCCTGAGGTCGAGGTCAGGCTCAAGGA
This sequence comes from Actinomycetes bacterium, assembly GCA_021803005.1. GTDB lineage: Bacteria > Actinomycetota > Thermoleophilia > BMS3ABIN01 > BMS3ABIN01 > JACRMB01. The sequence continues at coordinate 7,548 of JAJZQT010000062.1, forward strand.
GCTTCCTGAGGGCGGCGTAGCCCTGCTGGAAAACAGCCGCTTCCATCCCGAGGAAAAGAAGAACGATCCCGAATTCGCGGCCCGGCTCGCCCGCCTGGCGGACGTATTTGTCATGGACGCCTTCGGCGCCGCCCACCGCGCCCACGCCTCCACCGAGGGAGTCGCCAAGCTGCTGCCTGCAGTCGCGGGCTTCCTGGTCGAGCGCGAGCTGGAGCGGCTGTCCCTGCTTACGGACAAGCCCTCGCATCCGTTCGTGACCATCCTTGGCGGGGTCAAGGTTTCCGACAAGATCGGCGTCATCGACCGCTTTCTCGATTTCGCCGACTCCATCCTCATCGGCGGCGCCATGTGCTTTGGTTTCCTCAAAGCCGAGGGGATCGACGTCGCCGGCTCCAAGGTAGAGGAGGAAGCCGTGGGCGTGGCCGCCGCGGCGCTCGCGAAGGCGAAGAACACCAAATGCAAAATCCTGCTGCCGGTTGACCTCATCGTCGCCGATTCTTTTTCCGCCGAAGCCAACACGCTGATTGTTCCGGTGGACAAGATTCCGGCGGGAATGATGGGGCTCGACATCGGCCCGGCGACTTCACAGCATTTCGTTGATGAGATCAACCTGGCGCACACGATCTTCTGGAACGGCCCCATGGGCGCCTTCGAGATGGAGCCGTTCTCATCCGGAACCCGCACCATCGCCAGTGCGGTCGCCAACACCGAGGCGCTCACGGTCACCGGTGGCGGCGACACCGTCGCGGCGCTAAACCGCTACGGCCTGGCCGACAACATCGATCACGTCTCTACCGGCGGCGGCGCCGCCATGGAGTTCCTCGAGGGCAAGGAGCTCCCAGGAATCGCGGTCCTGCAGG
>JAJZQT010000062.1:8507-10423 GCA_021803005.1 Actinomycetes bacterium
ATGACACTGCTCGGCATCCCATCAGACGGTCGCGTGCAGTTCGACCAGGTCACCCTCGTCCGTCAATAGCATCGAGCTTTCCTTCAATAGATAAACAGGCAGTCGCCCGTCATGTCGATGACGGGAACCTGGAGCGCTCCCTTTCCCATGGACTGATCGACCTGCGCCTGTGACGCAGTTCGGTAGTGGACCGTTACGAAGGCGATGAGCGGCCTGGGAACATCAGCGGGCACCTCGGCCTGGATCATGTCGGCGAGGCTTCCCTGCGGCGGCACGCGGTGATCGGAGAAGATTCCCGCGGCCTGCCAGGCCTTGACCGTGGGTTGACCGTTCGCGGTCTTGTATATCGTTCCGTACCTGACGGCATTGGGATCGACTGCCCCGTTCGCGTCGATTGCCCCCGAATGGAATACTGCGTTGCCGCTCCAGTCGGTCACCTCGACTTCCAGCCACATCTCCCTGATCTCGGTGACCCCCGTAGGCAGGTAATGCCCGGCGCCCCTGTTGTTGACCGTCACCTGCAGCTGCATTGGTTCCTTTGCGCCCGGCCATCCCGTGCCGGAGCTGCCCGCGACATTCGTGCCCGAGCCGGCCGCAGGATCCATCCGCACGGTCGCCGCCGCTTCCAGATTTTCCCGCGCCAGTTTCTGATGGGTGTCTGACGCCAGCGATGTGGCGTTGCCGCCGGCAAAGTAATGCGTGAAGATATTGGGCCGTAGCGGCCCGTTGTTGGCCGCCCTGCCGGGGTTCGGCTCGCTGACCCCGGGCCCCGGGGTCATGTGACAGTCCTGGCACTGAACGCCTCGAGTAGCATAGCCGCTGTTCTTCCATTCCGTGAAGGTCGTCTGCACCGGTTGCTGGTTGCCGGGGTTCACCTGGTCGTGGCAGAGGCCACAGAACTCCGATCTTGTCTGCAACGCTAAATAAGCCGTCCCATGGAAAGTCGATACGGAATCCGTGAACGGCCCGTATTTGATCTGGCTGGGCCCATAGGCATCGGTGCTCATTAATGAGTGACAGAAGTCGCACTGAACGCCCTCCTTGGTGATGGCGCTGATCTGCGGCCCGGTCGTCGGCGGCACCTCGCCGGAATCGGAGCCGAAGGGCGTGTGGCAGCTGGTGCAGTAGCCGGCGCTGGCGCTCTCAGTGCTGGCCTGTGCCTGCATGCCCACGAAGAAGGGGTCAGTAAGGGAATTGTTATGCATCGACCCCTGCCACTGCGAGTAGATCTCATCGTGGCAGGTACCGCACGTCGATGACGGCGTAAAATCGTTCGTATTGAACGGGGCTTTTGCCAGCGTCGAAGTGGAAAACCCCGCAATCAGGAGCGCAATCATCGCGGAAAACACGCCCGCGGCCAGCGGAATTCGCCTCATTTATTCACCCTCCGAAATGGATTTTGGGAAGACATATTCTATTTCTCTCCCTGGGGGACAAAATAAAACAATTTTCGAGCAAATAGCGTGATTTCCAATGTCAGTCTTTCCAAAAAAGGTTTGCCAATGACCCCCCTGGGGTTATAATGATTACAGGTCCCAAGGAGTCCGAAAGGCTTGCTGGAGATCAGGCAAAGAAACCAAGTGGAGGAAATGCGGAAGTAAAAAGCCGCAGAGTACGGTGAAGTTTGGTGAAGCAGGGTCGAGGAAGGCAGGCAAGGAAGGTTTCTTGGGACTTTTCTGTGCAGCTTTTTAGCCCATCTGCGCTTCAGACAACGGCTAAATTTTTTTCCTCGCAAATACCGCCTAAAACTTTTTCCACGCCCAATTCAACCCTTGCCGGCGGCCGGCGCGAGGAATAGAATCTATGACGGTCCCAAGGAATCGGACGATGATCCTTCCGGGTTACTCCGGAAGCTGCCTGGTTCGGAAACGCGGAGCTTCGCGCCCGTGGAGTACGGTCTCAGCCGGGAAGTTCCC
>JAJZQT010000063.1:0-2276 GCA_021803005.1 Actinomycetes bacterium
CAGCGGCTGAAAATATCATCTTCCTGCTGCCAGATCAACTGCGGCACCCATTCCGACATCTCGGTGATATTGCAGCACCATCATCCGCCCAAGCCCGATTACGAGATGATCGCGCAGTGCGAGCTGCCCAAGGTAGTTGGCATCTGCCCCGTGGCCGCCATCAGACCGTCGCGCAAGAGCGGCCGCGACTCGGTTGAGGTGGTGGAGGAGAAGTGCATGTATTGCGGCGCCTGCCACGGTCAGTGTCCCGGTCTGGAGATACGCGACGCCGATACCGACACGCTGGCGATCTGGGTGGGCGGCAAATCCGCCAACACCCGCGGCGGGCCGTCGTTCATGAAGCTGGCGACATTCGGGATTCCCAACAATCCGCCCCGCTGGCCCGAGGTCAGTGACGCCGTGCGCAGGATCGTCGACGCCTGGAAGGAAGGCGCCCGTGAATACGAGCGCGTCGGCGAGTGGATCGAGCGCGTCGGCTGGAAGCATTTCTTCGACCTCACCGGCTTCGAGTTCACCAAGTACCACATCGACAGCTACCGCTTCGCCCGCACGACCTTCAACATCTCCGCCCAGGCGCGCCGGTAAACAGCCGCCGCCATGAGCTCGAGCCCACGGTCATGAACTCGAACCCACGGTCATGAACGCCAACCCGGAGACAAAGCCAAACCGCGTCCGTCCTATCGATGAGCGCACCCTGCCGCCGATGGACAGCGGCCGCTGTCCGGTCTACGTCAGGCGCATCCCGCCCTGCAGGAACGCCTGCCCCAGCAGCGAGGACATCCGCGGCCATCTGACCACCATCGCGCTTTCGGAAAAATTCGGCCGCAGCCCCGAGCAGTCGTTTGACGAGGGCTGGCGCATCATCGCCGACAAGAATCCCTTTCCCGCCGTCATCGGGCGCATCTGCCCGCATCCATGTGAGGACGCCTGCAACCGCCGCCGGCGCGATTGGCCGGTCGCCATCCATAATCTGGAGCGTTTCCTCGGCGATCACGGCATCGAGCACGGGCTCAAGCTCGACCTTTTAACCGAAGAGGCCAGGGAACAGCGCGTCGCCGTGGTCGGGGCTGGTCCTTCGGGGCTGTCGTGCGCCTATCAGCTGGTCCGGCGCGGTTACCAGGTGACGGTTTTTGAAGCATCCAGCGATCCCGGCGGCATGCTTCGCGACGGCATTCCCGTGTACCGGCTGCCGCGCGAAGTGATCGACGCCGAGGTCGGCAGGCTGATCGAGCTGGGAGTGGTGATCAGGTACGGCGTCCGCGTCGGCGCCGCTGTGACCATGGAAGAGCTGCGCCGCGATTATGACGCGGTTTACGTCGCCGTCGGCGCCTATAAAAGCATGACCATGGGGATCGAGGGCGAGAACCTGCCGGGAGTTTTTCCTTCCCTGGAATTCCTGCGGCGGGTCAATCGCGGCGAGCTCAAGGACGCCGGCGCCCGGGTCCTGGTCATCGGCGGCGGCAACGCCGCCATCGACGCCGCCCGCGTCGCCGTGAGGCTGGGTTCCAAGGTAACGATCGTCTACCGCCGCACGCGCCAGGAGATGCCGGCGATCGCCGGCGAGATCCGGGAAGCCGAGCAGGAGGGGGTCAAATTTGAATTCCAGACGGCGCCGGTCGGGATAACTGCCGCGGGGAAGGGAAAGTCTGAGTCGACTGTTTCAGAGCCGGGTGAGTCCGGCGGCCAACGACTCTTGATGAAGTTCATCCGCACCGAGCCCGGTCCTCCCGATGAATCCGGACGTCATCGCCCCGTGGCCATCAAGGGATCGCAATTCAGGCTCGAGGCCGAAACGATCGTCGCCGCGGTAGGTCAGACGCACGATCCGGCCGGCATCGAGAGCATCCTCGATGACACCGGCCGCGTAATGACTTCCGCCTCGCTATCAACCGGCAACGACGGCATCTTCGCCGGCGGCGACATGCTCAAGCCGCATTTCGCCACCACCGCCATCGGCCAGGGCCGCAAGGCCGCGCGCGCCATCGTTGAATATCTCGAGGGAAGGGAATTCCGCCTTCCATACCAGCCCAAGCCGATCGACGCTTCCGAGATGCGCCTTGATTATTATCAGATAATGCAGCGAAACGACGGAAGCACGCTGCCATTGGCCGATCGCACCAATGATTTCCGGGAGGTCAATCTTCCACTTGCTCAAGAAGAGGCGGTCGACGAGAGCCGCCGCTGCATGAGCTGCGGGCGCTGCTTCGTCTGCGACCGCTGCCGCATCTACTGCCCCTGGGAGGCCATCAGCCGGGACATGTCCCGCCCCATCGGCT
>JAJZQT010000063.1:2376-4417 GCA_021803005.1 Actinomycetes bacterium
AAGGAAGGAGTGACTGACGTGAAATTAGGGATGATTGTTATGGAAAGCCCTTACCAGCACGAGGCTTCGGACAGCGCCATTCAGTTCGCCAAGGCCGCGCTGGCAAAGGGTCACGAGATTCTGCGCGTGTTCTTTTACCAGGACGGCGTGCTGAACTCAACCAAGCTGATGGAGCCGCAGTCGGACGACCGCCACATTCAGAAACAGTGGACGGCGATTGGCACCGAGAACAACATTGAATTCATCGTCTGCGTTGCCGCCGCGAAGCGGCGCGGTATCAACGATACCGTCACCGCCGAGGGCTTCACGATCGGCGGTCTGGGGATGCTCACAGAGCTTGCGATCGAAGCCGATCGCCTTGTCGAATTCAGAGCTTAAGGAAGAGGTGAATATTACATGAATGACGAAATGGCAAAACTTATGGTCGTCTTCCGCACGGCGCCGTACGGATCGATCTATTCGTTTGAAGGATTGGAGAACGTGCTCATCATGGGTGCGTACGATCAGGACGTCAGCGTGCTCTTCATCGATGACGGCGTGTTCGCCATCAAGAAGGGCATGGATAATTCCGGCACCGGCATCAAGGATTTCTCACCGACCTTCCGGGCCCTGGAAGCCTACGACATCGAGAAGATTTTCATCGACAGGACTTCCATGGAATCCCGAGGCCTGACCAAGGACGATCTGGTTATCGACGCCGAGCTCATCGAGTCCGACGCGGTCGAGAAGATGATGGAGGAGCAGAAGAACTTCTTCATGTTCTAGAAAGGAGCACCATTGCTTCACATGATAAATAAATCGCCTTTTGAATCGATGTCCCTGGACGACTGCCTCAAGTATGCGTCCAAGGGCTCGGCCATTATCCTTTATGAGGACGGCATCTATGCCGCCATGGCCGGAACCGCTCTGGAGTCCAAGATGAACAGTATCGCCGGCGACTACAAGGTCTACGTACTCAAGGAAGACCTGATGCAGCGCGGCATCGACAAGCTCATCTCCGGCGTCACCGAAGTGGATTACGCCGGCTTCGTCGATCTGGTCGAGGAGCACAAGACCTGCAGCTGGTAATTAGAGGGACACATTACTTAATTGGCAGTTTTAGGGACAGGTTACTTCGTAGCCTGTCCCTTTTTCCTGTCCCCGTTCCCCTAAAGACCTCTTAAAAACTGGAGATCGCGCCAATCCCAAAGTCATGATGGATTTCGATCTACGTCCGCCGGCTTTGCATTCCATAAGAAAGCGTCTTCCGAGTTGGCGCCTTGAATATGGATGAAGAAACTGGCGAACACCAGCAGGACAAAGGTGGCGGTAAAGGCGATCTGCTTCCATCCCGCGATTTTTGGAATGAACTGGATAACGGGAATCAGGAAAAAGACAAAAAATGGCACCAGGTCGGAGAAAAACCTGTTGCCGAAGCTATACCCGCCCCACCAGTCAGGAGTTAGAAAAGAGATAAGCAACCGGTGTGTAAATATGATTCCCAGGCGGGGGTTCTTTCCCGCTTTTGTCAATAAGTAAAGTGCCAGGGTCAGCATCATCATCGAGGGCCCGTGCTGCATCAGGGAACGGCTGCCCGTCGACCAGGCGGAAGTGCAGAAGGCGAAGATAAAGGACAGGAGCAGGGAATTTTCCCTATCGAGGTATTCGCGCCCGATCAGGAAAATGAAAACCGCCGTCAAGGCGATAATGAGAGCCGTGGTTTCCGCCTCAATGCCCGAGAGGACGGGCTGGATGGAAGCCGAATCGAGGTCCAGGCCGGCAGAGCCGGGGTTGGACTGGAGGCTGGCAGGGCCCGGGTCCGGCTGGATCCTGAGAAGGGGGTTCAGCTGGTGGTCGGCAAGGAAGACAATGGGCAGCGCCATTATCGAGGCGCCCAGCGGATAGGTTGAATACTCATGATCATTATGGATTTCGATCATGTAGTACCTGTTCCGCTTGAGCAGGCTCCCGTACTCATCCAGATCGATATTTCCCTGCCTGATCATGCTGAGAGCGGTGGGGACCGACCATCTGGAATCCGTGACCGGTTCGAATCCCGTGT
>JAJZQT010000063.1:4517-10417 GCA_021803005.1 Actinomycetes bacterium
TCCGCGAGGTTGATGATTTCTTCGTAAAGTCCGCCGCAGCGTTTTGAATTCGAAAACAGCCGTTCTCTGAGTTCGCTTATCTGCCGGTCGTCAGTCTTAAGCGGATTGACAGGACCGTGGGCCATGGCGGCGCTTTCCAGCTCGAGCAGTTTCGGAGCTTCACGGAAGAACGGCCCTGATATTTCGCGCAGGCGATCGAGGTTTTCGACGGTCAGCTGGTCAATGGCGTCCGCCGCCGCGATGACACGGTCCAGTCGGGCGATCATGGCATAAAGGGTCGAGTATTCAACTCCTCGCACTCCCCGCCGCCACTGCAGGATCCAGGGATTGCGCTGAAACCAGAGATGGTTATCCTCGCCAAAACTTATGAGCTCCTCGGCGGACTTTCTGAGTTCGCCCGCGAGCATGCCAGCCTTCGCCTTGCGGTCGCCGGCGAATGACGCCACAGCCGCACTGCCGCCTCCCGATTCCTCAATAGATTCCGCATCCTCCTTCCTGCCGCGAACTTTTTCTCCGCCCGCCAGATACTCAATGATATTGAGCAGCACTTTCGCGCCCGCGGCATCGCCGGGAGTCTCGAAGTGGGGGTATGAGAGAAGCGCCCTGCCGCTGCCGTAGCCGGCTTCTATCACCGCCGGCTCGCCGACGATGCGCCCGGGATTCAGATTGATGCCGTAACGCTCTTCCCATACCCGCCAGTCCATGTCGGGAAGCACCGGCACGTCGGTGACAAACGAGCCGTCACCCGGTTCTCCGTACCGGGCCAGCACCCGCACGCCGGTGCCGGCGTCTTTCAGCGAAAACTGGCCGGGCCACCAGGCATGGAATTCGGTATCGTCGGGCACGCCGTTCCAGATGGGATGGCCCGGGTCTTCCTGCCGCAAATGGATCGGGCCGCTGAAACTGGGAACCCGCACCGAAGTGGGCAGCCGGCCGATCTCGACCAGGCCCAGCCCCGATGAATGTGTAAGCGCCAGGCCGGCGCCGCCACAGAAACCTAGATAACTGCCACCTTCCGCAACAAACGACCTGATCGCGCCGGCGCCTTCGACTCCAAGCGCTTCCATCTTGTCGCTGGCCCAGCCGCCGGGGACGAACAGTACATCGTACCCGGCCAGCCGCTGGCCCCTGATGTCGCCGGCGGTCAACAGATCGAAGTCGAGGCCGAGCTCGCGGAAGGTATCGTAGGCGATCAGACTCCAGAGGAAGGATTTATCCCAGAAGATGGCTATGCGGGCATATATTTTGGTCATGCAATGATGCTATTCAGGGGCAGACAGTTGTCGCGCTGTCAGGTCAGACTTTTGGACTATAGGAATTTCTTTGTTAGAACTCAACCCAAGATCGGTAAATTTTCGCGCAGAAACCAACACGCGACTATCAAATGAACCGATTGCCTTATTATAAGCCGCTATAGCCCGATCTAGGTCTTTACCCAATTCCTGTAGATGCTCGGTGAAGACTCTTAGGCGATCATACATTTCTTTTCCAATATTACTGATTTCTTCCGCACTTTCGGCCAGTTTTTCTTGCCTCCAGCCATAGGAAACGGCTCTTAACAATGCGATCAGAGTCGTCGGCGAGGCGAGAATGACCCTTTGATTGACCCCTTCTTCTATCAGGCTGGGATCCTGTTCAAGGGCGGCGCTGAAAAAGAATTCTCCAGGTAAAAACATGACGACAAATTCAGGAGTGTGTTTGAATTGGTCCCAATATGCTTTTGCGCTTAATTTATTTATGTGATCCCGTATCTGTTTAGCGTGGGCCTTCAAGTACAGCAAACGAGTTTCTTCGTCCTTAGCTTCCAAAGAATTCAGGTATGCTTCTAATGGGGCTTTGGCATCAACGACAATGTTCTTTTCACCGGGCAATCTGGCTATTAAGTCAGGTCTTAAGCGACCGTCTTCTGTTGTCATCGATACTTGCTCATCAAAGTCGCAGTAGGGGAGCATGCCGGCAATCTCTACTACTCGTTTCAATTGAATTTCTCCCCAACGGCCACGCACATTTGGCGTGTGTAAAGCCTGAACAAGCTTAGTGGTTTCACTTTTAAGTTCAACCTGAGTCATTGCAAGATTTTTGACCTGCTCATTGAGTCCCGCATATGAAGCAATCCGTGCTTTTTCGAGTTCATGTAATTTCGAATCAACCTTATTTAGTGTTTCCTTTACAGGCGTTATTACCTCTTTTATGGCGTTCTGTCGAGATTCGAGATCACTTTTGGCGCCAGATTGAAATTTTTCCAGTTCATTTTTCGCGAGCTCCAGAAAGGATTGGTTGTTGCTTCTCAGCGCTTCAGAAGAAAGAGCTTTGAAGGCGTCAGCCAGCTGCGTCTTTGCGTCGTTTACCAGGGCAAGTTTTTCGTCTGTCGCTTTACGCTCTTCCTCGATTACCGTACTTAACCTTGCCAGATTCGCAGTTTCATTTTGTACTTGCACCTGGAGTGCATTGCGTTCCTGATTTAATTCCTTCAGAGCCGATTTCAAATCGTTAATTTGATTGTCGCGGGACTGCATATTAGCCTCAAAAGAGGCTTGTTTTGCAGCAAGCTCGCCCTTCGCCCGTTCGCTTTCCTTAATGTTTCGCGACCCGAGGAAAAGCCACGAAAGTAAAGCTCCAAGAAGTAATCCAATAATTCCTGCGAGAATTGCCGTGAGCATTGATCAGCGCCTCCTAAAAATGATTGCGGGATGAGCCTATCACACCTGCCGGACGGAACAAGTGGGCCCGCCTCATATAGCGCAATCATGTGTCTCCTGCTAGAATCCAAAAACCCGCTTCGGATAGTAATTTCCTGATTCTGCGGGTAAAGGAGACAGAATCTGCTCATCCGATACGGGAGTGGAAATTGACTGACGAGAAAAAAACATCGCCCCAGGATCCCAATTCGAGCGGCCTGGAAAATAGAGCCGACCAAACCGTCGAGCCGGTCGCCATCAACGTGCTCATGCACGAGATGCGGAAGTTTCCGCCTCCGGCGCAGTTCAGCCAGAAGGCGCAGATCGGCAGCATGGAAGAGTACAACGAGCTCTACAGGCGTTCGATCGACGACCCCGAAGGCTTCTGGGCGGAAATGGCGGAGGAATGCCTCGACTGGCACCGCAAGTGGGACAAGGTGCTCGAGTACGACTTCAACAAGCCCGAGATCGCCTGGTTTATTGGCGGCCAGCTCAACGTTTCCTATAACTGCCTCGACCGGCATTTGAAGACCTGGCGGCGCAACAAGGCGGCCCTCATCTGGGAGTCCGACGGCGGCGAGTACCGCACTTTCACCTACGAACAGCTTGCCTACGAGGTCAACCGTTTCGCCAACGTGCTCAAGAAGCACGGCATCGGCCGTGGCGACCGCGTCAGTATATATCTGCCGATGATCCCCGAACTGGCGATCGCCATGCTCGCCTGCGCGCGCATCGGCGCCATCCACAGCGTCGTCTTCGGCGGCTTCAGCGCCGGTTCGCTGGCGGATCGCATCCGCGACTGCGGCGCCATCATGCTCGTCACCGCCGACGGCGGCATGCGCGGCGGCAGGGTGATTCCGGTGAAAGCCAATGCCGACGAGGCGCTGCGCCATTGTCCCTCGGTCGACAAGGTGATCGTGGTCGAGCGCATCGGCGGCGGCGGCACACCCATGGACCCCGAACGCGACAGCTGGTGGCACGAGGAGATGGCCTCTGAAGACATAGATAACTACTGCCGTCCCGAGGAGCTCGACGCCGAGGACCCGCTCTTCATCCTCTACACCAGCGGCTCGACCGGCAAGCCCAAGGGCGTGCTGCACACCACCGCCGGCTACCTGCTCTATACTCACTTGACCTTCAAGTGGATATTTGACTATCAGGAAGAGGACCTGCACTTCTGCACGGCTGACATCGGCTGGATCACGGGGCACAGCTATATAGTCTACGGGCCGCTATCAAACGGCGCCACCAGCCTCATGTTTGAGGGTGTGCCGACCTATCCGAAGCCCGACCGCCTCTGGGAGCTCTGCGACAAGCACGAGGTGAATATCCTCTACACGGCCCCGACGGCCATCCGGGCGCTCATGCGCGAGGGTGAGGACTGGGTGCACAAGCACCGGCTGGAGAGCCTGAGGCTGCTGGGAACCGTCGGCGAGCCCATCAATCCCGAGGCCTGGATGTGGTACTACGAGCACGTCGGCCACAAGCGCCTTCCTATCGTCGACACCTGGTGGCAGACCGAGACCGGCGGCATCATGATCACGCCGCTGCCCGGGGCCATGACCTTAAAGCCGGGTTCGGCCAACCGGCCCTTCCCCGGCGTCGTGGCGCAGGTGGTCCGCGCTGACGGCACTACCGCGGGAACCGACGAGGGCGGCTACCTGGTGATCGACAAGCCCTGGCCGGGGATGATCCGCGGCACCTACGGCGACCCAGAGCACAAGCGGGTCAAGGAAGTGTATTTCGAGCGCTTCCCCGGGAAGTATTTCACCGGTGACGGCGCCAGCGTCGATCCCGACGGCGATTTCTGGCTGCAGGGACGTATCGATGACGTCGTCAACATCAGCGGGCACCGCCTGGGAACCGCCGAGATCGAGTCGGCGCTGGTCTCACAGGAAGCAGTGGCCGAGGCCGCGGTGGTGGGCTTTCCGCACGAGATCAAGGGGGAAGGAATATACGCCTTCGTCACCCTTTCAGGCAGTTACGACGGCTCCGACGACATGCGCAAGCTCCTGCGGGCACACGTGCAGGAAGAGATCGGGCCGATCGCCAAGCCGGACAAGATCCAGTTCGTGGCCGGCCTGCCCAAGACCCGCAGCGGCAAGATCATGCGCCGGATTCTGAGGAAGATCGCCGCGGGGCAGACAGCGCCGGAGGACCTCGGCGACACCTCGACGCTCGCCGACCCGGAAGTTGTGGACGAGATCGTCACCGGCCGCCTCTAATTAAAGCCAGTTTTGGGGACACATTACTTAATTCCAACTCAGGCAGAGGTTACCGAGCCCCTGCCCTCTAGGTCTGCGGCGCCGGCTCCAGTTTTGACGCGGTCTGCACGAACGTCTGGCTTGCCGCCGACCATGTATAGGTAGTCACCCTCAGATTGCTGGGGCAGCAGTTGGGATCCTGCGGGCCGTAGACCGGCTCGGTCTCCACGAAGCTGCCGGCTTGCGTCCCCAGCTCCACCTTCCCATGCGAAACGTTTTGGCGCTCGAAGAGCATCACCGGATCGCCGGCCTCCATGGTATATATAAAGTATCCCAGATGGGCGCCGCTCCCAGGCTGTCGGACCAGCACTAGCGCCTCCTCACTGCCATCCCCGGTCAGATCCTGGTAGAGCACGGATTCAACAAAGCCTTTGGTGGCAGCGTCCGAAGAGCTGGAGGAAGCGGCGGCGCCGGTCACTGACGGCCAGTCAACCGAACGGATGTCTCCCGCGGACTGCGACGGACCCGGTGTGGTCGCCTCTGCCGTCGCGGTTTCCGCGGGCGCCGGTTTCGTTATCAGCGGTTCCGCTGGAGTGGTAGCGGTCGACACCGTGTCCGCCGAGGTCAGCGCCACCGGCGCCGGTTCGTCACCGCCACACGCCTTCAGGGCGACGACGATGCCGCCGGCAATCAGGAAGATTGCGATAATTGTTACAAAAATCAGGTATTTATCCTTGCGGGTCGAGGGGCGGGTCGATTTCAAGTTCACTCCTTATGAAATTCCGGTTATATGCCACATTATATAATTCTACGATTGCCGGCGCTTTTTCCTCCTTATTCCATAATTCATCCGGACATTTCCAACGGGATGACAAAAAGCAGCGTGATGGTTTCAGACGCGATGGTAAACAATTACTCTGACAGCTATTACCACGACTCCGACAGCGACGACCATGAAGGATCGGCTTCGGTCGGCTACGTCTGACCTATTAAAGAAATTCGCAATAATGAACCCCAT
>JAJZQT010000064.1 GCA_021803005.1 Actinomycetes bacterium
ATTGAAGCAGAACAATAGGGGCGCGGCCCGCAAGGGCCGCGCCCCTCGCCCCTTTTTGTTCCTTCAGATTCGCTGCCGGTGGCTTCATGTCCTGGCGCCTCCTGAGCTTCGAGAATCCTTTTGGTTTGAGCCGGATCATAAGAATACGCTATCCTTTTGGCTGGCTTTCATCATTTATCAGTATTCAATCCCGGATGTACGCAATGGCAGCCCTGCAGGAAGGTAAAGAAAAACTCGCGGCTGAAGAGACCTTTGAGGTCATCGCCCGCCGGGCCATGAACGTGCTTGCCTCGACGCCGCTGGAGACCGGCGACTATATCGCCAACGGACTCTGGGGCCACGAGTTTGCCGCTCGTCTGACCGATCCCGGGCAGCGGGACGGCTTCTTTGTCCTCGACGTCCGCAGCCGGGATGCTTTCGATGAGGGCCATATCGAGGGCGCCGTGCACATTGAGTTCGCCGAGTGGGCGTCTTCGGAGAACCTGGCCAGGTTGCCTCGGGACACGAAGATCGCGGTGATATGCGAGACAGGTCTTGAGGCCGCGCAGGTGGTCGCCGGCCTGAGAATGCTCGGTTACGACGCAGTTGTCCCCAAAACCGGGATCAACGGCTGGACGCGGTCATCAGCGGCCGAAAAGCTTCTCCAGGAATTGCAGTCGGTCAAGCATCCCGTCAAGCGCGTGCCCCCGGTGGAGAATTTCGCGAAAGCTTCGGGCGAGGCCGTGTTTGATCGTCCCCACGAAGATGACTACCGCATCATCGCCTCTCGTATTCATGAGGTTTTCAGCGGCGCCGGTTCCGATGAAGCCGGTTCCGATGAAGCCGGTTCGGAAGGCAGTGCGTCCGGCAACAAAGGACGGCATCTTATAGGCGCCGGGGAACTGCTGGCAAAGTTGCTTGATGAAAATGAGCGGGAGGAGATCTTCCTGCTCGATCTGCGCCGCGAGGAAGATTTTGAGGGAGTTGGACATATCGCGGGAGCCCTGCGGCTCGATTTCGATGCCGCCGCGGTTCCGGAAAATCTGGAGCTCCTACCCCGCGACAGGAAAATCGTGACCATCTGTTACACGGGGAACCTGGCGGCGCAACTGACGGCGGTGCTGAGGATGCTCGGCTACGATGCCGCGGCGCTGACATACGGCATGGTCGGCTGGACCCGCACTCCCACCACTTATCAATACATCAAGGACCTTCAGAAGGCCGACAACCCGCTGGTCTAATCTTCGCCGGGCTGCGGAACTTTCCCGTCCCCTGGATCATTCCCGTCTTCAGGAACCTCTTCATCCAGTTCTTTCCTGATCCGGCGGCGGTCTTTCTTGCCGTACCTGCTCTCGGAGTGATAGCCGGCGCCGCTCTGGGGCCGGCCGGCAAAGGGGTTGCGGGGACGCTTGAGAACCGGCTCCCCGGGCTTTCTTTTTTTCTTTTTGTCTTTCGCCATGGTCAGATCCCGTCTGCCGGCGCGTCAGTTTTCCGGGCTCTCCAGAATGATGGTGACGGGCCCATCGTTTACCAGTTCCACTTCCATGCGGGCGCCAAACTCTCCCGTCTGGACATTGAGGCCCGCGTTTCGCAGCCCCTCCACTACCTCGCGGCACAGTTTTTCCGCGAGCGCCGGTTCGGCCGCCGCGCCGAAGCTGGGGCGGTTTCCCTTGCGTGCGTTTCCCAACAGGGTAAACTGGCTCACTGCCAGCACGGCGCCGCCGGCCTCGGCCACGGAAAGATTCATCAACCCCGCGGCGTCGGGGAATATCCGCAGGCGGGAGACCTTGCCGGCCATGAAGGCGGCGTCGCGGGAACCGTCCCCCGACGCGACGCCCAGCAACACCAGCAAGCCGCGGCCGATCTCGCCGCGGACGGAGCCTGCGGACGTTACCTTTGCCCGGCTCACCCTCTGTATGACCGCTCTCATGACTCCAAGTCTAGAGCCCGGCGCTCAAAGTTGGAAGGGCGAATCCGGAAAGTGAAAAAGACGGCTTTCCAAAGTTGAAAGGGCGGCTGATTTGGAACAGAATCATTCGGATGGTATTCGCATGCAGATAAACAAGCTGAGACAGCAATCCGCAGGAGTCCTTACGGCCATTGCAGCGGTTCTTACGGCAGCCTCCTTCCTCCTGGCCGGCGCACCGGCTGACAGTCCGTCTGAAGCAGCGGGAGCGTAACGCCTTGCACGAGCAGATAAAAAAAGCCGGCCTCTACGTCCTTTTCACAGCGCTCCTTGTCGGAACGCTGTGGCGCGGCGGTTATTTCCCGTCGCAGAAATGGACGCTCGCCCTGTCGCTCCTTGCCGCCGGGGCGGTCGAAGCAGCAGCGGACATCGCGCTCGGGCAGGCGCGGGCGCTGCGTTCGCTGGCTTTCTGGCTGCTGGCGGCCTTCACCGTCTTTGCCGTCGCGACTCTGGCCTGGAGCGCCGTTCCCGCGGATACCCGGCGTGAGTCGATGCTAATGGCCGGCTACCTCGCCGCCTTCTTCGTCGCCCGCAGCCAGGTGGCGCGCGGCGGGCGGCAGGCCCTGGTATCTATCGCCTCATGGCTCGTCTACGCGGCCACATTTGTCTCCGGATGGGGCCTGTTTACTTTTCTCTGGCGGCTGGAGCCGTACGCCACCATGCTGGACAACGTCCTGCGGGCGGGATCCACCTTTGAATATTCAAACGCCCTGAGCTGCTTCGCGCTCATGGCGCTGCCGGTAACGGTGGCGCTGCAGCGGCGTTCGGAAGCCTGGCTGAGGCCGCTGCTCGCAGCCGCCATCTGCCTGCAGTCGCTGGCGGTCCTCATCAGTTTTGCGCGCTTCGGGCTCGTGGCGCTGCTGGCGCTGTTCGTCTTTTTTGTTATCACCGGCTGGCGCAGCGGGCAGGCGGTCTCAACAGCCCTGGCGATGCTGGCATCGATCCCGGTGGCCGTGATCGCCACGATCACATCGGAATCGCGCCATCCCGCCGCCGGCCTCTTTGCCGCGCTGGCTGTTCTTGCAGCCGTGGGCGTGGCGCCGCGATACCTGGAGTCGCCGCGGCTGCAGAGGCTGCAAAAGCCCGCCGCGGGGATAACTGCCGCCGCGGGGGCCGCCGCCGCGGCTGTCCTCGCGGGCGCGAGCTCGCGAATGAGAGAGGTTATAGCCACACGTTTCAGTGACGGTTTCAACTGGAGCCGCCTCATGCCCCACCGGCTGGACACCTGGCAGGGCACGGTCGACTCGTTCAGGGTCCGGCCCATCACCGGCTCGGGTCTGGGGTCGTTCCCGTTTGTATACACGAGCCACGCGATCGCCGTCTACACCAAATACGCGCATAACCTGATCCTGCAGATGGCGGTGGACACCGGCATCACGGGGACGGCGCTGCTGGTGCTGTTTCTCGCCTATGTCGCCGCGCTGAGCCTGTGGCGCGTCTTCAGGGATGCGCGGACGCTGGTGGGGGCCTTCGCCGTCGCCAGCCTGATCTTCATCACCTACAACATGTTCGACTGGGAATGGTACGTGCCGGCGCTGACGGCCTGGTTCGTGGCCGGAGCGGCCTGCCTGGAAAAATCCCCGCCCGCCGTTCCGAAGGAAAAACTACCCGGTCAGTAGATCCGTGGCGACGAAGGCGATATAGACCACGCTGATGATCCCGTTCATGGTCATGAAAGCGGTGTTGACTCGGGACAGATCCCGGGGGGAAACGATCGCGTTCTCGTAAGCCAGCAGCAGCGCCACCACGGCGACGCCGGCAAAATATATGGTTCCCAGCTGGCTGAACACCAGCCCCACTTCCAGCAGCAGCGCCACGGCCCCGAGATGAAAGGCCCTGGTAACCCAGAGGGCCGGCCCGGCGCCGATGCTCACCGGCAGTGAATGGATGCCCTCGCGGCGGTCGAAGTCCACATCCAGGCAGGCGTAGATGATGTCGAAGCCGCCGATCCACAGCGTCACCACGCCCATGAGCAGGAAAGGTTGCCATGCAAGCCTACCTGTGACAGCAACCCAGGCGCCCACGGGGGCCAGCCCGATCGTCGCTCCCAGGAACAGGTGGCAGAGTGAAGTGAACCTCTTGGTGTAGGGATAGATGACGAAGGCTGCGACAACAATCGGCGACAGGTACCAGGTCAGCGCTGGCAGTTGCGAGAGCCCGGTTGCCAGCAGCGCCAGCGAGACCACACAGAACGCGATGCCCTGTCCCAGGGTCAGCGCGCCCGCGGGAAGCTCCCGGCCGGCCGTGCGCGGGTTGCGGGCATCGATCTCGTAATCGATGACGCGGTTGAGCCCCATGGCGAGGCTGCGGCCGCCCACCATGACCACCGTGATCCAGAGCATGGTCCAGAAGCCGCGGACAGCCCCCATCGCCAGAAAGGCCCCGGTGTAGGCGAAAGGCAGAGCAAAGACACTGTGCTCGATTTTGACAAACCGGGCGAATAGTACCGGCAGCTTCAGCGGCGAGGTCGTGACGGCGTCAGTGGGCATTGTCTCCGAGGTCGATTCCATAACGGGACCACTTTTCATCCACCAGGCGCTTGATCTCAGGGGTCATGTCGATGTCATCGGGCCATTCACGGTCATAACCCTCGCTGGGCCAGGTCTTGGTGGCGTCGAGGCCCATCTTGGCGCCGTAATTCGCGGTGGGGCTGGAATGGTCGAGCACGTCCAGCGGTCCTTCGGTGACCATGACGTCGCGGCGCGGGTCGACGTTGTTGAAGACCCGCCAGGCGACCTCGCTCTCGTCGTGAACGTCAACGTGCTCGTCGACGACGACCACGAATTTTGTCAGCGAAAGCATCCCCAGGCCCCAGACAGCGCTCATGACTTTCTTGGCGTGCATGGGATAGCTCTTCCTGATTGACAGGATAGCGCAGTTGTGGAACACGCCCTCGAGCGGCAGGTTCATGTCAACCAGCTCGGGCAGGGTGACCTTGAGGAGCGGCATGAACAGGCGCTCGGTGGCCTTGCCCAGGAAACAGTCCTCCATCGGCGGGCGGCCGACGACGGTGGCGGCGTAGATGGCATCGCGGCGGTGGGTCATTCCCGTCAGGTGAAAAACCGGGTAGTCGCCGGCCAGTGAATAGTAGCCGGTATGGTCGCCGAACGGACCCTCGCGCCGGAGCTCGCCTTTTTCCACGTAACCTTCGAGGACGATCTCCGCCGTCGCCGGCACCTCCATGTCGACGGTCCTGCACTTGACCATTTCCACGGGGCTGCCCTTAAGGAACCCGGCGAGCATCATCTCGTCGATGCCCTTCGGGAGCGGCGCCGTGGCGGCGTAAGTGGTCGCGGGATCGGTGCCGATGGCCACGGCGACCTCGATGCGGTTGCCGGCGGCGCGGAAGTTCTCGGCTCCGTCTTTATGTATGTGCCAGTGCATGCCGGTCGTTTTCGAATCGAATTTCTGCAGGCGGTACATGCCGGCGTTGCGCCGGCCGTCGGGGTCCTTGGTGAAAACCACGGGCAGGGTGATGAAGGGGCCGCCGTCGCCGGGCCAGGTTTTTAGAACCGGGAGGATGTCCAGGTCGGGCTCGTCCAGCACCACTTCCTGGCAGGGGGCCGATCTGACCATCCTCGGCGCCGAATCGGCCAGGTTCTTGAGCTTGCCCAGGGCCTTGACCTTGGCGACGATGCCCTGGGGCACCTGCATCTCCAGGACCGCGCCCAGTCGCTCGCCGATGGTGTCGAGGCTTTCGCCTCCCAACGCCATGCTCATCCTGTTCATGCTGCCGAACTGGTTCATGAGCACCGGCAGTTCCGATCCCCTGGCGTTCCTGAACAGGACCGCCGGACCACCGGCCTTGCTGACGCGGTCGGTGATCTCTGAAATCTCGAGATCGGGATCGACGGGTTCGCCGACCTCGACCAGCTCGCCTTCCTTTTTCAGGGCATCGATGAATTGTCTTAAGTCGTCCAGCGCCATGGCTTTAATCACCCTTTGCAGAGTTGGAATCAGGAAGGTCATTAAGATCGGGAAGCAAATTGCTACCGGAAAGCGGCCCGCTACCGGGAAGCAGCCCCGATTCCAGATCGTTGATTTGCTTTCTCAGAGCCTGGCGTCTGCCTTCCGGAATCGCGGCCAGCAGCTCTTCAAGGCGCCGGTCCAGCTCCTCGCCTCCGGGTCTGTTCCTGACCATCCGCGCGAGTGCCGCCGGTTCTGCCGGGCCCTTCCCGCCGGCGCGCGCGCGCGCCGCCAGCTGCAGGGTGGTTATCGCCCAGGCTTTCAGAGCCAGGGAGGGATCGAGCTTTTCGCCCTGGACGTAAGAGCAGGCCCTCATCAGTTCCGCCAGCGCCTCGATGCAGTAAAGGTCTTCCAGGGAAGCGATGGCGACAAGCCCCCGGGCGTACATGTGGTCACCGGCGAGGATGGGAAATTCCGAGGTGTCTTTCTTCAGCATTCTGCTTTGATCGCGATGCAGCAGGAAGCCCTCAAAGATGTATTCCAGCCCCTGCTGGTAAATCTCAGAGCCGGAGGCATCGCCGCCGCAAGCTGCTGTAAACAGGTCGGAATAACCTTCGGCAGAGACGGAATAACCATCAGGCCCGGCCGGTTCATCCCCTGCAAGCAGGCGTGCGGAGAAGACGCTGCTGTCCGCGGCGACCTCCGTGCGTATCTGCTTCAGTGTTTTTGAGGCTGTTGTCAGGATGACGTCCATTTTAATCGGGATTGCGGCCGTACCGTCAAACGGTTGCTCTGGGGCCCTACTTGTCCAGGTAGAAGGACAGGGTCATCAGTTCAGTAGAAAGGTCAACCTGGCGCAGGATCACGGACTTGTCCTTGTGAGCCCGGATGGGCGCGAAGTTGAGGATCGACGGCACGCCCGCCGCGACCAGCCGGTCGATGACCTCCTGCGCCACCGACGATGGCGTGGTCACCACGGCGATATGCACTTCGTGCTCGTTGAGGAATTTCTCAAGCTTGTTAATTGACAGCACCGGTCCGGCGCCGCGGTCGGTGCCCACGACCGCCGAGTCGGCATCGAACATGCCGATGAGGTTGAAACCCTGTTTCTGGAATCCGCGGTAGAGGGCCAGCGCCGTGCCCAGTTTTCCCGAGCCGACGATGATTACGTTCCAGGAGCGGTTGAGCCCCAGGCATTTTTTCAGCTCCTCGATAAGGCGGTCCACATCGTAGCCGACGCCGCGGATGCCGAACTCGCCGAAATAAGAGAGGTCCTTGCGTATCTGGGCGGGGTTGGTCCCGACTTCATCTGCCAGCTGCCGGGAGGAGATGGTCGTGGTGCCGCGGCTCTGGATCTCCTGCAGCTTGCGCAGGTACTGCGAGAGCCTGGGGACGGTCGCCGCCGGGATTGTATTTTTCCGGGAAGGCGCCATGTGGATCAGCCGGCCTTTGCTTCGAAGAATGCCGCCGCCGCCGCCGCCGTCCGGGCGAGATCGTCGTCGCTATGGGCCAGAGAGACGAAAGCCGCCTCGAACTGCGAGGGGGCCAGATAGACGCCATTTGCCAGCATGTGTTTGAAATACGCGGCGAAACGGCCGGTATCGCTGGTTTTAGCCGATTCGAAATTGGTGACCGGGCCACCGGTGAAGAAAACTGTCATCATCGAGCCGACCCGGTTCTGGCAGGTAGGCCACGAGGATACGGCCGCTGCTTCAGACAGCTCAGCGGCCAGGCGCGCCGACTTTTCCTCGAGCCGCTCATAGGCCCCGGGCTTTTCCAGTTCGGTCAGCATTGCCAGGCCCGCTGCCATGGCCAGAGGATTGCCGGAAAGGGTCCCGGCCTGGTAAGTGTTGCCGGCCGGCGCCACCGTCTCCATGATCTCGCGGCGCCCGCCGAAGGCGCCCACGGGCATGCCGCCGCCGATGATCTTGCCCAGGCAGGTCATGTCGGGGGCGATGCCAAAAAGTTGCTGGGCGCCGCCGTAAGCGACGCGGAACCCGGTCATGACCTCGTCGAAGATGAGCAGCGCGCCGTGCTCGTCCGCCAGCTTGCGCAGGCCTTCGAGGAAACCAGCAGCGGGCGGGACGACCCCCATGTTTCCCGCAACGGGCTCGATGATGATAGCGGCCACCTGCTCGCCCCCGGCCGCCATGATGCCGCGGACGTCATCGAGGTCGTTGTAACGGGCAAGGAGAGTGTCGGCCGAGGTGCCGCGGGTGACGCCGGGGCTGTCGGGAAGGGAGAGCGTGGCGACACCCGATCCGGCCTGCACCAGCAGGCTGTCGACGGCGCCGTGATAACAGCCGACGAACTTGACGATCTTGTCGCGGCCGGTAAAACCGCGGGCGACCCGGAGCGCGCTCATGGTGGCCTCGGTTCCCGAGTTCGTCATCCGCACCATTTCAATCGAGGGCACCGCCGCCGCCACCTTTTTTGCCAGCTCAACTTCGAGAGGGCTGGGAGCGCCGAAGCTGGTGCCGCCCCGGAGCGCTTTTTCCAAAGATTCCTGTACCGCCGGATGGCAATGCCCCAGAATCAGCGGACCCCACGACCCGACGTAGTCAATATAACCGTTGCCGTCGACGTCATACATGCGGCTGCCCTCGCCGCGGGCGATGAAGAGCGGCTCCGCGTCCACCGAGCGCATCGCCCTCACGGGGCTGTTTACGCCTCCGGGGATGAACTTCAGGGCTTCACGGAAAAGTTCTTTTGATTTGCCAGTGTCCAGGTCTGCTCCTACCGGCCCAGCCAGGAAGCGACGTCCTTGGCGTGATAGGTGATGATGACGTCGGCCCCGGCCCGGCGCATGGCGGTCATCGCTTCGAGGACGGCGTGCTTCTCGTCCAGCCAGCCCGCCGCCGCCGCCGCCTTGATCATGGCGTACTCGCCGCTGACGTTGTAGGCCGCGAGGGGAAACTTGGTCTCCTGTTTGACCCGGAAGATGACATCGAGATACGGCAGCGCCGGTTTCACCATTACCATGTCCGCGCCTTCCTCGATGTCCAGCAGCACCTCGCGCACGGCTTCGTCGCTGTTGCGGTAGTCCATCTGGTAAGAGCGGCGGTCGCCGAACTCGGGAGACGACTCGGCCGCCTCGCGGAACGGCCCGTAGAAGGCGGAAGCAAACTTTGCCGCATAGGACATGATCGGCGTGTTGATCAGGCCTTCAGCGTCGAGGGCGGAGCGGATCGCGGCGACCCGGCCGTCCATCATGTCCGACGGCGCGACGATGTCGGCCCCGGACTCCGCATGTGAGAGCGCCATCTTGGCAAGCATCTCCAGGGTCAGGTCATTGTCGACGTCGCCGTCCCTGACGATGCCGCAGTGGCCGTGGCTGGTATATTCACACAGGCAGACGTCGGTGATGACCAGCAGCTCCGGCACCGCTTCCTTGAGCGCGGACACCGCCATCTGGATAATGCCTTCTTCATCGTAGGCGCCCGACCCGATATCGTCCTTCTCCGCCGGGATGCCGAACAGCAGCACCGCGGGGATGCCGAGATCCCGGACCTCTTTGGCTTCCTCGACCAGATGGCTGATCGACTGCTGGTAACAGCCCGGCATCGACTGAATCTCGGCGCGCTTGTTCTCGCCGTGAGTGACGAACATGGGGTAAACAAGGCGGTCGGGCAGGAGGTCGGTCTCATGGACCAGGTTGCGGATCTGTTCCGTCTGCCTCAGGCGCCGCATTCTGTAAGAGGGAAAGTACAATCTGGGAACTCCTTTGGCGGGTTGTCAGGCTTCGGAATTACTTGTGGCTTTTTTCACGAGCCGCTTAGTATATTAACCAATCCAGGTGGCTCGGTAAAGCGGTTTGCCAGGAATAACAGAAGAGGCGGAGCTACTACTGATTCCCCGGCTCGCGCTCGATTTTCTCCAAAACCTCGGCGACCTGCGCGACATACTGCGGCGCGGCATCGAACGGAGCCAGGCCGTCGAGGTCGGCCCGGCGCACTTCCTCGCTGAGCGGCAGGCAGCCGATCACGCGGAAACGCTTTTCAAGTTCACCGCAGAAACCGGCGTCGCTGCCGGTAACCTTGTTGACAACCATCATAATATTGGTAATGCCGATATCGGCCGCCAGTTTCTCGATCGCCTCGGCGGTCTGCACGCTGCGGCGCCCCGGCTCGACGACTACCAGCATGGCGTCTACCCCCCTGGCCGTGGCGCGGCCCAGATGCTCGATGCCGGCCTCCATGTCGACGATGACGACCTCGCGTTCCTGGAGCATCAGGTGGGTGAGCAGGGCTTTGAGCATCGCCGACTCGGGGCAGACACAGCCACCACCGCCTTTCTTCACCGTCCCGAGGCGCAGCAGCCTGACGCCGTGGGCCTCAGTCGAAAGCGTTTCCGGCAGATCGTCGACACGCGGGTTCATCCTGTAGACCGGGGTCATGCTGCCAGGCTCCGCGCCAGTGCGTTCACGGATGAGCTGGCTCATTTCCGATATGGGAGTAATGGCTGCCGCCGCCCCGGCATCGATGCCTATGGC
>JAJZQT010000065.1 GCA_021803005.1 Actinomycetes bacterium
CCGGCTCGCTACGCCGATGATTAAGATTCGGCCGTCGCGGAAATATATACGTCTTAAGAGCGATCTTTTCACTCTCCTTTGAGCGAGCCAATTATGGTATCTTATTAGGCATTGTCCGGCCATACAGAATTATCCGGTGCAAACGAGCATTGTCCGGCCCTAGCGTTTCCGGGAGGAAGGTAATGGCACCAAAGAAACACAACCCCTTCGCCGAGTTCGAGCGCCTGAGCTCCGAGATTGAGGACATGTTCTTCCGCTTCTACGGCGGGCCGCGCCTGCGCATCATGAAGGGCGGCTCCTTCCAGCCGCTCGCGGACGTCTACTTCGTCAAGAAGACCAAGACCGTCATCGTCAAGCTCGAGATCGCCGGCATTTCCCCCGATGACGCCCGCCTCACCATTCAGGATAAAAACCTCGTGATCGAAGGTTCACGTGTAGACCCCGAGCATGAGGGGGAGAAGGTTTATCAGCAGATGGAAATCGATTACGGACATTTCAAGCGCCAGATCATCCTGCCGGTGCCGGTGGATGTGGAGAGCGCCGCCGCCACCTACAGGGATGGTTTCCTGACCATCGAGCTGCCGGTGGCTGACCGCGCCGCCACGGCAATCAATGTGCCCATCGTCGTAAAGGAAAATAAATAATGGAAGGCAGCATCGCCGAATCGCCACATGTGATCAAACCGGTTGAGAAGATACCCGACACGATGCCGATCCTGCCGCTGCGGGAGACCGTCGTCTTTCCCGAGACGGTGACGCCGCTGGCCGTGGGCCAGGAGCGCTCGGTCAAGCTGATCGATGACGTGCTCCACAAGGACAAGATGATCGGCCTGGCCACCATCCGCAAGACCGAGGTCGAGGTCGCCGGCCCGGATGACATCTACAGCGTGGGCACCGCCGCCATCATCCACAAGATGCTCAAGGTGCCGGACGGCTCTCTACGAATTCTCGTCCAGGGTGTCAAACGCATCAAGATCGTTGACTACACCATGACCGATCCTTACCTGGTGGCGCGCGTCAACGTGCTCGAGGACAAGATGGAGATGACCAAGGAAGTCGAGGCGCTCTCGCGCAACCTGCAGAACGTCTTCACCCGCATCATCGGGCTGGTTCCCTATCTGCCGGAAGAGCTGCAGATGGCCGCTTCCAACGTCGACGACCCCAGCGCGCTGTGTTACCTGATCGCCTCGGCCATCAAGATCAAGACCGAGGAGAAGCAGGAGCTGCTGGAAGAGATCGACGTCGAGAAGCGCATGCGCCGGCTGACGGTCATCCTCAACCGCGAGCTCGAGGTCTTCGAGCTGGGCAGCAAGATCCAGAACGAGGTCCAGAGCGAGATGGACAAGACGCAGCGCGAATACTTCCTGCGCCAGCAGATGAAGGCCATCCAGGAAGAGCTGGGGGAGACCGACGAGATCGCCGCCGAGGTCAACGAGCTGCGTGGGCAGATCGACGAGCTTGACCTTCCCGAAGAGGTCGACCGCCAGGCCCGCCGCGAGCTGGACCGGCTCTCGAAGCTGCAGCCGGCCGCGGCCGAGTATTCGGTCATCCGCACCTATCTGGACTGGATCATCACCATCCCCTGGAACAAGGGCACCACTGACAATCTCGACATCAGCCGGGCGCAGCAGGTGCTCGACGAAGACCATTACGACCTGGAAAAGGTCAAGAACCGCATCCTGGAATATCTTTCAGTAGCAAAGCTCAAGCAGGAGGCGGCGGGCAGCATGGCCGGCCCCATCCTCTGCTTCGTCGGGCCTCCCGGCGTCGGCAAGACTTCGCTGGGGCATTCGATCGCCCGGGCGCTGGAGCGTAAGTTCATCCGCATTTCCGTCGGCGGCGTGCGCGACGAGGCCGAGATCCGCGGCCACCGCCGCACCTACATCGGCGCCATGCCGGGAACGATCATCCGCGCCATCCGCGACTCCGATTCCAACAACCCGGTGTTCATGATCGACGAGATGGACAAGCTGGGCGCGGACTTCCGCGGCGACCCGTCCTCGGCGCTGCTGGAAGTGCTCGATCCCGAGCAGCACTTCAGCTTCCGCGACCATTATCTTGACCTGCCGTTCGATCTGAGCAAGGTGCTCTTTATCGCCACCGCCAACATACTCGATACGATTCCGCCGGCGCTTCGCGACCGCATGGAGGTCATCGAGCTCTCCGGTTACACCGAGGAAGAAAAGATCCACATCGCCAAGAAATACCTGATCAGCAAGCAGACCGAGGCCAACGGCCTCAATCCGAAAAACATCAGTTTCACCGACAAGGCCATCCTCAGGATCATCCAGGATTTCACCCGCGAGGCGGGGCTCAGGAATCTCGAGCGCGAGATCGGCTCGGTCTGCCGCAAGGCCGCCCGCGAGATCGCCGAGGGCAGGAAGGGCAAGTTCAAGATCGATGAGAAGGCCGTGGAGGAATACCTGGGCAAGAAACGTTACTTCTCCGAGGCCAGGCGCATGACTTCAGAGCCTGGCGTGGCCACGGGCCTGGCCTGGACCATGAGCGGCGGCGACATCATCTTCATCGAGGCTACCGCGATGCACGGCAAGGGCATGCTGACCCTCACCGGGCAGCTGGGTGACGTCATGAAGGAATCGGCCCAGGCGGCGCTCTCCTGGGTGCGCTCGCATTCCGACGCGCTCGGCATTCCCGAGGATTATTTCCAGAATCATGATGTCCACGTGCACGTGCCCGCGGGCGCGGTGCCCAAGGACGGCCCCTCGGCGGGCGTCACCATGACCACGGCCCTGGCTTCGCTGGCGATCGGCAAGCCGGTGGCGTCGAACATCGGCATGACCGGAGAGGTGACGCTGAGTGGCAAGGTGCTTCCCATCGGCGGGCTCAAGGAGAAGGTGCTGGCCGCGCGCCGCGCCGGCCTGAACACCGTCATCCTGCCGCGTGAGAACGAAAAGGATCTCGACGACGTGCCCGAGCACCTGCGCAAGACCATGACCTTCATACTCGCCGACGAGGTCTCGGACGTGCTGAACGCCGCCCTGCTCGATGGCAAGGCCGCCAAGGCCGTGGCCGCTGCGGAAAAGCGCGCCGTCAGCCGCAAAAAGGCGGCAGCCGGCCGCGCCAAGGCCAGGAAGGCTACCGGCGGGAAGAAGGCTACAGCCAGGAAGGCCGCTGCCGGCGCCAAACGCAACCCCAGCCCCCGGAAGGCTTCTTCCGCGAAGAGCGGCGGTCGCGGGAAAGTTTCCCCGAAGAAATAGGAATTAATGAAATGCGCCGGCCGGCGCATTTTTCAAAATCATATGAATACGAAGGCGGCCCGCGGCCGTCTTTTCTATCCCCCCGCCACCGCCGGCACGATGCTGACCTCGGCGCCGTCGGCGACCTCGGTTTCCAGGCCATCCGCGAAGCGGATGTCGTCGCCGTCGATGTAAATGTTGATGAATCGCCGCACCTCGCCCTCGTCGAGCAGGCGCTCGGCCATGCCGGGATGGCGGTTTTCCAGCTCCATGATGATGCCGCCGATGGTGCCGGGTTCGATCTCTACCATGCCCTCACCGCTGGTCAACTGCCGCAGCTGCGAAGGGATTCTCACTTTTGCGCTCACTTGCTGGCTCCTTTCACTGTTTCCCCGAGCACTTCTTCCTCGAACTGGGAGAAGACGGGATCTATCTCGTAAGTGCTGATGGTGTCAGCCACGGCGTCAAGCGTCTTGAGGCCGTCGCCGGTGATGTAGAGTACGGTCTCGTCGTCGCGGTAGATCTTGCCGGAGGCCGCCAGCTTGGCCAGCACCGCCGTGGTGACGCCGCCGGCGGTCTCGGTGAAGATACCGGTCGTCTCCGCCAGCAGCTTGATGCCGTCGACGATCTCCTGCTCGGTGACGCTCTCGATGGCGCCGCCGGTCTGCCGCACCACTTCCAGCGCGAAGATGCCGTCGGCGGGATTGCCGATCGCCAGCGATTTGGCGATGGTGTCGGGCCTGACCGGCTTTACATGCTCGGAGCCTGCGGCGAAAGCAGCCGCCACCGGGCCGCAGCCCTCGGCCTGGGCGCCAAATACCGCCGGCGCCTTCCTGCGGATGAGCCCGACTTCGCCCAGCTCCCAGAATCCCTTGTGGATCTTGGTCAGCAGCGAACCCGAAGCCACCGGGGTGACTACCTTGTCGGGAGCGCGCCAGCCCAGTTGCTCGGCGGTTTCAAATGCCAGGGTCTTTGAGCCCTCGGCGTAATACGGGCGCACGTTGACGTTGACGAAGGCCCACTTCTTTTCCGAGGCGATCTCGGTACAGAGGCGGTTGACGTCATCGTAGTTTCCACGCACCTTGACGACGTTGACGCCGTAGATGGCGGTGGCGATGATCTTCTGTATCTCCAGGTTGGCCGGCACGAAGACATAAGCTTCGGTCCCCGAAGCGGCCGCGTGGGCGGCGACGCTGTTGGCCAGGTTGCCGGTGGAGGCGCAGGCCACGACTTCGAAGCCCATCTCCAGCGCCCGCTGCAGGGCCACGGAGACGACGCGGTCCTTGAAGGAGTGGGTGGGGTTGGCGGTGTCGTTCTTGACCCAGAGCTTCCTGAGCCCGAGCTCCGCGGCCAGGCGGTCGGCCTTGATCAGCGGCGTATAGCCCGCCTGCAGGTCGACGACCGGTTTGCTGTTAACGGGAAGGAAATCGGAATAGCGCCAAAGCGAGGGCGGACCCAGGGCGATGCGCTCCTTGGTGGCCCGCCTGCGGATCTTCTCGTAGTCATAAGAGACCTCGAGCGGCCCGAAGCAGAAGTCGCAGACGAACAGCGCTTCCAGCGGATAGGTGCGCCCGCACTCTTTACATTTCAGATGTTCGGCGGTGGTGGCCAAACCGTGCTCCTTGTCTGGCGTCCGTCGCATCCGAAATCCGTGCGGCGAAGATGCCGCGCCGGCCAGGTTGACTTGCCGGCAACGACTCGCGCGAGGGAACAAAAAAACCTCCGCACGATGTGGCAGAGGCTTGCGTAAGTACTACTGAGCCTATCTATCACCACATCTTCCAGACCTATATGGTCTGCAGGAGTTGGCACCTTGCTGGCACGATTCCTTTTGGGAACCCTGCCGTAGGTTGCCGAGGCTTCAAAGGGCCAGTCCCTCCACCTCTCGGGATGCGAAAAACGCGTTCCTGGTTATAGCCCTAGGAGTCTAACAAGCGGGGAAGGGCTGTGTCAAGAAACCGTGGGTCAGGAGATAGACGGTAGTGCTAATCTGCTCTAGCTAGTGCCCTAAGCACCACCACATTGATGCTGTGAGTCGGGAGCTTCCCAGGTTTCGCCAGTCCTCAGGTTCGTGGCATCGTAAACTTTGCCGCGATTATCTCCTGGTGGACAGTTTGACGGAAGCGATACCAAAAGAAGTTTTACCGCATCGCCAACCTTCCAGTCTTGCACGGTTGCATCCATGTTGTAAGAAACCTGATGGCCTCCATTTGCATAATTGACTGTCACGCCGCTATTTGGTTGGCCAACCAATCTGCTCCCAATTGAAACAATCGAAGTGATCGAAGATTCACCAACGGCCGTCGGCAGGGGGTCGTTCTCCCCGGTCTGCGCTGATTGATTCGATAGACTGGATTGTGTACTGGGGCCACTATTAGAAGGAGGCTTTGTTGGAGTGGTTGACTGGACCGTTACTGTATTTGTTTGCGTGACAGTTTGAACTGCAGCATTACCTCCACAACCCACCATCAATAGGAGTGACAGACCAAAGAGTGAAACATATAACATTTTCATTCTTTTAACCTCCTGTCATTATTTTGGGAGGCAATTATATCATCCATACTGGATAATGGATTTTTTTAACCAGCATTATTAGCGGATGCTAGGGGCGGGGCGTGGCAACTTGCGGCGTTTGCTTATAGCTCTCAGGGATGTTCCTGGAGGGGGTGACATTTTGCTGCCTCCTATCTCCCATCCCGTCAAGAAGTCCATGGCTGTGGGAGATCCGACCAATTCAAGTCGTTGCCTGGCGCTTTACTTCCGCGCCGGCCTGCCCACGACCTCGTTGAAGCTGTCCTGGTAGATAACGCGCTGGCTGATGATCAGCTTCTCGCCGCTCCTGCAGCTGGTGCAGCTCACCTTCACGGGGCCGCCCATGGTCCCCGGGAAGTACGGCGTGGTGCTGCCGCCGCCGGCGCGGGCGACGAAGGTATCGCCGCCGCCGGCCATCTTCATCGGCGCCCCGCCCGGTCCGATCGCGACCTGGACGTAGACGTCCGACGCCGCGCTCTGGTTGCCGACCAGGATCCAGTCGCCCTTCATCAGCGGCGGCGTCAGGTCGTACCAGGTGAAGACTGCGTTGTCGCTCATGTCGCGCGGGCTGGTTCCCTGCACTTCCTCGAAGGAGTCCTGGTAGAGCACGCGCTGGCTGGCGGTGATGTTCTGGCCGCTGCCGCAGCTGGAGCAGCCGACGTGCACCGGCCCGCCCATGGTGCTGGGGAAGGTGGGCGTGATGCGCCCTCCCGGCGGAATCGAATAGTTGCCCATCCGCTGGCCGCCGATGTCGATGTAGACGTCGGCAGCGGCGCTGTTGCTCTCGTTGCCGACCAGCACCCAGTTTCCCCTCATGGAATTCTCGGGCTTGGAATCATACCATGTGAAATAGTATTCCTTGTCAAGTGCGCCGGCTCCGGTTCCCATGACCTCGGAGAAGGCGTTTTTGAAGATGACCCTCTGGCTGACGATCAGCTTCTGGCCGCCGCGGCTCTTGACCCTGACCGGCCCGTCCATCAGCTCCGGGAACTGCGGCGTGACGATGGCGCCCGGGGCCAGGTTCCAGGTGCCCCGGCAGGTGGAGCCGACGTACACGTCCACGGCGGCGCTGGAGCTATCGGCGTTGCCGATGAGTATCCAGTTGCCGTTCATGCCGTTTTCGCGCTTTGAATCGTACCAGGTGAAACGGTAGTCGGAGTCGAGGTCGCTGTCGCGTACCGCCATCACTTCGTTAAAGGAATCCTTGAAAAGAACGCGCTGGCTGACCAGCAGCTCGTTGCCGCCGGTGGAGACCACCTTCACCGGCCCGCTCATCTTCCCCGGGAACTGCGGCGTGATGCGGTCGCCCGGGGCGATCGTCCAGGAGCCGACTTTCTCGTTGCCTAAAAAGATATCAACCGGCGCCGGCGTGTCTTCCTGGTTGATGACCAGGATCCAGTTGCCCTTCATGCCGTTCTCGGGCCGGGAGTCATACCAGGGCATGTAATAGGTCATGGAATAGAAGAAGGTGGAACTGACGGTCGCGGACTGCTGTCCCACCCGGTCTTTGACATAAAGCGAAATTGTGTGACTGCCCTGCGCCAGGCCGCCGGCCTGGTAGGTGAGCCCGTTGCCGTCGGTGGTGGCGCCCGCGGTCACGTCCTTGCCGTCGAGCAGCAGCCGGGCCGAGCCCGGGTCGATGCCGGAACCGTAATCCGACCAGGCGGCGCTGATCAGGGGGCTGTTGTTCTCGACGTGGGTGCCGCTGGCAGGCGCCAGGCTGTCGATTACCGGCGGCTCGTTATCGATCATGTAGGTGAAGGTTGAGCTGCGCGTCGCCGACTGCTTGCCGGTCTTGTCCCTGACGCTCACCGAAACCGTGTGGTCGCCCAGGGCCAGGCCGCCGGCGGCATAAGTGAGGCCGTACTCTCCCAGCGCCGCGCCCGCGGTCACATCGGAGCCGTCGAGCTCCAGGCGCGCCGTGTACTGGTCGGCGCCGGCGCCGTAATCGCTCCAGGCGGCGCTGATGACGGGGTCGGGAGTATTGACGAAACCGCCGTCGGCAGGGGTGAGGCTGTCGATCGACGGCGGCTGGGTGTCGACAGTGAAGCTGCAGGTCGCGGATCCCTGGTTGCCGGCGTTGTCGTTGACTTCAAAGACGGCTGTGTGGGGCCCTTCGCTCAAGGGCGCGGGCGTGTAAACGGTTTCGGCCGCGCCCGGTGAGATCGCGGCCTGGACGCCGTCGATCTTCATCATCGCCGAGGAGGTGTTGACGCCATACTGGTCCTGGTAAGCAAAGCGGATTTCAGGCATGGCGTTCTCGACAATCGTGCCGCAGAGCGGCGAAGGCGTCACCGCCGGCGGCGTGTGATCGATGCTAAAGGTCCATTCCTTCATGTTCTTGTTGCCCTTGCCGTCGGTGGCGATGACCCGGACCGTGTGGTCGCCGTCGGTCATCGGCATCTGCACCGCTTCCAGGGTCGAGCAGCCCGAGCCCCACTGCGTGACTACCGTGTGGTCCCACGATATCCCCGACGGACTCCAGCGCACGCCCACGGCGTAACACTTGGTCACCTCGTAGCCGTCGAACCACATCTGCGGTCTGTTGGCGGTGCCGTGGGAGGCGACGCCGTCGGGATCGGAGTAGCTGACGCTGATGCTGTCGAAAGGATCGTTGGTGGAAACGGCGGGATGCGGATCGCTGAAAGTGGGGCCGTCGGGATTGAAAACGGAATAAGTGAAGGTGGAAGCCAGCGTGTTCGACTGGTGCCCGACATTGTCTTTGACGTATACGGAGACCGTGTGGACGCCCAGCCCCAGGCCGCTCGCCTGGTAGCTGAGGCCGCCGGCGGTGGCAATCGCGCCAGCGGTCACGTCAGCGCCGTCCAGCGTCAGGCGCGCCGAGGACTGGTCGATTCCGGACGAGCCGATGTCGTGCCAGGCCGCCTGGATCAGCGGATCGGTCGTGTTCACCGTGGCGCCGTCGGCCGGGATGATGCTGTCGACCACAGGCGCCTGGGTGTCGTCGGAATAAGTGAAGGTGGAGCTGCGGGTCAGCGACTGGTGGCCCACCCTGTCTTTGACATAAAGGGAAATCGTGTGGGAACCCAGCGAGAGGCCGCCGGCCTGATAGCTGAGACCGTACTGGCCGGCGGCGGCTTCCACGGAAACGTCGCTGCCGTCGAGCGTCAGGTGGGCCGAGTACTGGTCGACTCCGGCGGAATCGGGATCGTGCCAGGTTGCCTGGATCAGCGGGTTGGCAATCTGCACCAGGGCGCCGTCGGCGGGCGTGAGGCTGTCGATCACAGGCGCCTGGGTGTCGTCGGAATAAGTGAATGTGGAGCTGCGGGTCAGCGACTGTTTGCCGGTCCTGTCTTTGACATAAAGTGAAATAGTGTGGCTGCCCTGTGCCAGATTGCCCGTCTGGTAAGTGAGGCCGTACTGGGCCACGGAGGCGCCGGCGGTGACATCGCTGCCGTCGAGCGTCAGGTGAGCTGTATACTGGTCGGCGCCGGCGCCGGCGTCCGACCAGGCGGCGCTAATGAGCGGGCTGGCCGTGTTGACCACCGAGCCGTCGGCGGGAGTCAGGCTGGTGACCTGCGGCGGCTGTGTATCCACGGTAAAGCCGCAGGTGGCGCTGCCCTTGTTGCCGGCGCTGTCCTTGATCTCGAATGTCGCGGTATGGACTCCGTCCGCGAGCGCCTGGCCGGGCGTGTAGACCGCCTCCGCGGCGCCGGCGGCGGCAGTGACCTGGACGCCGTCGAGCTTCATCACCGCCGAGGAAGTATCGATGCCGCTGGCGTCGGAGTAAGAGAAGGAAATTGTTGGCGTGGCCGAGGGCGCGATGGTGCCGCAAAGCGAAGAGGGCGTGACCGCCGGCTGCGTGTGATCCATGGTGAAGGTCCATTCCATGGTGTTGGAGTTGCCCAGTCTGTCGGTCGCCTTGACCCTGACCGTGTGCGAGCCGTCGGTCATGGGCAGGAACTCGGCTGCCAGCGCGCTGCAACCAACGGGATTCCACTGGGTGACGGTATTGTGATCCCACCACATGCCGGTCGCGGTCCAGTGCATGCCAACGGCGGAGCATTTCGTGGTCTCGTAGCCGTCGTACCACATCTGCGGGGCATTGGCGTAACCGTGGCCGACGACCCCGTCCGGGTCGGAATAACTGACGCTGATCGCCTGATAGACATCAGACGCCGCGGCGGCCGGCTGCTGATTGCTGAAGATGGGGCCGTCGGGGTTGTAGTTGACGTAGGAAGCGCTGGAAACGAAGGCGCCGGGGCTGCTGCTGAAGAGGACCCAATCGGGGGAAGCCGGAGCCGGGGATGAACCAGTGCTATCGCTGGCAGCCAGAAGAAATGAGGGAACCACAATCGCCAGAACGGCGAAAATTGCCGGTAACAGGACCAGCGGCAGGCGGGCCCGACGGATGCGTATCATGCTATAACTCCTTGGAGTTTTGCGCTGGGTGATGCATTTCACCTGCGAAATGCGGTATTTAATGATACTCGCCCGGGGTATTTTGGTCAAGGG
>JAJZQT010000004.1:0-7778 GCA_021803005.1 Actinomycetes bacterium
TCCTTTCCCGCAAGCGGTTCCGCAGTTGCCTCAAAATCCACAGACTGAGTTCGGAGGAAGGGTTATTTCCGGCTTAGCACCCTGGCTGGGAGATGGAGCTGAGGCCGCCACGGCTCCATCTCTGCACGGCGCTTTTGGATCCGCCGACGATTCAGAATACCGGTGGAAAACATCACCGGCCGCCTCCCGGACTCCGGCTTATGCGATTGCGCTGGCGTGCGGCGTGCTGCTCATTGTGTATGCGGGAAGGGGGATGGGCAGGATGGCGGGCAAACCTGTCAGCTGTTAATATAGCTGGGATGTCAAGCTGACTGCAGGGCTTTCCTTGAATAGATTCTATGTGACAACTCCCATCTACTATGTCAACGATGTTCCCCATATCGGGCATGCTTACACGACCATTGCCGCCGACGTTCTTGCACGCCACCACCGGCAACTGGGTGAAGAAGTGTTCTTCCTCACCGGGACCGACGAACACGGCAACCCCGCTGCCAGGGCCGCCCGCAAGCGGGGGATTACGCCGATGGAGCACGCCAATGAGATGGTCGTAAAATTCAAGGAACTGGTGAAGCGGGTGAACGCCACCAACGATTTCTTCATCCGCACAACCGACCCCGAACACATCCTGGCGGTTCAGCTGTTCATCCAGCAGCTATACGACAAGGGTGATATCTACCTCAAATCCTACAGCGGCCTTTATTGCAGCTCCTGCGAAGCGTTCTATTCAGAAAAAGAGCTGGTCGCTGGCAAGTGCCCCGACCACGGAACAGTTCCGGAAACAGTCGAGGAAGAAAACTATTTCTTTCGCCTGTCCGCTTACCAGCAGCAGCTGCTCGACTACTACGATTCCCACAGCGATTTTGTCCGGCCGGCGACGCGCTTCAATGAGGCGCGCAGCTTCATAGAGCAGGGACTGGAGGACATCAGCATCAGCCGCGCCACCCTTGAATGGGGCATACCCGTTCCCTGGGACGAGAGCCAGGTCGTGTATGTCTGGGTGGATGCGCTGCTTAATTACATAACGGCCCTGCGGTATGCCAAAAAGGATGAGGATCTCGTTCCCAAATTCTGGCCCGCGGATTATCATCTGATGGCCAAGGATATCCTTAAATTCCACGCGGTCATCTGGCCGGCCCTGTTGATGGCCTCCGGTTACGAGCTTCCCCGGCACCTGTTCGTCCATGGTTACCTGCTGCTGGGAGGCCAGAAGATGAGCAAGACCCGCGGCAATGTGCTCGACCCCTTCGAAATCATCAACAGATACGGAGTCGACCCCTTCCGGTTCTACTGCTTCCGGGAAGTTGCCTTCGGACAGGACGGCGTCATCTCCGTGGAGGGTTTCGAGTCCCGGTATAATTCAGAGCTCGCCAACGACCTGGGCAACCTCGTCAGCCGCACAGTCGCCATGATCGCCAAATACAACCAGGCACTCGTGCCTCAACCGCCGGCAGGCAGCGAAGATTTCTCGGAAGAGGTGCAGCGGCTTGCGGCCGATACAGTCAAGGCGCTGGAGGAAGTAGACCTGACCACTTGCCTGGAAAGGATCTGGCAATTCGTCCGCTCGCTTAACAAATATGTGGAAGAAAGCGCCCCCTGGAAACTGGCAAAGGAAGACGCGGGCCGTAACCAGCTGAACAACGTTCTCTATAATCTCGTGGAAGGGCTCCGGATCAGCGCCATATTGCTGCATCCGTTCATGCCTACGGCGACATGCGAGATTCTGAGGCGCCTGGGCCATGCCTCGGATATCAGCGCCCTCGCCCGCGCAAATGCCGTGTGGGGAGGTGCAAAAGCGGGAGCCCGGGTAGAGAGCGACGTACCGCTCTTCCCCAAACTGGCTACCTGAGCGATCGCCGAGCAAATGCCGCCGCTGGTCGACAGCCATGCCCATCTGGACCTGCTCGAGGACTCCGAAAACGCCCTGATTGCCGCCCGGGAGGCGGGCGTCGACAGGATTGTCGCTGTTGGCATCGATCTGGCCTCCAGCCGTCGGGCTGTGGATTTCTCAGCCACGAATGATTTTGTTTATGCCGCCGTGGGCATCCACCCCCACGATGCCGGCAGCGTCGATGACTGGGCAATTTCCGAGCTGCAAAAGCTCGCCGGTTCCGGCAAGGTGGTTGCCATAGGGGAGACCGGCCTTGACTATTACCGGGACCGAGCACCCCGCGAGAGCCAGAAAGCAGCATTCATCCGTCACATGGAACTTGCCCGCGAGACCGGCTTGCCGCTGATCGTCCATTCGCGCGAAGCCAACGAAGACGTCCTGCAAATGCTGGAATTACATGCCACCGGCCTCACTGTCATCCTTCATTGTTTCTCCCTGCACGGCCGGGTAGAGGAATGCGCCGGGCGCGGCTATTTCATGTCGGTTGCCGGTAATGTGACCTTCAACAACGCTACCGCTCTCCGCGAGGCTGTAAAAAAGATCCCCGCAGACCTTCTTCTTACGGAGACCGACTCTCCCTACCTGTCGCCGGTCCCTCATCGCGGCAAGAAGAACCAGCCTGCCTGGGTCGCCAGCGTGCTTGAAGAGCTCGCCCGGCTGCGAGCGATCGAGCCCAGCCTGCTGGCCGGCGCCGTGCACAAGAACTTCCTGGCCGCTTTCGGCGGCCCCGTCCGATAACTTCCCGTCAATCCTGCCCATCAATCAGCCTGCAATTCCCTCCATACTGGCCGATCGGACAGCCCTGGTTTGACCTGCAAGAGACGCGGGTAAACCAAGTTGTATTAATGTTGACTCCACATATACACAATTATAAAATACTGCCTCGATGCTCATTTCATCCAAAAGTGAATACGGACTTCGCGCCCTCCGGGATATAGCCCTTTACGCCAATGGATCGCCCGTAAACCGCGCCGATATTGCACGGAGACAGCAGATCCCGCTGCCTTACCTTACCCAGGTTCTGCGCCAGCTCGTCAACGGCGGCCTGCTCACGAGCAACCGTGGTCCCTCAGGCGGATACTCGCTTAGACTTGACCCCGACGAGGTCAGTATCCTCGATGTCGTGACCCTGCTTCAGGGACCGGTCGCAACCGCCGGGTGCGCGGGAGCCGGAGCGGCCGGGGAATGCAATCACCTCGATAACTGCGGCCTGGCCGGCGTCTGGTCGGAGCTCAAGAGCAGCAGCGAAAATGTCCTTGCCCAGACAACCCTCAGGGATATCCTCTCAGGAAATCACGCCGCCGATGCCGGACCCGGACTCGAAGCCGTGATGAAGCTCGACTGCATAGGCGATCGCTGCCCCCTGCCGATCGTGAATATCGCGCAGACCATGCGCTCCCTGAAACCCGGGCAGGTTCTGGAGGTTTGGGCTGATGATGAGGGGGCAAAGGCTGATATACCGGCCTGGTGCCTGGGAACAGGCAACGATTTCATCCGCCGGGAAGAGTTCGGCGATCAGATGAAGTTCCTGATCCGGAAAATTGTCTAGGGCAGCTATAAAGATTTTGCAAGATTTCTGGTGATAACTAACCGGCGAGGTGGAGAAAATGGATAAAGCGATATTCCTCGATAATGCGGCCACGACCCGCACTGATCCCGAGGTGCTGGAAGCTATGGGCGAATGGCAGGGCGACAACTTCGGCAGTCCGGCTACCCTCTACGCTTTTGGATCGCAGGCAAAACAGGCAATCGAGGCCGCCCGCCAGCACGTCGCCGACCTTATCGGCGCCGACCAGAAGGACGTCTATTTCACCAGCGGGGCCACGGAGTCCAACAACTGGGCCATCAAGGGCGTCACTGAAGCCTTGGCGGAAAAAGGAAAGCACATCATCACTAATCAGGCGGAGCATCATTCCATCCTTATGCCCTGCGGATATCTGCAGAAGAAGGGCTGGGAGGTCACCTATCTGCCCGTTGACTCCGACGGCCTGGTCGACCCCGCCGATGTGGATAAAGCAATCCGCGAGGATACGGTCCTGGTGACCATGGTTCACGGCAACCACGAGATCGGCACCATCCAGCCCCTCGCCGAGATAGGCGCCATCACGCGGGAAAAGGGCGTTTATCTGCATGCTAACGCCGCCCAGTCGGTAGGCCATATCCCCGTGGACGTAGCGGCCCTGTCCTGTGACCTTCTTTCGCTTTCCGGACACAAATTTTACGGTCCCAAGGGTGTGGGCGCGCTCTATATCAAAAGAGGGGTGCGGATCGTCCCGTTGCTCCACGGCGGCGGCCAGGAGAAAAAGCGCCGCGCCGGAACTCACAACGTCCCTGGCATCGTCGGGCTGGGAAAGGCATCGGAACTGGCCCGGAAAAATCTGGCCTCGGAAGCCAACAGGCTTTCAACCCTCAGGGATTACATTATCGATAAGATCGAAAAAAACATGGATGACATCCGCCTCAACGGCCACCGGACCAGGAGACTTCCCAATAACGTCAACGTTTCCATCGAGGGCATCGAGGGCGAGTCGATCATGCTTTCGTTATCCTACCCAACCGCTGAAAACGCTAGGCCGGTTTTTGTTTCCACCGGTTCCGCCTGTGTGTCCGGGACCCTGGAGCCCTCACACATCCTTCTGGCGCTGGGTCTGCCCGCAGAACTCGCACATGGCTCCGTTCGCATTAGCCTCTCCCGGCACAATACCCGCGAGGACGCGGATTACGCTCTGGATTCCCTTTTTGCCGTCTCCGAAAGGCTTAGAAGCATGTCGCCGGTCTACAAACGCGGATCGAAGCAGTGCGCCAGCGGCAGTTCGGGCGAAGGCTGCGATTGCGAAGCTGCGAGCTGAAGATTGCATGAAGTTCGAATTGAAGGTTGGGCGAGGTCAGGTAACCGCGGGAGATTAGTAGACAGATTCCGGTGGAGCGGGAAAATATTAAACAGCAAACCGCGATTGGAGGAAACGATGTATACGGAACAGGTGATGGATCACTTTCAGAATCCTCGCAACATGGGCGAGGTCGAGAACCCGGATGGAGTTGGAGAGGTGGGGAATCCTCAATGTGGAGACGTCATGCGCATCACCATCAAGGTCAATGCCGACGAGCGTATCGAGGACGTAAAGTTCAAGACTCTGGGATGCGGTGCTGCAATTGCAACCAGCAGCATGGTGACCGAGCTGGCCAAGGGCAAGACTCTCGAGGAAGCTCAGGAGATCTCCAAGAAAGCCGTTGCCGATGCGCTAGGCGGCCTGCCGCCGCAAAAAATGCACTGTTCGAACCTGGCCTCTGACGGACTCAAAAAGGCCATTGACGATTATCGATCGAAACATCCTGTAAAATGATGCTTATCTGAGATGTCCAGCTAAAAAAGCCGGACCATTAGTTCCACCCTAAAGCATGCCCGCCCCTGGCCGATTAATTACGCAGGCCTTAGGCGGGCCTTTTTTAACATACTCTTTCTGGGGCGGAACCTGGTGAGTGTTAAACCCAAATTCGGCTTGCGTGGCAAGCTGTCCATCCTCATCCTGCTGATAGTCACTGCCCTTTCGTCTGTCCTCACCATTTACACGTCCAGTTACCTGGCGGACGCTATCAACTCGGAATACAGGCACCGAGCCGAACAGATAGCAAGCTTTATCGAGGCAAGCCTGTTGAATTATGAAGGCCAATCATTTCCAGACCACGTTCAGAGCGAGGTCGACAGCATCATCAAGACGAACCCAGAGATCAAGAAGATCTCGATCTATGCGACTCCCAGCGTATCCAGCCTCTCAGATTCCAACGGCAATTCCAATTCGCCCATCGATGTTATCGCAAGTACCGACAGGGGATCAGTCGGAAAACTGGCTGATCCGAATGACATTGAACCGATAAATACGAATCAGACTACTTTCTTCGAGCGTGAACAGGGCAATGACAATCTGGAAGGTGGGGCGGGTAGTGGCGCTTCCCCCGAGGATAACACCGTCGAAATGCTGGCACCGCTACGTTCCTCTGAGGGTAATCCCATAGCCTCGCTAGGCGTTTACCTCGACACCGCGCCTCGCAACAGCCTCATCCGCACACAGCAGATCCGCTACGCCATTATCACCAACCTGGGACTACTGGGATTGCTTCTGGCCTTATACTTTTCCCTCAACCGGATGATGATCAATCCGATTAAAAAGCTGACTCAGGCAACACGGCAGATCGGTTTTTCAACCTGGCGCAAGCCTCTCGAGGTTAAACGCAAGGACGAGTTTGGAGATCTTGCAAGAGCCTTCAATGACCTGGCAGAGTCTCTTAACGCACGCGATGAAGAAGTGCAGCTGCTCCTTGAAGCCAGCGTGGCGGTCTCTTCAGCCCTGCATGTGGACACAATACTCCAGATTCTCTGCGAAAAGATCGCCGATTCACAAAAGGTAACCTATTGCCGCATATCGATTCTCGATCCCAATACGAATTCTCTCGTTGTCAAAGCTTCCTCGCCTACCCGCGATATGGACAACTGGCAGCATAGCGTGGGCGAAAGCCTCGACCTCGAGCACGCCCGTCATCACGCAGACGTTGTCAAATCCCGCCTGCCTACTGTTTTACGCAAGAACGGACAGCTTTCGGTTGAAGGCTCGGAGGAGGAATGGGAATGGGTCCTCACACCCGATACAAGGTCAGCGCTTCTGCTTCCCCTGATATCTAAAGATGAGGCCATCGGAGTTGTAACGCTCGGCGAAGTCCGGCGCTGGACCCGCACGCCCTTCAGCGCCAAGAAAATTGAGTTTTATCAGACTTTGATGAATCAGGCGGCAGTTGCTATCGAGAACGCTCAACTCTTTGAAAAGTCGGAGCGTCACGTCAGCGAGCTATCGGCCATGCACAACATCAGCCAGGCGTTCACATCAACACTCGACTATCAGGAAGTCGTGAGTGTCGTCGCCAAACGGGTCGGCAATCTGATCGGAGCAGCGTTTGCTTCGGTTGTGTTGCCCGACGATGCGGGCCGCCACCTTAGCATTGTCGCCAGCTATAACCTTTCAGCCGAATATGTGTGGACGATAAACAGAAAGCGCCGCATCCCCATCGGTTCTGGGCCGGTTGGCATGGCATATACCGAAGGTAAATCATTTGTTGTCAACAACGTGCTCTCTGACGATAGCTACGAGCCCTGGAAACATCTTGCCAGCGTACAGGGCTATTCCTCGATGATAGCTTTGCCACTGTTGGCCAAGGGGCAAAGTATCGGCGTCATTTGCATTTATTTCAACGAGCCGCGATATCTCAAGGACCACGAGATGAACCTGTTGACGACTGCCGCCAACGAAGCGGCCATCGCGATTGAGAACGCGAGAATCTATGAGAATCTCCAGGACGCCTTCGTGGGCACCATCCGTTCGCTCGCGGAAACTATCGATGCCAAGGACGCATACACCAGGGGCCATTCTGAACGCGTCTCGCTTTATGCCGAGGCTATTGCCCGCGGACTTGGTCTCCAGGGAGCCGAGTTGCATACGATTCGCTACGCCGGCTATCTTCACGACGTCGGCAAGATCGGCATCCCGGACGCGATCCTCTCCAAACCCGGCAAGCTGACCGCGGATGAAAACCATGTAATTCAGAAACATCCGGTCCTCAGCGAGAAAATTCTTAAGCCGGTCAATTTCCCCTTCCCGGTTCAATCGATCGTGCGTCATCACCACGAGCGTTACGACGGCAAGGGCTACCCTGACAGCCTTGCCGGCGAAGAGATCCCCCTGGGCGCAAGGATTCTTTTTGTCGCCGACGCCTTCGAAGCCATGACTTCGGATCGCCCTTATCGCAAGGCTCTAACCAGGGAGATGGCGCTTGGCGAGCTTGAACGCAACAAGGTTACGCAATTCGATCCCAGAGTAGTTGAAGTCTTGGCGCGAATCAT
>JAJZQT010000004.1:7878-29533 GCA_021803005.1 Actinomycetes bacterium
CAGCGTCGAAGAACGCTGCTCCACTTTTGCGGACGCCAATATCAAGAAGAGCGTTACCGTCTCGGTCGGGCTGGCGTCATTCGGCGTGGACGCCGACGCCGGTGACAAGCTGGTCAAGATCGCGGACGCCAGGATGTACGAAGCCAAGCGCCGCGGCAAGAACCAGGTGTATACCGGCGATGTCGATCTCGAGAAATCAGACCTACGCCAGCGTGAACGCAATACCGGCCACCTGGGCATAGCGCCGGGGTAAACCGCCGGACATATTCACAAAATCACCGTGGGCACCCGTCCTTGCAGGCTTTGATCAAGGCCTGCAAGGACTAATTTTAACTGCCGATAGAAATTAAGAGTAAGGAATTACCGTTCTCTCCTCATTAATGGACAATATGATTCTCTGGGGAAAAATAAGTCAGTTTTCAGTCTTCATGGTGCTCCAGCTTCTGGCGAGCTACCGTAAATCAGGGCTGCTGGAAATCGAGGACAAGGCAGAGCGGGCAATTATCTACCTCAAGGATGGCTTCATAGAGGCCGTGTCGGTCCCGCGTTCGGATCATCTCCTGGGCGCCCGTCTCGTCAAAGCCGGATTGCTAACGCCAGCGGACCTGCGGAAGATAATCCTCTCATCAGCCTCTCGTGACAAGAAAGAATTCCTTGGCATCACACTCATGAAATCTGGGATAGTCGACAAGATGGAAATCGTCAATGTTATTGCCGAGCAGGCTTACGAGAACACTCTCGAGCTTTCAAACTGGGTCGAAGGTACATTTAAATTCATTGTTCCCAGAAAGTCGGCAATCTTTCCCCTATCGCCGCATATCAATGTGCAACACCTGCTGCTGGAAACTAGCCGGAGGCTTGACGAAGGTCAGCGGCCGACGAAAACCAAACTGGCTCTCCCCAGTGAAGAGCTCTGCTTGTCTTGCGCATCGAACTGCACCGAGGAACAAAAAGACAAGTACCTCAAGGACGGAATCTGCCTCTGGCGCAACATGCCCGTACTGGTGCGCGAGGCGATTTTCACTCCCGGAACAGATGAGGCAGCCGAGCCGGAGGAGTTTTTCTCCGACCTCCCCTTCCTTTAACCGGGATTCTAACCGGCTCGCCGTGCTTTGGCCGCCGTCTCTCTTCGCTTCGTTGAAAACCTGACGTGCATCAAGTAGACTTTGCCTGCCGATGCCATGGCAATCACTAACTTCTCCCAAACGAATACTGGCCCTCTCGGGGGTCTTGCTCTTGATCGTGATTGCCGGCACGGTCGGCTTTGCGGTTCTCGAAGGTTACGGCCTCCTGGATTCCCTCTACACCACCGTAGTATTGATCTCGACGGTCGGCATGGGCTCAGCTCCAGTGTCCGCAGGCGGCAAGATATTGGCAATATTCGTGATCGCCGGTGGAGTGGGTACCCTGGTCTATGCGGTCGGCATGGTAATAGAATTTCTCATTGGCGGCTATCTTGCTGAATTGCTTGAGGAGCGGAGCATGAAAAAGAAGATATCTGAGCTTTCCGATCATTATCTAATTTGCGGTTACGGGCGCGTCGGCGAGCAGGTAGCCAGGGAATTCGTGCGTTCGGGGGAAGAGTTTGTGGTGGTCGATTCCAACCCTGAAAGCATCGCTCGAGCCCGGGAAGACGGCTTCCCCCATGTTGAAGGCGACGCGGCCAACGATGAATCCCTGCACCTGGCGGGTATCGACAGGGCCAAGGGGCTGGTTGCCTGCGTCGATTCCGACGCGGATAACGTCTTCGTGACGCTGTCTGCGCGGGTGCTGTCGCCGACGCTATGGATCGTCGCGCGCGGCAATACCGAGGAATCGCATAACAAGCTGGAAAAGGCCGGCGCCGACAAGGTCGTTTCTCCCTACGCCATCGGCGGCCGGGAAATGGCGACTCTCATGCTCAAACCGATGGTCAGCGATTATCTGGATGTTGTCACTGGCGGCGGAGAGCTCGAACTCAGGGTCGAGCAGTTCCAGCTGTCAGCCGGCTCACCGGTGGTCGGCAAGAGCATCCGGGAGCTGGCAATCCGTCAGAAGACCGGCGCTTCAATCCTGGCTGTTAAAAAAACAGGTCATCCGTTTGACACCAATCCCGATCCCGCAACGCTGCTGGATGAGAACGCAGTTATAATAACCGTGGGAACCCGCGAGGAGATTCAGCTCCTCGAACAACTGCTTGAAGTCAACAGGGTCTAAAGGATTTGGAATCACGATTCAACTGCTACCTTGACCGTGTCGAGGGTGACTCAGCGGTACTGCTGATTGCAGGAAGGGAATCGGTCATCCCTGTCTCAGTCCTGCCCCAGGGCGCACGGGAAGGCGACCACCTGCTGTTGACGGTCACCGTCGACGAGTCTGCCCGGGATAAAACCGCCTCCGAAGTCTCGGATCTGCAGCGGCGGCTGAAATTCCAGGACGGGCAGGAATGACGTCCATCGATCTCCTCTCAGTTATGGCAAATCTCGTTTCTGATGCAGTGCGCGGGCGGCTGGCATTGTGGAACCGCGAGGACCTTGCCGGCAACATTGCTCTGGAGCGGCCTTCGGGGAAGGGGCATGGCGACCTGTCTGCCAACATCGCCCTGATTGCTGCTGGAGCTGCAGGGATACCCCCTCGCGACGCGGCAGCGCTGCTTGTCGAGGATCTGCGGGCGAGTGAGGAATTGATGAAGCTATGCAACAGCGTCGAGATTGCTGGGCCGGGCTTTATCAATCTTTTTCTGAGCGACGGCGTTCTGTCCGATACCGCCTCACGCGCCCTGGCAGAAGGTACGGAATTTGGCGCAGGTGTCGTAGACAAACAGGAATCCATCCTGCTGGAGTACGTCAGCGCCAACCCTACCGGACCGCTGCACGCCGGCCACGCCCGTTATGCCGCCTTCGGCGACTCTCTCAAACGGATACTTGTCTATGCCGGTCATCAAGTCACCACCGAGTTTTATATCAACGATTACGGCACCCAGATGCTCA
This sequence comes from Actinomycetes bacterium, assembly GCA_021803005.1. Classification (GTDB taxonomy): domain Bacteria; phylum Actinomycetota; class Thermoleophilia; order BMS3ABIN01; family BMS3ABIN01; genus JACRMB01. The sequence continues at coordinate 10,848 of JAJZQT010000004.1, forward strand.
ACTTCGGCCGGTCCCTGGCGGCACGCTATGCCCAGCTATGCGGACATGAGGTTCAGTTCCCCGAGGATGGTTATCAGGGGGAGTACACCGTTCATATCGCCCGTTTGATCGAACAGCAGATCGGTGATGAAATGATCGGGCACGTTCTTCCCGAGCCCGATGCGGCCGCGATCGATTTCTTCAAACAGGAGGGATGCAGACTTGTCCTGCAGGACATCAGGGCAATCCTGGGGCGCTTCCGCGTTAATTTCGATAACTGGTTCTTGGAATCAAGCCTGTACGGCAGCGGCGCTGTCGATGAGGCTTTAGAGACGCTTGAGGCAGCCGGTGAGGTAGAGACCCGGGAGGGAGCCAAATGGTTGCTCACAAGCCGCTTCGGCGACGACAAGGACCGTGTGCTCATTCGCAGCTCGGGTGAGCCGACATATTTTACCTCCGACATCGCCTATCACCTGCAGAAGCTTTCGCGCGGGTTTGACCGCCTGATTAATATCTGGGGCGCCGACCATCACGGTTACGTGCCGCGCATGAAGGCTGCGTTTGAGGCGCTTTCTCATGATCCGCAGAGATTTGAGATCATCATTGGTCAACTCGTGAACGTGATCGAGATGGGGGAACGCAAACAGATGTCCAAGAGGGCGGGCACGATGGTGACACTGCAGGAGCTTCTGGACAGCATCGGCGCCGACGCTGCCCGCTTCTTCCTGGTCGAGCGCAGTAACGACAGCACCCTCGACCTCGACCTGGAGAAAGCCAAACTGCAATCTGAGGAGAATCCCGTCTATTACGTGCAATACGCCCACGCCCGCATCTGCAGCATCCTTAGGCGTGCTGCCGAAGAGGGATTGGCTGCGCCTGCTGATACGACCTCCGTGTCCGGCGAGCCCCTGGCAGGGCAGGAGCGTGAGCTGATAATGAAGTTGGCCGAGTTCCCGCGGGTGGTGCGAATCGCCGCCGAGACGCGCGGTCCGCAGAGGATAACGACCTACGCGCGCGAGTTGGCGGCTGTCTTCCATGTCTTTTACCATAACTGCCCGGTTATCAGAGCCGAGCCTGAGACGACCGTATTTCGCCTTGGTCTCTGCCGGCTTACCAGGAACGTTATCGCCAGAAGCCTCGACCTTGTCGGCGTCGAAGCGCCTCAATCCATGTAGCCGTCAGGCAGATTTAGCCTGCTTGGGGGGCTCCCCGATGATGCCGGAATCCTGTCCGGCGGGGTTTAATAATGTTGCAGTCCTTAAGACAGTTACACTGGAGCATCTACGCGCTGGCTCTCGCCAACGGTGTTGTCATGACCGGCTTCATGATGCTGCTGCCTCTTTTACCTCAATATTCCCAGCAATTGGGTTTCAACGAATTCGATATCGGGCTGCTGGTCGCGGCTTTCTTTGTCGGCAGGGTTCTTTTCCAGTTTCCTATGGGGGTGCTCTCGGACCGCATCGGCCGCCGGGGCATTATGTCGGCTTCGTTGCTGATATTTACCGTTTCCACGGCTGCATTCGCTCTTACCACAACCGTCTGGCTGATGATGCTCCTGAGAATGATGCAGGGGGTGGCGGCCTCCAGCCTTGCGGTCGGCTCGCAGTCTTACATCAACGACCGTACCCCCACCGGATTCCGGGGTCTGGCCAACGGCATCACCAGCAGCGCCATCAACATCGGCGTCATCGTCGGACCGATCCTTGCGGGCGTCCTCTCGCAGGGCTTTTCCATCCAGACGCCTTTTTGGGTCGGAAGCGCGATGGGGGGAATGTGCTTTGTCCTTAGTCTTGCGATCCCGGCAAAAAGCGGCCCCAGGGAAAGCGGCGCCCAGGCTGCGGCTGTGGGAGCTTCCCTGTTTAGAAAAGTCATTTCGAGCGTTTTCTGCCTGCCGTCGTTCTCCCTGTCGTTGATCCAGTTCCTCTCGATGATGTCGATCGCCATTTTCCTGACGTCGGCGCCGATCCTGACCTCGGAGCTGCTGCAGTGGAGCAGCAGCGAGATTGCTCTGGCATTTGCCGCGGGAGGCGCGGCCGCGGCCATTTCCAGCCCCTTCCTGGGTCAGCTGTCTGACCGCATCGGCCGTATCAGCGTCATCGTGCTGGGCATGGCTTCGTTAACGCTCGAAGCCCTGATCGTGTTCATCCATCCCGGAACGCCATTGACAGTGCTTGCATTTGCGCTGGGCGGCGCCGGCACACCGGCTTATTTCAACGCGTTTTATTCGCTGATCGGGGATGTCACCATTCCTTTGGAACGAGGCGGAGTGACCGGCTTTGTGGGGTCGTTTGGAGAATGGGGGAGCATCATCGGGAGCAGCATCATAGTGCCGTTCGCATGGCGGAACATAGGAGTGTCCGCCCCGATGGCGATCAATGTCGCGGTCGCACTTCTCACCCTGGTGCTTGCCCTGATGATGAGAGCACCGCTTCAGCAACAGGTCGGCAGGATCGCCCGGTTATAACTTTTGCCTTCTATTGGCAGGCACCCGGGTGCATAATTGGTGCAGCAATATTATTCATGGTGAGCGTTAATGCCCGGGGGTGTCTACACTGCCAGAGCTGCCCGAAGTAGAAACCATTCGCCGTCAACTGGCCCCATATCTTTCCGGAAAGAAAATCGCTCGCGCCGAAGTACTCGATCCGCTGATAACCTCTCCGGCGGACCCAAGAGCCTTCGTGCGCCGGTTGAAGGGCCAGACGATTGAAAGCTTATGCAGGCGGGGTAAGTATCTTCTGCTTGAGCTGGAGTCAGGGCAGACGCTTGTGTTTCACCTGCGGATGACCGGCAGGCTCACCCGGACCGAGTCGCCCGTCCCCAAGTCAGACAAACGGCATTTGCGGCTGATTCTGGAATTCGCCGGCGGCTCCGCGCTCACTTTCCACGACACCAGGCGGTTCGGCAAGGCGTTCATTCTATCCACAGATGAAGCCCCGGCTTACTGGAAAAAACTGGGCCCGGAGCCTCTGGAGAGCTCTTTCAACAATAAATATCTGGCGGGCGTTCTCGATAAGCGCACGCGGCCCATCAAGTCGCTGCTGCTGGACCAGTCGCTGATCGCCGGCATCGGCAACATCTATGCGGATGAGGCCCTGTACCGGGCAGGAATCCATCCCGAGCGACCGGCTGGCGAGATAGGCGGTGAAGAGGCCAGGCGCCTTGCCAAAGCGCTCAAGGAAACACTTAAAAAGGCCATCAAACTCGGGGGCAGCTCCATCGATTCCTATCGCGACGCTCGCGGACGCAGCGGCAGCTTCCAGCACACCTTTCGCGTGCATCGGCGTGAAGGCGAGCCCTGTCCGGGCTGCGGCGGTATTGTCAAAAAGATCAAAGTGGGGGGGAGGGGCACTTATTTCTGTCCCGCGTGTCAGCGATGAGTAACTTGACCAAAAATATTAATTGTGATAGTTGGACGCGGCCGTTGTTCCTCCTGTTTGCACTCGCCGTGATTTTCCTGCTTTTGCTCTCTGTGATTTCCCTGGCGGGATGCGGAAGCCAGCAGTGGAACCGGATTGAAACGACGCCCGTTGCTAATGCCCAATACGATTTCAAGCCCGCGCCGAAAACGGTGCCCACGGCGACTGTCCCGGCCGCTTCCGAGGCGACCGGTCAGAAACAGCAGGATGAACTATTGGCCACGTACAGCCTCGACAGCCAGTTTTCTTATCTCACGACGGTTGCTTCGAGCACATATCAGGGCCGCAGAACCGGCAGCGCCGGCGCCAGGGCTGCGGCGGCCTATATATCCTCAGAGTTTTCAAAACTGGGGCTCGAACCATGGTCGGCGGCTGGCCTTACCACGTACCTTCAACATTTCACGGCCTCCGGCCTGGAGAGCGACAACGTTGTAGGAATTCTGCCCGGTAGCGCCGCCAACGGCTCGTACGTAATCATCGGCTCTCATTACGACCATCTCGGCCTCGACAGCAGCGGACGGCCTTTTAACGGCGCCGACGACGATGCTGCCGGCGTCGCGGCGGTGCTGGAAATGGCCCGGATATTCCAGCAGACAGGGGTCAAGCCTGCTGATACGATCGTCTTCTGCGCCTTCTCGGGCGAGGAAGAGGGTGAACTGGGCTCAGCTGCGTTGGGGCAACTACTGGTCGACACTGGTATTAGCAAGAATGTGGAAATGATCAACATCGACGGCATTGGCGCCACCGGCGGCGGTTATTTCGGGGTTTGGGACGAGGGGGCGGCCAATGCGGCCCCGCTGCTGCAGACACTCCAACAGGCCGGCCAGGCTCTCGGGGTTCCGGTCAAGGCAGAAGGGACCGATATCGGCTCCGACGCCCAGTCGTTTGACTGGCAATATTCGATCCCGGCGGTGACGGTCGACTGGTCCTGGGGCCAGGACGCCGGCGCCTGGCATCCTTACTATCACACGATTTACGACACACCTGAAAAGATAGACCAGACCGTTCTGGCCGAGGCGACTAAAGTTGCGCTGCTCGGGCTCTGGCTGAGAGCGAACCCGTAAAAAGGGTCAGGATTCGCAGAATTCCTGATAACAGGCGACAGAAGCGCCGCCGATGGCCTTTGCCAGGTACAGGGCCCGATCCGCTTTAGCCCTCAGCGTGCCGACGTCGGTTCCGTTTGCCGGACATGAGACCACGCCGACGGAGACTCCGGTAATCTCGCGCCCTCCCGACTGGATGTTGAGCCGGCGCACGTCACGGACCACACGGTACGCAAGCCGCTCGCCATCGGCGCACGTAGTCCCGGGCAGAACCACGAAGAACTCGTCACCGCCATAGCGAACAGCCACGTCTGATTCTCTTTTTTCCGTGGAAAGGATTGAAGCCAGATGCTTGAGTGCCGTGTCGCCGGAGTGATGCCCGCGCACGTCGTTGAGTTCCTTGAGACCGTCGAGGTCGAGCATCATCAGCGAAAAAGGAATGCGGTACCGCTTGTACATTTCCAGGTTCCGGTGCAGTTGTCGCCTGAAATAGCGGACATTATAAAGACCGGTAAGGGCATCGGTGTCAGCCAGATGCCGAAGTTGCGATGAATGCTCCTCGACGTAAGCCTTGAGACCTTCCTTGAGAACGTGGCTGAATCCATCATCGAGATTCTGGCAGATCTTGAGGACTGCCATGTCGGAACGGCGGAGATCTGCGGCAGCGGCGTCAAGCATCAGGCGTTTCAGCAGGGAATAGTCGTCGATGAGCCGGTCTATGCTTGGATCTTCCTTGCGCAGTGTTGCCAGCGTGACGGAAAGCTGCGTTATTTCCGGCAGGCTGGAGGAAATGGTGTCCGGTTGCTCGATGGCATCGGCGATGCCGTCGATCAATCTGGGGAAGCCCGATGTCAGCTCTTGTGTGGGAAACGCTTGCAGCGAGGGCATGCCCAGGCTGTCAATAACCTGTTTCAACCAGGATTTGATAACCTGGGTCTCATGATGTTTCAGGGAATCGCGGGCCTTGCCAAAAACGGGGGAGGCCGGCATGCCGGCCTGCTCGTCAGTGGGCTCTGAACCGGCGAAGGGTCCGCGTATGAATGCTTCCTTATCGCTTAATTCCCCACGGTCCATGTCTGTATCGGCCCCCTTGGGCTCTAGGTGCGTCTGAACAGGGAAGCAACTCCCTGGTCGTGCATGCTGACCCTGCCTTCATTCAGCCCTTCGTGCAGGCTGTAACGGTAGCGATAATCTTCATCATACTCTGGCCGCACGTGACTGCGAAGCCCTACCTGGCCTTCACTGCTGGCAGAAATCATCGACCGCGCCTTCCGCCTAAGCGTGATGGCGATGTCGAGAACAGCTTCGGCGCTTTGCAACAGGGCCAGCCGGGAATCGAGAATATCCTTTTCCATGCGGGCATAATCCCCTGCAACGCGGTCTGTGATATCAAGAACGCGCTCTGCAACTTCCGCAAGGGAAGAGTCCATGAGATCTCCCAGTTTCGAGAGCTCCTCCCGTGACTGCGCGAGGGGATCTGGCGGCGTGCGGTTTTCGGAAAACTCACGCAGATCCGGCTCTTCGTCGTTACCAAATGGCCTGGAAATCCTGATCGTCTGGGTCCGGAGTTCCTCGAGGCGCTCGTCGACCATCTTTTGAATATCCATTGATCTCCTGTTCTGTCCCTTCTTGCGTTTTTCGACCATAAGACACGCCTGTCGACAGCGGACTTCGAAACGCGAGGTCATCTGTTCTTCAAAAGCAGTGCCTGGGGATGCGGGCAATATGGGGGGCACATCGCCGCAAATTCTTTTTCTACAAAGCGCCTTCAGTTTCCTTTAAGAAATCCAAAAAAGAGCAAAAAACTCTGGCGGCTGCAACCATCCCAATGAGGGACCGGGCAAATTGCACGCCGCCAGAGCAAAGTCGGCGGAAACCGACGAGGGACGCTTATGTTTTAAAGGTTACAGACTGTTACCAGGATTTCTGTCACCGGGAAATCCGATGAACGGGTTTCGCCACCCAGAGCGGCACCGTCAGTATCCGTTACTGCCGGATGCCCGAACGAGAGCCCGAAGTCAGCCATTAAACTCCGGCCGGCTGTAATGTCCGCTGCCGGTCCGAGAATAAGCTGCGACGATGCCGTCTGAGTGACAAGTTTTGTAGTCGTCCGGCAAAACCAGTGGCCCTGGGAAAAATCAAGAGCAGATTTGCCGAAATCAACACCGATGGCGTCAGACACGTTTACCGTAACTCTGGTTGCGCCCGATTTCGATGCTGCTGTAACTGCACTCACGGGAAGCAACCAAGCGCAAGCGAAAATCACGGTGGCGAAAAGCCCGATCAAACCTAAGTGCTTGTTCCGTCTGCTGTTGCCCATTATATCCTTGCATTCAATGGGCAAACCGCGTCGCTGCGTCGCTTGCGCTCGGCGCCCCCGGTGAGGGCACAAAAAAAGGCTCAACGCCCTTACCAGTCGGAGCATTGAGCTGTCTAGCAACATCAGCGCCACTCGTGAAGAGCAGCTAAACAGAGCTTCGGCGGCCGGGCTGTCTCCGAAAAAAGAGACCCCTAGCTTTGCGCCCCCACCTCGCGATGGGTTTGCCTTTTCGTTCTTGCAAGTTAAATATCGGCCCCGGCATGTGATGCCTTGATGTAAACCAATTTGCGCAATTCTTTTGCTCTTGGAAAAGTGGCAGCTATAATAAACAAAGTCCACGTTTCCACCCGAGTGTTTCGAATGAGCAGAACCACATCAGTACAGCCAACAAGAATGGCCTCATCAGCCACCAAGCGAAAGGCGACATTCGTCTTTGCTGCGGCTGTACTGGTTTTGCTGTTTATTGGCTATCTTTCCATGGCGTCGCTTTTCCCCGCGGGCATAACCGTTAATCCAGGTGATGGCAGCCATGATGTCGCTATCGACAACCAGATCAAGATCTCTGCCAGCTGGATGCGCGGGTCGATCAAGAACGTCACCGTTAAAGAAACCACTCTCGATCCCCTCGGCGCCACTGCCAGCGAACAGGTGATCGACGGCACTCTTGACGGCGACACCTTCGTTCGTAGCGACGGGGAATCCCTGCTTCATCCCGACTCCCGATACGACATAACGATAGACGCCCAGCTCACGGATCTGACTCTGACCGGCCCTAAAAGCAAAGACGTCACCGAGCATGTCACTTTTCAGACGATAACGACACCGGCGCCGGTATTCGCCAAGGACACGCAGACCGTTCCCACGGGCGAGCCCATCGTCGTCGAGTTCAACACTCCCATCAAATCATTCACCTACGAGATCAGCCCCGATCTGAAATCAACTTCACAGATTGATGAGAATAACCCCACCCGTGCCCTGATAACTTTCGAGGGCTACGAGCAGGGCAAGGAATATACGATGACCGTTACCGGAGCCACGGCGGAGAATGGCGCCGGCATGGTGCATCCGTACATGCAGAAGATAGCCACGACTGCGCCGCTAAAAATATATTTCACACCTGGTGACGGCGAGTCGGGCGTTAGCCTCTCGGAACGGCCGACCCTTCAGTTCAGCGAGGACATCAAGAACCCGGAAGTCGCGGACTCGATCCTCTCCTTCGATCCCCCGGTTCTGGGCGGATGGGATTGGATTGCTCCCGACAAGATCGAGTTCAAGCCGCTTAACAACTGGACACAGGGTCAATCGGTGACTATCAAGCTCAAGGGCGGCACGGACGGGTTCCGGGGCGTGAGCGGCAGTTACGTCCGGGAGGATGTACAGAGCACTTTTACGGCCAAGCCTTCGAAATTAATCGACGTCAACCTGACCGAGCAGAGAGTATACATGTACGACAACGATCAGCTGGTCAAAACTCTGATCTGTTCAAGCGGGTCTCTGGCGACCCCAAGCCTGACAGGAAGATACGCGGTCTATGCAAAGGCGGAGAAAGTAGACATGAGAGGGGACGGATACTTCGCCCCGAACGTTCCCTGGGTGCTGATGTTCAATGGCGACTACACGATCCACGGAAATTACTGGTCGACACAATTCGGCGTGCCGACTAGCCACGGTTGCGTCGGGCTGCCTCTCGATCAGGCGGAATACCTCTTCGACTGGACGCCCATCGGCACAATCGTGTCGATCCACTACTAGCGAAGCGGCTTGACCATCAGCCGATCGCGACCTTTCAGCTGATCGCACTACCGCAATCGTCAGATAGAAAGCCCGAAGTTTAACTTCGGGCTTTCTATTAGTTCAGGCCCAACTCCTGCACCAGAGCACTCTTGGGCATCGCGCCGACAACCTGCTTGGCTACAGCGCCCTTTTCGAAGAGCAGGATGGTGGGGATACTCATGATTCCGTACTTGGTAGCGGTCTCCCGGTTTTCGTCAACGTTGAGTTTGGCTACCTTTACCTTGCCCGCCTGATCCTGGGCGATCTCCTCGACGATCGGTCCAACCATGCGGCAGGGTCCGCACCAGGCGGCCCAGAAATCGACTATCACCGGCACATCCGAGTCCAGAACCTCGCTTTGGAAATTTGCGTCCGTCACTTCAAGAATGTCTGCTGACAACTTCTTCTCCTTTCACAGCTCTTAGATCTGGCGAATTTTTATCGCTTGCTCGGGGCAGGCGGCGATGCAATCGCCGCAACCACGGCAGAGTGAGCCGTTAACAGTTACTACCTCACCCGGGTCCATCTGAAACAGCGCCTTGGTCGGGCAGGCTTTTCTTGCCGGACATTCTTCATGTCCGTTACAGCGTTCGGTATTTACTTCCGCCAGTTGCATGATTTATTGAGATAAAGCTCTAAAAGCCTCACGGGCTTTCAGGCTAGCCTCAGCCAAAACTCCCGGAAGGCGGCGTGCTGCATCCTCCTCCGCCTTTGGACGAGCAGGAAGAGCCAATGCCGAAAGAGCTGTTGAACTTTTGCGATACGCGACGGCTGTTGCAACGGGGGCATTCCCTGTCCTCATCGGTAAGAAATCCGGTTACGAACTTCTCGAACTGCTTGCCGCAATCGTCACATTTCAGATCATATATTGCCATAATGCTATTCACCTCCCGTGAAACACCCATTAATACCTGGGAAACTTTGACACTTTTTCGATACGCTATTTTTGATGTCCCCGGCGCCCAAAGGATTCAGCTCATCGAAACCAGGTCAATAAATGGTAGACTTATGCACAATTCAGACTTATGCACAATTCAGGCGAAATTCATCGACCGAATCTTTTAAGGCAGATATTAGTCTAACAAATGGAGCATTTAGTTCCCACCGATGACGAGTTGATAGCTGAGATACGCCAGGGCAAGGCGGAGGCCCTGGAGACTCTGGTGTCCCGTTATGAGACCAGGGTCTACAATCTGGCTTACAAGATGCTCGGCAACCAGCAGGACGCCGAAGACGTCCTTCAGGATACATTCCTGAACGTTGTCAGGTCTCTTGACAGCTTCAAGAGCCGGTCGAGTTTTTCCACCTGGTTATACCGGGTAGCCACCAACGCGGCGCTAACGCGCTTACGGCAACGGACCCGGAGGGACAAGAGCGAGAGCGAGTTCCTCGATGAAGTTTATTCGATCAAGGACGCAGCCCACGCTGAATCCAGAATGGTTGACTGGTCGGACAGGCCGGCGCAGCAGCTGCTGGACGACGAGGCGAAAAGGGTAATGGAGGAAGCAATCGACGAGTTGCCCGAGATTTACCGGGTGGTTTTTGTCCTCAGGGATGTCCAAGGACTGCCGGCGGCCGAGGTTGCCGAGGTGCTAGGCCTGTCGGTGCCCGCGGTGAAATCAAGGTTGCACCGGGCCCGGCTTTTCCTGAGGAACAGGTTGTCAGATTATTTTACTGTGGGGGCTGAGTAGCATGGATTGCAGGGAAATTCTCGAGGGCCTCTCCGAGTACATCGACAATGAGCTTGCGGACAAGACCTGCCGCGAGATCGAGGAGCATCTCAAGGATTGCTACAACTGCCAGGTCGTGGTCAATACGCTAAGGCAGACAGTGATCCTTTATCGCGAAGTCCCTGATGACGAGATCCCCGGGGACGTCAGCATGCGCCTCCACAAGATCATCAAACTGACAGGCGGGAACGACTAGGTTTTTTCCCACTTCTGCAGGTAGGCCACCTGGCTTAAGGTGCTGCCGTCCTGGATTTCTTTTCTCAACCGGTTTTCGCGCTCGAGCACGTCCATGGCCCGGTTGGCAACCTCCGCCGCCCTGGATTTGGGAATTACCACCACGCCGTCGTTATCTCCCACCACCCAGTCACCCGGGAAGATCTTTGTCCGGGAAATCGAGACCGGCACGTTTATCTCCCCGAAACCCTTGGGCTCGCCGGCCGTGGGCGTGAACTGCGATGCGAAAACCGGGAAGCGAAGCTCCCTGATCTCGGGCGTGTCCCTTACCGCGCCGCTGATGACCACTCCGGCCAGGCCGCGCTCGCGCGCGCTGTGGGTGGCAAGCTCTCCCCAGACCGCCGGGCCGATGCCGCCGGCGTCGATGACAAGCACATCCCCCGGCTGGGCCCTGTCGATTACCTCGACGGGTTTTGCCCAATCGCCCGGATACGTCCTCACGGTAACCGCCGGACCGACCATCCTGATGTCATCAAAAACTTTATTTAAACCGGTCAGTTCGCCGCAGCGATGCATGGCATCGGAAATGTTGGCCGTGGACACCACTTCCAGGACGGAGCGCACGTCGTCCGCGGTGGCCCGCTTGTAGAGCGCCGTCTCGACACCAACCTGTGTGTCGATGGCCTGCCTGATCTGACGCGCGGCTCCTTCGGCATTGACGGCCTTGATGATGGCGCCCCCGACAATGATGATGTCGGCTCCGGCCGCCGCCGCCTCGGCCGCGGTCTCTGAATTGATGCCGCCGGCCACGGCGACGGGAATTTCAACCGCGTCTTTTACTTTATGGATGAGATCGAGGGAAGCTCCACCAAGCATCTGCTGGTCGATGGCTGTGTGAATCCCGACGTAGTCGGCACCCATCTGCTCCACCTGCCGGGCGCGCTCGGCGACATCCGGCACCTCGATCATATCGACGATTATCCGCAGGCCGTAGTTGCGGGCCACCTCGATGCATTCGGAGATGGTGGCGTCCGAGGCGGCGCCGAGAACACCGGCGATGCTGGCGCCTGCCTTCGCCGCCGATTCCATCTCGAAGCGGCCGGCATCCATGGTCTTTAAATCAGCCACGATGACTGCATCCGGCCAACGGCGCTTCATCTGCCGGACAGCCTCCAGGCCCTCGCTCTTGATCAGGGGGGTACCGGCCTCGATCCAGTCCACGCCGCCCTTCAGGGCTTCGTCCGCGACCGCAAGAGCCCTGGGGAGATCGAGAAAATCCAGCGCAACCTGGAGAATGGGTGCCATGGCCAGATGCTCCTAGGCGCCGATGATCTGGACAATCACACGCCTGGTGCGCCGGCGGTTGTCACAGTTGACCAGGACCACCTGCTGCCAGACTCCGAGAATCAGCTCGCCGTCGTTAAAAGGAACGGGCAGAGAGGGACCCAGGAGGCCGGCGCGAACATGCGCGTGACCGTTGCCGTCAGCCTGATAGATATTATGGTCGTAGGGAATGTCACGCGGCGAGATTCTCTCCATGACCGCCTTGAAATCGGCGACGACTCCAGGCTCATATTCGAGGCAGGTGACAGCGCCGGTGGCGCCGGGAACGAAGACCGTGGCGACGCCGCTCGTGAGGCCGCTTTCCCGCACGGCCCGGGCCACCTCATCGGTTATATTGGCAATGTCGAGCTCCTCACGCATGGGAAACTCGAGCTGGGTGCTCACGACTCGGGCCGGGCCGGCGCTCGCACCTGAATCAGCGCCGGCCTTCGTTTTCCCGACGGTGGTTTTCTTTTTTACTGGCATTGGCTCAATCTCCCTTCAGATGGGTGTGCACCACGGTTGAATTTTCCATTCCGGTGCAATCCGCGGCGGCTTCGACGCGCGAAATCCGGTTATCTTCATCGACGAGGACGATCCTGGGCCGGTATGAAGTTAACTCCTCGCCTGTGAACTCTGCGTAGGAGATAATGATAACCCTGTCGCCGACGGCGACCCGCCGGGCAGCGGCGCCGTTGACGCAGATCTCGCCGGGGCGGCCCGGAATGGCGTACGTGACCAGGCGGGCGCCGTTATCGACGTCCAGAACGTGCACCTGCTCGTGAGCCAGGATGTCCGCGAACGCCATGAGACCGCTGTCGATAGTGATGCTGCCCGCATAGTCGACACTGGCGGCAGTCACAGTCGCACGATGGATCTTGCCCTTGAGCATGGTCCTCCGCATTATTCCTCCGGTGAGATCAAAAGGTTGTCGATCAACCTGGCGCGTCCGATTCTGGCAGCGACTGCGGCCAGCACTTCACGGTCTACCCTGGCCACCGGCTCCATGGTGACGGGATCGACAATCCGCGCGTATTCCAGTTCCACAAGATAATTCTGACCGATGGTGCGCCTCATTATCCTGCGTAGCTTCGAGGCATTGGTTTCGCCCCGCGCCAGGGCATCTCGCGCCGCGGTGAGGGCCTGGTAGAGCAACGGCGCCTGGGCGCGCTCCTCATCCACCAGGAAAGTGTTCCTCGAACTCATTGCCAGGCCGTCGTCTTCGCGGACTGTGGGGCAGACACGGATGTCGATGCTAAAGTCCAAATCGGCAGCCATTCGCCTGATTACCGCTGCCTGCTGCGCATCTTTTTGCCCAAAATAAGCCCTGTCAGGCCCGACGATGTTAAAAAGCTTGGCGACTATGGTGGCGACTCCGCGAAAATGCCCGGGGCGGGCCTGGCCGCAGAGCCCCTCGGCCACACTGCCGGGTTCGACGTGAGTATCAAATCCTTCGGGGTACATTTCCTTATCGGAGGGATGAAAAACCAGGTCGGCGCCCTCCGCCGAAGCCAGCTTAAGGTCCCGGTCGAAATCACTGGGATAAGTCTTGAGATCTTCCGCGGGATCGAACTGGATCGGATTAACATAGATGCTGACGACCACAAAACCGCATTCCTCGCGGGCCTTTCGCATCAGGCTAAGGTGCCCCTCATGGAAATATCCCATCGTGGGCACCAGGCCGACCGGAACCTGGCCACGATCGCGGGCCTGAGCAACTTGCTCGCGAACTGCCGCGATGGTTCCGGTCAAACCGTCTGCTCCTGTAGCTCCTGCGGCACGCAAACTTGCGTTTGACGATCCGGAGGCAGTTTGGGCAGGGTCCATTCCCCTGGTGCCGGTTAGGTCGGAAATAAATGGCGTAACGCCGGAAAGATGCCAGTGCCAAACGGTCACAGTCTGCCTCCGTTCCAGTTCCCCTTCGGGGATACCAGACCTCGGTTGATTGCGGTTAAAATGGTATAGAGAGGATAACAGCAGCAGAGGCTTTCTTGCAAAGAGCCAAGGTATAAACTAGAGTTTAATTGTTGCGGCAGCTGCTCGCCGGGTTGGAAAAATTGCCACCATTGCAGGTACTTTAACATGCCAATATATGAGTTTTGTTGTAATAAATGTAAGGCGCGGTTCGAGGAGCTGGTGCGGTCCGGTGAAACGGGCAGCGCCGGCGTCGTGTGTCCTGAATGCGGCTCGAAGAAAGTGAAGCGGATGCTTTCCAGTTTTTCGTTCAAATCGGCGGGCGGTACCGGCCCGGCGGCGGCCGGCAATGCGGGCGGCAGCTGTGGCTCCTGCTCCAAGACGTCCTGCTCGACCTGTGGCTGATTCCGGCGCCAGGGGAGAGCGGTTGGAGGCGCTCCGGATTCAGGTCGCAGGCTGCCGGAAATGCGCCCTCGCGGAAAAACGCACCAATGCGGTTTTTGGCTCCGGCAGCGCCGGCTCCCGGTTGATGTTCGTCGGTGAGGCTCCCGGCTACCACGAGGACCAGCAGGGAGTGCCCTTTGTCGGCAGGGCCGGAAACCTCCTGGAAAAACTGCTGGCGCGAATCGGTTTGACCCGCGGCGAGGTATATATCGCCAATGTCCTCAAATGCCGGCCGCCGGATAACCGCGACCCACTGATCGAGGAAATCCAGCTCTGCCGGACTTTTCTCGAAGAGCAGGTATCGATCATAAGCCCGTTGGTGATCTGCACTCTCGGCAACTTCGCCACCAAGCTCCTGACCGGGCGCGCCGAAGGCATCTCCCGGGTGCACGGCCAGCCGCAGGAAATGCCTGATCGGGAGGGCACTAAATTGTTCCCGGTATATCATCCAGCCGCGGCACTTTACACACCGGCAAACCTCAAGGCGCTGGAAGCTGACTTCGACCTATTGCCATCACTTCTTGGTGAAACCAAGGCTCAACCATCGCTCGAGGCCGATACTAAAAACGATGATGCCGTGATTGAGCTGAAACAGGGTCAACCTGAGCCTGAGCAGCTCGGGTTGTTTTAGGGCAGCCGCACCGTGGAAATAGTTTCACGGTCGCAGCAGCAAACTGCTTCCCTGGCAGCCGCTCTGGCCGCCTTTTTGCATGGCGGTGACATCGTTTTCCTGATTGGCGAGCTCGGCGCCGGCAAGACGTTCTTCATCCGCAGCGCCGCCGAAGCCCTCGGAGTGACCGAGCCCGTTACCAGCCCCAGCTACACCATGGCCCAGACGTATGGGGGCAAAACAACGGTTCACCATCTGGATCTTTACCGGCTGCCGAAATTTGACGCGGGGGACGCCGCCGATTTCGAGCCGTTCTTCGAGGCCGAGTCGATCACTTTCATCGAATGGCCCGATCGGGCTGTTCCATTCCTGGGGGAACCAGCCGTCGTCATCAGGATGGAACACGTCAACATCGACAGCCGCCGCATCTCGATCGAGAGCAACCGCCAGGAGCTTATCCATGGACTGGAGCATGCCTTTGCCGACTCTGTCGATTGACACCGCTACCGAGGTTCTGGCGCTAGCCCTGGGGGAAGGCGACAGGATCCTTGCTAAAAGCAGTATTGATGCCGGCAGATCTCACCTGGAGCTCCTGCTTCCCGGCGTCCAGTCGCTGCTTGAGGGGGCGGGATTTACTGTTCGCGACATTGATGCTATCGTCGCCGGCACGGGACCTGGCACTTTTAGCGGCCTTCGGGTCGGCATCGCCACTGCCCGGGCGCTGGCCCAGTCGCTCGAAATAAGGCTCTCCGGTTTCAGCACGCTCGAAGCTTTGGCTCTCGGGCTGGCGGGGGTTTCGCCGGCGGAACTGGTCCTGCCGATTATCGACGCCAAGCGCAGCCAGGTCTTCGCCCGGCTCTATAAAAAAGAAGGAAAAAACACGGTCAGGGCCGAATCGGATGTTCTCTGTCTCGACCCCCGGGAGCTTCTGGAAGAGCTGGCAAAAATCACCGGCGGCAAGGTGGGGGCGGCCGGCAATGGCGTTTTGGCTTATCGTGATATTTTTGTCAGTGCCGGGCAGCTGGAACCGCTGGAGCCGGATCACCCGGGAAACCGGGTTGACGCCTGCTGGCATTTGCGGGCCGACCGGGCCGAAGCCAGCGCTGTTTATAATCCGGGCAGGCTGCTGTCAGTCGTTCCGCAGTACGTGCGCGAGCCTGACGCCGACAAGACCATTCTGTTAAGAAAGAAGGAACCTTGGCTGCAATAAGACCGATGCGGCTCTCCGACCTGAAGGGTGTCCAGGAGATCGAGGAATCATCCTTTCCCCGGCCCTGGTCCCTCAACGCCTTCATCACGCAACTTGCCAAGGATTCGAGCATCTGCCTGGTCGCAGTCGATGAAAGCAGGATTGTCGGCTACCTCATCGCCACGCAGTATGTCGAGGTCTGGCACATACTTGACCTCGCGGTACATGAAGATTACAGACGTAAATACGTGGCCACGGATCTCATCGAGGAACTGCTCGAACAAAGCGGCCGTGAAAAGCACCGCGGTTATACTCTCGAGGTTCGTAAGTCTAACCGCGGCGCCATCAAGATGTATGAAAGTTTCGGGTTCATCTGCACGGGGATCCGCAAGGGATACTATCGCGACAACGGCGAAGACGCCCTGATCATGTGGAGAGATTCGGAGGACATGCTGGCTTGATCCTCGGAATCGAAACTTCCTGCGACGATACCTGCGCGGCGATACTCGACGGCGACGTGCTTCTGGCAAACATCGTTTCTTCCCAGACCGAATTCCATGCCCGTTACGGTGGAGTTGTTCCGGAGGTCGCCTCCAGGCATCATCTGGAACTGATCAACCCGGTGATTGCAGAAGCCCTGGCCGCGGCCGGCGCCAGCATGAAGCAGGTGGCGCGAGTGGCTGTGACCACGCGCCCGGGGTTGATCGGCGCCTTGCTAGTGGGCGTGGCCACCGCAAAATCCATCGCCTACGCCGGCAAGATCGAGCTGACAGCCGTAAGCCACCTCGAGGGGCATATCGCCGCCAATTACCTGCCTCCGGATCCGATCGAGCCGCCCTTTATCTGTCTGATTGCGTCAGGCGGCCACACTTCGATCGTCTTCGTGCGCGAACGCGGGGCGCTCGAGCTTCTCGGCCAGACGCTTGACGATGCCGCCGGAGAAGCGCTCGACAAGGGCGCCCGGCTGCTGGGACTTGGTTATCCCGGTGGGGCGGAGCTCGATGCCCTTGCGGCTGGAGGAAACACCGGATACGCGGATTTCCCGATTGGACTCGACAAGGCGGGAAGCTTCGACTTCAGCTTTAGCGGCGTCAAGACAGCCCTTTACTATTACTTGAGGAATATGGACGGTCCCGAAGTCAAACGCCGCCGCGCGGATATCGCCGCCAGTTATCAATCGGCGGTCGTCTCGGCGCTGATCAAGAAAACACTGGCCGCGGCAGCGTCACGAAACGCTTCCGCAATCTGCCTGTCCGGAGGTGTCAGCGCCAACTCCGAGCTTCGCCGGCGGCTTACCACTGAATGTCAGGGCGCCGGCATCCATCTACGTGTGCCGCCGCCTGAACTCTGCACCGACAATGCCGCCATGGTCGCCAGCGCCGCCAGGTATCTGCCTTCCATACCGTTTCCGGAATACCTCTCCCTGGGAGCACGCGCTTCCGGCGGGTTTGCCGCCTGAACGTCGCGGGAAAGACGGTAACAGGCAGGGAATCGACCGGCCGCAGCGTAATATGTCTGTACGCCGCGTTCCGCGGTTGGTTGACATTATCTTAAAAGGTGATATCAATGTTTTTTGAAAATCGTCAAGATGCGGGTGAAAGAATGGTCTCACTCGTCGAGGAATACCGCGGCGATCCGGACGCACTGGTGTTGGGCCTGCCTCGCGGGGGTGTTGTTGTCGCCCTGGAGATTGCACTCGCTCTGGATTTGCCACTGGACGTATGGGTTTCGCGGAAAATCGGGGCGCCGCTCAATCCGGAGCTTGCTATCGGCGCCGTCGATTCAGATGGCGAACTTTTACTTGACGACAACTCGGTCAAGCTCTATGAGATCAGCGACCGTTACATCCGCGAGATGACCGAAGAACAGGCACAGGAGGTCAAGCGGCGCTACGAACGCTACCGGGGCAAGGACAAGCCGTCAGACGTTAAGGGAAAAACGGTTCTGGTTGTCGATGACGGCGTCGCCACCGGTTACACAATGCTGGCGGCGCTGCAATCGCTCCGACGTCGTGGCGCCGGCAAGATAATCTGCGTCGTCCCCGTGGCCTCGCCGCGAATAATGCGCAAGCTGGAACAAAACGCCGATGCGGTCGAGTGTCTTTCCACGCCATCGTATTTTGGCGCCGTGGGGGAATTCTACCGGAACTTCAGCCAGGTATCGGATGAGGAAGTCCTCGAGTGCCTGGAGCAGGCCAGGTCCCGCCAGAACTGAGAACTCTCCTCCTGCCGCGTTTCGCGGATATTTCATCTCAACCCCGGTGAACCTTTACCATTTTTCCCTGCGTCTAATTTTCGAATCTCTCACGACCGGGGAGTTCTTTGCCGAAAGCACAAAAAGTAAGGGCTTTACGGACGGTTTCAATATCCGTTCGCGGGTAAGACTCAGTTAAGCATGTTAGGGCAAAAGCAGGATTAACGAGGGAGGGACGTCATGAGCGCTTACAAGATCACTTGTACGGTCATTCCCGAACGGGAAGACGACGCCCGTTCAACCAGATTCCTTGTTGTTGCTCCGGAAGACAGGATCGTCTGGATCACCACCTCCGGACGGGGGCAAAATCAGGACCTCAGTTCAGAGGGCCGCAAGCGCGCCGTTGCCCAGGCAGGACTGCAAAGCCTGCTCGGCAAACTGAAGCGGCAGGAAACAGAAGATGGCGATATCCTGTCCTTATCCGATCGGCAAATCGATTGCAGGGATCGGAATCTGGGAAAATGCAGCCGCTATCCACAGACGACACGAACATCCAGTGACGGTCCGGAAGGGGCATT
>JAJZQT010000004.1:29633-48585 GCA_021803005.1 Actinomycetes bacterium
GCGGCATGATCAGACCGACGGCGGGCAGCTGGTCGAGGCGACAACGCACCGTTACGACCTGCTCGGGATTCCCTGGATCCACCGCCTGTTGAAGATGCGGGGCTTTCAGTTCGCGCTACAGCTTCCCAACGCTCTGATATTCCTGCTTGTAATCTTTGCCGGCATCTGGGGAACCCAGATCGGCGACATGAATTTCGCCACGGTCATCACCTGGCTTGTCTGGTGGGCCGTAATCATCTTCACTTTCCTTTTTCTTTCGCGAACCTGGTGCATGGCCTGCCCTCTGGTATCTTTCGCCGAGTGGCTCCAGAGAGGCAGATTCTGGGGAGTGGGGAAGAGGATCTTCAGCCTTAATCGCAAGTGGCCGCGCAAGCTTCGCAACTTCTGGATCCCGACAATATTCTTCATCTTCCTGACCTGGATGTTCCTGAGCCTCGAGTTGGCGACCAACCCCTTCCTGACAGCCATGGTCGCCCTGGGCCTGTTCATCGTGCCCGCGATTCTGATATCGCTGGTCTTCGAGCGGCGGACATTTTGCCGTTACGTCTGCCCGATAGGCGGCGTAATCGGTGCTTATTCGATGACGGCGCCGCTGGAGATCCGCAACCGCAGCGACCAGGTCTGCCGTTCCTGCAAAGAGAAAGCCTGTTACCGCGGAAACGAGAAGGGCCACGGCTGTCCGATGTTCATGATGCCGCAGACGATGGATACCAACACCTACTGCACGATGTGCACCGAGTGCATCAAGACCTGCCCCAATGACAACATCGCGCTCAACGTACGGCCATTCCTGTCAGACCTCTGGAAAACCAAGAAGATGGGTCTCGACGTTGCGGCGATCGTCGTCCTCATGCTGGGCATCACCGTCTTCCAGACGCTGTCCATGCTGGAGCCCTGGGAGAATATCTCCGCCACCCTTGTGGACGCGACAGGACTCAGCGAGCACACGGTGATGACGCTGAGCTTCCTGACGATGGGAGTTATAGCGCCGGTGCTGATCTTCATGGCCTGGTCGGCGCTGACCGGCTGGATCGGCGGCAACGGCGCCAAGCTGAGGTCGGTCTTCATCGGCTTCTCCTTCGCCTTCCTGCCGATTGCGCTTTCGTCGCACATGGCCCACAACCTGAACCACTTCCTGGAGGAGGGGCCGCCGGCAGCCGTGCAGGTCATCTCCGACCCATTTGGCTGGGGATGGAATCTGTTTGGCACTGCCAATCTGATCGTCAGCCCGTTACTTGCGATGGATCCACTGCGGCTGCTGCAGATGACACTGGTAGCGGTCGGGTACCTGGGCGCGGTCTATGTCGGCTGGAGAGTAGCGCGGCAGACCTTCGGCGAAAACCTGCGGGCGATCGCCGGGCTGGCTCCGATGCTCGTCCTCATGGTCGCCTTCGCCGGTCTCAATCTCTACCTGCTGAACCTGCCGATGAGCATGCGGGAATGAAATATCAAAAAAGGCCCTCGATATTCGGGGGCACTAAATCTGTCCGGGGAAACCGCTGGACCCGTCGGTCTGGCGGAGGAAATATTTAAGTGTGATCCGGGTGGTCGAGCGCGCAGACGCCGTCGGGGCCGGCAGTCTGCTGATGCTCGGTAAAGCAGATGAATGCCTGGCGTTGATCCGAACCAGCGACCGCGAGAGCACTGGATGAGAATATTGTCAAGGACAGGATCGTGCCGGCTGCAAATAGCAACAGGCGCCGGCCGCAACCTTTGTGGGCTTTCCCGGAATCGATGAGCGCCTCGAGGCGGACGGCAAGATCGCTGCCGCTGCCCGAAACAGCGCTGGACAGCGCCGGCTCCCTGACGGCCGGTTTCATTGTTACGGCTACCTGGGCCAGGGCCGCGGCTACCATGAGCTTGCCTCCGGCCGCCTTGGATGCTTTCAGATCGGCAGCCCGTTCGAGGTTGAGGCGCATCTCGCGGAATGCTTTTCGAGGCCCGGGAAGATAGAAGAGGGTGAGGATCACGGTCTTGGCCGCAGTAATAAAAAGGTTGTCGCGGGCGGCCCGGTGCGCATCCTCATGGGCAATCACAGCTCGCAGGTGGTCCCGGTCGAGAGCTGCGGTGAGACCATGAGAAAGTACGATACGGGGCCGGAAGAGGCCGACAGTCTGCGCCTCAAGTCGTTCCATCTCCGGAGCAACGGCTATCCGCGAAGCCCACTTTGAGCCAGTCAACGAGGGCAGAGCCGGACAGGTCATGCAGCCGTGGCGCCGGCCAATTTTTTCATTATTGCTGGCCCTTATCAGCCTCACGCCACCACCGATGAGAAATGCAAGCTGGGAAAGAAATACCGCGGCCGTAGCCGTGGCCAGCAGATAATTCCAGTTGCTGGCCGCCAGAAATCCGTGTCCCGCTTCGAAGATGCCGCCGCAGGCATCGCCCATGGCAGCCAGAAACGATCCGGAAGCAAAACGCAGCAGGATCAACGCCAGCAATAATCCGGTAGCCGCGCCGATCGCGATGATTGAGACAAAATAGACCATGGCGGCAACGCGAGGGCGTGGCCGGCCGCCAAGCAGGCGGCGCAAGATCCAGGGGCTGGCCGCGAGAGCTAGATAGGAAAGAATCAGTGAGAAGTAGCCGATCTTTCAGCCTCTTTCTTCTTTGCTTCGATCAGGCGTACGAGCTCATCGAGCTGATCGGCGTCCTGCGCGCTGACTGAATCGACGAATTGTGACAGCACCGGCTCCCCGAAACCTCCGATCAGTCCCTGAACCACAGTGCTTATCGTCTCACTGCAAAATTCATCGCGGGTCTGGGTGGGGGCATAAAGGTAGGCGCGTCCTTGCTGCTCGCGCCGGAGCAGGCCTTTTTCCGCCAGGCGGCTCATGACAGTCATCACCGTCGTGTAAGCGATATTGCGTTCCTTGGCCAGGGTCTCGTGCACTTCCCTGACGCTGGCCTGGTTCTTCCGCCAAAGGATTTCCATGATATCGGTTTCGAGATCGCCCAGCACCTGACGGACACCCTTTTTGGAAGGTTTTAGGTTAACCAGGCGCGATGTCTTTTTCTTCCGTATTGCCATGTGAGGAATTGTACTACGGGCAGTAGTTAAAAACCAGCTTTATACGGTTTCCGGAGCAGCGGTTTCTGCTGCCTCGACAGCGATTGGCTCCGCGGCCCCGACATCCAGGTCAGACGTTCCCCGGGAATCCCCCGGAGAATCGCGGCGGGCGCGAGCGGCGGCCATGGTCATGAGGAAACCGGCAAACATTACGGTGATGCCGGCGGTCTGGCCGATTGAATTGAACTCGGCCCGGCCCAGAGCCGTCATGCTGCCGGCGCCGGCGACAAGGAGCGTCCCCAGGGCGATCGTGATATTGGCGCGGACGTAACGGCCGCGGATGGCGGAATAGCCGGCGCCTCCGACGATTATGAGCGTTCCCAGGGCGTTTATCGCGATCATTATGGCCTTGATCGGGGTAGACCGGTCGATGGCCTGCCAGCCGGGCTGGTCCGGGGAATGCAGAGCGGCGGTATCGATCCCGGCCCGCGCCACGAAGAAGACAGCCAAGACGCTCAGCACAATCATTGCGGCCAGCCAGATCCTGGCAACCGCCAGTGGCGCCAGAAGATACAGGGTCCCCAGAGCAAGAAAACCTACGACGACCATGGCTCCGGCAACATAATAGGTCTTGGCGATGAGAGGAGTCCAGTTGCCAACACTGGCCAGGAAGTCACAAGATGTCCCCAGCCCGAACAGGAACAGGGCGAACGACCAGGCCAGATGCGCCGGATGGCGGCGAAGCAGGTACTGGCGAAGGACGATCCCGGAAAAGAACGCGCTGACCAGGGTTGCTGCCAGGGGAAAAATCCACATTTCGACTCCTTCTTATGGATTCAGATGCTGGTGGACCTTCTGGGTGCAACGGTCCATGACCACCTCGAGGCCGCCCTCACGGGCAATGCGCGCGGCTTCCTCGCTGATGATGCCTTCCTGCAGCCAAAGGGCACCGGCTCCCGCTGCAACGGCTGCGCGGGCGACGTCAGGGCAGGCTTCCGGCCGGCGAAAGACATCGACCACGTCGATTTTCTCAGGAATCCCGCCGAGGCTCTCGTAACAGCGGCGGCCCAGTATCTCCTTGACCCTGGGCCTGACGGGGATGACCTCGAAACCATGTTCGATCAGGTAAGCCGCCGCCTTGTAGCTGGGACGCTCCGGATTGGGGGAGGCGCCCACAACAGCGATCACCCGGGCTCCGGCCAGGATCGATTCCGGTGTTTTGGCGGTTTCCATCGCGGACACAATATCATAAAATCACAGCCGGTTTATGCTACAATACGCAGGCTAATTGGCGGCGGCGGAAGCTGCTGCCAGACCAGGCACACCAAATGGCGCCGCGGTGGCAAGCCACCCTGCCGCGAAGCCCATCGAAGCGTGGCATATATAAAACTCGAGAGAAAGGATCTCGGTTTGACTGCTGTATCGATGAAAGAACTGCTCGAGTCCGGAGTTCACTTCGGACACCAGACCCGCCGCTGGAACCCCCGCATGAAGCCCTACATCTTCACCGAACGCGGCGGTATCTACATCATTGACCTCCAGAAGACCATCAGATTGATTGATGACGCCTACGATTTCATCAAGGACCTGACCGCCAACGGCAAGAAAGTCCTGTTCGTCGGCACCAAAAAGCAATGTCAGGACACCATCGCCGAGGAAGCGGCCCGGTCGGGAATGCCGTATGTGTCCCACCGCTGGCTCGGCGGCCTGCTCACCAACTTCAGCACCATTTCCCAGCGAATCAAGCGGCTCCATGAGCTTCGCCGCCTGCGCGACGAGGGCCAGCTTGACCTGCTGCCGACGCGTGAACAGATGAACCTCCAGGCGGAGCTAAAGAAGCTCGAGACCAATCTGGGCGGCGTAGCGGATATGGACAGATTGCCCGCCGCAGTCTTTGTGATCGACCCCAGGCGCGAAGCCATCGTCATCAAGGAAGCCCGCAAACTCAAACTCCCGGTCGTAGCCCTGGTGGATACCAACTGCGATCCTGACGAGGTCGATTATGTCATCCCCGGGAACGACGACGCCATCCGCTCCTGCGGCCTGATCATCCGGGCTCTGGCGGAAGCGGCAGTGGAAGGCAAGCAGATGCTTACCGAAAAAGAGCTGCTGGCCGGCAAGGCAGCAGCGGAAGCGGCCGCCAAGGCAGCGGCGGCGGCGGAAGCGGCCGCCAAGGCAGCGGCAGAGGCGGCTCCACAGGGGCAGGAGGCCACACCGGCCGGCGGCGCGGGAAAGCCGCAAGCAAAGCCGGCGGCGCGTCCCGCCAAACCAGCAGCCGCAAAGCCCAAGCAGGCGCCCAGGCCCAAACCCGCCGCCGAGGTAAAACCGGCAGCGGCTGAAGCCAAGCCGGCGGCGGAACCCGGCAAAACTGAAAGCAAAGAAAAAGACGCAGACGAGAACAGCGAGGTGAAAAGTGGCAGTTAGCGCAAAAGAAGTAAAAGAGCTGCGCGAGCAGACAGGCGCCGGCATGATGGATTGCAAGAAGGCGCTTTCGGAATGCAGCGGTAATTTCGACGAGGCGGTCAAGCTGCTTCGCACCAAGGGACTCGCCGATGTGGCCAAGCGCAGCGGCCGGACAGCCAATGAAGGCCTGGTCGACAGCTACATACACGCCGGCGGCAAGATCGGCGTGCTTGTGGAGGTTAATTCCGAAACCGACTTTGTCGCCCGCAATGACGACTTCAAGGCATTCGTTCATGATATCGCCATGCATATCGCCGCCGCCGCCCCCCTGTACATCAGCCGTGAGGATGTTCCCCCCGTAGTGGTCGACGCGGAGCTGGCGATATACAAGGACCAGGCCCGGGCGACCGGCAAGCCTGACAACATCCTGGAAAAGATCGCTACCGGCAAGCTCAATAAATTCTTCGAGCAGGTCTGTCTGCTGGAACAGCCCTTCGTCAAGGACGATCAACTGACGGTTGAACAGCTGCTCGGCGCGATCGTGGGCAAGATCGGTGAGAATATCGTCATCAAACGCTTTGCCAGATTCGAGCTGGGCAAGGAAAGTTGACGCCGGAAGACAAACCGGCGTCGCTGCGGGACTATGCCGATCAGCCGGCGGTATTCAAGCGCGTCCTTATCAAATTGTCGGGGCAGGCGCTCCAGAGCGATGAGCTCCTGAGCATAGATCCCGACAAGATCAAGGCCATAGCCACCCAGATCCATACTGCCTGGCAGCGCGGCGTCGAGATAGCCATCGTCGTGGGCGCCGGTAATATATTCCGGGGAGTCGCCGGCAGCACCCGTGGCATGGACAGGGCCACCGGAGATTACATGGGCATGATAGCCACCGTGCTCAACGCGCTGGCGCTGCAAGATGGCATGGAAAAACTGGGACTCAACACGAGAGTCCAGTCGGCGATCCACATGCAGGAGGTCGCCGAGCCCTATATCCGCCGGCGCGCCATCCGCCATCTCGAGAAGAAGAGA
Organism: Actinomycetes bacterium; assembly: GCA_021803005.1. GTDB lineage: Bacteria > Actinomycetota > Thermoleophilia > BMS3ABIN01 > BMS3ABIN01 > JACRMB01. Next base: position 36,076 of record JAJZQT010000004.1, read on the forward strand.
GTCGTCATATTCGCAGCCGGAACCGGCAACCCGTATTTCACGACTGACACCGCCGCGGCGCTGCGGGCCCTCGAGATCGGCGCCGAGGCCATCCTCATGGCCAAGCGCACCTATGACGGCGTTTACGATTCCGATCCCGAGACCAACCCGGACGCCGTCTTCCTGCCCGACGTCACGCATCTGGAAGCAATCGAGCGCGGCCTCAGGGTGATGGACACCACCGCGCTTTCGCTCTGCATGGATAACAGCCTTCCCATCCATGTCTTCAACATGACCGACAAGGTCAACATTCAACGCGTGCTTTCTGGCGAAAGAGCCGGAACTATAGTAAGCTCACCGGCGAAGTAACCGGTAACCCAGGGAGGTCTGATGAACGAGATGGTTGAGGAGTTCCTCGAGGACGGGCGCGACCGCATGGACAAGGCCGTCATCGCCTGCCACAACGAATTCAACACCATCCGCACCGGCAGGGCCTCGACGGCGCTGCTCGACCGGATCTCGGTCGATTATTACGGCACCAAGACGCCATTGAAGCAGCTCGCCAACATCAGCGCGCCCGAACCCAGGTTGCTGGTCATCACTCCTTATGACAAATCTTCCATCAAAGACATCGAGCACTCGATCATGGAATCAGAGCTGGGGCTGAATCCGAGCAATGACGGCAACGTCATCCGGCTGGCGATCCCGGAGCTCACCGAGGAGCGGCGCCGTGATCTGGTAAAGGTCGTCAAGGGTCTGGCCGAGAACGGCCGCGTCGCCGTCAGAAACATCCGGCGCCACGTGCTCCACGACCTGGAAGAGCTGCAGAAAGAAGGCGAGATATCTGAAGACGACCTGCGCCGGACCAAGGACGAGCTGCAGAAGCTTACCGACAAGCATACGGAGAATATCGACCAGATGCTCACCCGCAAGGAAGGTGAGATCCTGGAGGTGTGATGGCCGTCCTGCGTAACCTCCTTGGATATCTTCGCCGGAGCAAGAACAAAAGCGAAGATTTTTTATTATCAGCCGAAGGCACCCCGCGCTATGTAGCCATCATCATGGACGGCAACGGACGCTGGGCGTCGCACCGCCACCTGCCGGTAATCGCCGGGCACCGTGAGGGCGCCAAGACCCTCAAGCGCACGATCAAGTCGTCGCGCAGGGCAGGCGTCCTGGAACTTACCGTTTACGCATTCTCTACCGAGAACTGGCAGCGCCCCGCAGCTGAAGTCAACGACCTGATGAAAATGTTCGCCGAGTTGATCGACCGCGAGGTCCCGGAGCTGCATGAACAGAACGTGCGCGTCCGCTTCATCGGCAGGCGGGCGGAGCTCTCCGAAGCGCTGCTGGAAAAGATAGAATGGGCGGAGCAACTGACAGACAAAAATGAAGCCATGACCCTTTTTGTCGCTTTCAACTATGGAGGCCGCGCTGAAATCGAGGACGCCATGAAAGCCGCAGCCGGCAACGGTGTCGCCGGGGGAGAGATAGACGTGCAGAAATATCTCTACGCTCCCGAGATGCACGATCCGGAGCTGTTGATCCGCACCAGCGGCGAACAGCGCGTCAGCAATTTCCTTTTGTGGCAGTGCGCCTATTGCGAACTTGTCTTCTTGGATAAACTGTGGCCTGAATTCAGCGAGGAAGACCTGCTGTCGGCTTTCGCGGAATACGGCAGGCGCCAGCGGCGCTTCGGGGCCAGGTAGGCTGCCTTGCTCATCACCCGGGCACTCGTCGGCACCATCGGCGCCATCCTTGCTCTGATCGTAGTCTATACCGGCGGTCTCGCTCTCCTCATAGCCCTGATTGTGCTGAGCGTCCTGGGCCTGCACGAGTTCTATCGCATGACCAGGTCCTATAAGCCGAACCTTCTGGCAGGTTATGCGGGCGCCATACTGATTCTGATCGGCGCCCATACCGGTGGCCTCGAAGGCGCTCTTCGGGGCACGATCTACCTCTTCGCGCTCACTTTTATTCTGCACGCTATCCGCGGACTCAAGCCGGAGATGGTGGGGGAGATGGCGGTAACCTACTTCGGCGCTTTTTACGTCGGCGTGGGTTTTTCGCATGTGATCCTGCTGAGAAACACGCCTGCATTCGGTGTCAGCCTGGCGTTCGTGGTGCTGCTGGCGACCTGGTCCTCGGACACCGTTGCCTATACCGTGGGCCACTTCCTCGGTCAGCGGCCGATTTCGCCGGTTATCTCGCCGAAGAAGACGATCGAGGGCACGCTGGCTGGATTTGTCGGCACGATCGTCGTCGTCCTGATCGTTGGCAAACAGCTCGGCTGGATGGGCTCGGGCCAGTTCTTTGTGCTCGGCCTCGTGATTGCCATCGCAGCGCCTCTGGGTGACTTGTTCGAGTCTTACATTAAACGGGCATCACATGTTAAGGACGCGGGCACGATCATTCCGGGGCACGGAGGGATCCTCGACCGGTTCGACTCGCTGCTGTTTGCATCCGTGGCTTCCTTTTACATCGTGGCGGCCCTGGTAAGCAGCGGCAGCTGATTCACGCAAAGCCAGACGGAAATGAAGACATGACAATAAAAAAAGTATTAATAATGGGCTCCACCGGATCGATCGGGAAGCAGGCGCTCGAAGTCATCTCCGAGACGCCAGGTCTTGAGGTTGCCGGCCTTGCCGCTGGAACCAACCACCGTCTGCTCGCCGAGCAGGCCGACAAATTCGGAGTGAACTCTCTGGCCATCCTCGATGAAACCGCGGGGTCCACGGTCATGGATGAGCTGCCCGGCGCCGTCGTCTTCACCGGCCCCGGATGTATCCGTGGCCTCATCGGGGAAGTCGACTGCGACCTGGTCTTGAACGCTGTCGTCGGCGCCGCCGGCCTCGAAGCCACCGTCGCCACGCTGGAAAAAGGCGTCGACCTTGCCCTTGCCAACAAGGAGAGCCTGGTCGTGGGCGGAGAATTCGTCATGAGTTTGGCCCGAAAGAATCATGCCCGCATCCTTCCCGTGGACAGCGAGCACAGCGCCATCTTCCAGTGCATGCAGGGCCAGCAACAGACCGAACACATCTTCCTTACCGCCTCGGGTGGCCCTTTTTTCGGGAAACCACGGGAAGAGCTGGAAAACGTAAGCCGCGAGGATGCGCTCAACCATCCCCGCTGGAGCATGGGCACCAAGATATCGATCGATTCCGCCACGCTGATGAACAAGGGCCTTGAGGTCATCGAGGCCCACCACCTGTTCGGAGTGGCCTATAATGAGATAGAAGTGCTTGTCCATCCACAATCCGTAGTTCACTCGCTTATCAGGTTCGCCGACGGTTCGGTCCTGGCCCAGATGGGACTTCCCAGCATGAAGCTTCCCATCGCCTACGCGCTCAATTATCCGGTCCGGCTGCCGGTCAAGCTGCCACGCCTGGACCTGACCGCCGAACGTGAGCTCACATTTTTCAAGCCCGACCTTGAGGCTTTCCCTTGCCTGGGAATCGCGGTAGAAGCCGGCAAGCGGGGCGGCGGCGCGCCCGTCGCCGTCAACGCCGCCAACGAGGTGGCCGTGGCCGCTTTTCTGGCCGGACGAATACGCTTCCTGGAAATTGCCGACCTGATTGAAAAGACGGTTGGCTCCATGGACGCCAACCTCCCCGATCATCTCGGAGGACTGCAAGACGTAACTGCAATCGACGAAGAGGCACGCCAGCGGGCTGAAGCCCTGACCGCGTAGACCATGCTCATAGCAATCGCAATCCTGGGGATCGGGCTTTTGATCCTCATTCACGAATTCGGACACTTCATCACCGCCAAGGCCTTTGGCATGCGAGCCGAGAAATTCTATATCGGCTTCCCCCCGGCGGCGGTCAAAAAGCAGGTCGGCGAAACCGAGTACGGCATCGGTTTCATCCCTCTCGGCGGCTACGTGAAGATCTCCGGCATGACCCGGGAAGAAGACCTGCCCGAGGACGTCGTGCCGCGCGCCTATTATTCCAAGCCTGTCTGGCAGCGGATAATTGTGATCTCAGCCGGCGCAGCCATGAACCTGCTGCTGGCGGCAGTGCTGTTCTTTGCTTTTTACTGGCACGGAGTGCCTGAATATCAACCGACCACGAGCATTTCGCAGGTGCAGGCTGACAGCGGCGCCCAGCAGGCCGGCGTCCAGGCAGGCGACAAGCTGCTGGCGATAAACGGCGTCAGCTCCGACGATGCCAAGGCCCTGCGCAACGAGCTGCGCTCCCACCCCGGGCAGACCGTGACCCTTCTTATCGAACGCGACGGCCAGCAGATGACCCTGCAGGCGAACGTAGGGGTCAATGAAAGCACGGGCGAGGGGCTTCTAGGGGTGCTCTTCGACGCCCAGCTTGTCGGTAATCACAGCCTGCCGGTAACAGAGGCGGCGGTCGATGCGCTCTCGGATGTGAAATTCATCACCGGTGAAGTCTTCATAGCAATAAAGAACCTCTTTATCAGCCAGCAGAGCCGGCAGGAGCTCTCGTCCCCGATCGGCATCGTCGCCATTTCCTCGCAGACGATCGACCTGGGTTGGGGGGTCTACCTGCGCGTGCTGGGCTTCATCAGCCTGCAGCTGGCGATTTTCAACCTGCTGCCCCTGCTGCCGCTGGATGGCGGGCACGTACTGTTCAATATTATAGAGAAGATCAAGGGCTCTCCGATCAAGCGCGAGGTGTTCGAGCGGGTCTCGGTGGTAGGCCTGATGCTCTTCGGCATGCTGTTCCTTTTCGGGCTCGTCAACGACATCCAGCGCCTCCTGGGCCCCGGTTTCCAGATTCAGCCATGACATCGAAAAGACAGATTCACGTCGGCGATGTCGCCATCGGCGGCGGTGCTCCCGTGTCGGTGCAGTCGATGACCAATACCGATACCCGCGACGCCGAAGCCACCCTGGGGCAGATCCGCAGCCTGGCGGCTTACGGGTGCGAAATGGTGCGCGTGGCTGTTCCTGACGAAGCCGCGGCGGAGGCTCTTTCCCTGATCGCGGCCGATTCGCCCCTGCCGGTGATCGCTGACATTCATTTCAAGGCCAGACTGGCGATCGCCTCGGTAGCCGCGGGCGCTGCCGGGCTGAGGATAAATCCCGGCAACATCGGCAGCCGCGACCGCGTGGCTGAAGTTGTCGAGGCCGCCCGCGGCGCCGGTATTCCCATCCGCATCGGCGTCAACGCCGGCTCGATTCCCCGGGAAAGACGCGAGCTGATGAGCGATGAACCGGTCAGGGCCCTCGTGGAGACTATTCTCGATTATGTAACCATGTTTGAGGAAACGGGTTTCCGTGATTTCAAGATCTCGGCCAAGTCTTCCTCGGTGCCTGAGACCATCGAAGCCAACCTCGCGCTGGCGCGGGAAATCGAATATCCAATCCATCTGGGAATCACTGAAGCCGGCACCAGCTGGGGCGGTTCGATCAAGAGCGCCGTCGGCATCGGAGCGCTGCTGGCGCAGGGAGTGGGGGACACCATCCGCGTATCGCTTACCGGCGATCCCGTCGAGGAAGTCCGGGTAGGTTTTGAAATCCTTCGCAGCCTGGGCTTGCGGGAACACGGGCCTGGCTTGATTTCCTGCCCGACATGTGGCAGAACCGAGATCGATGTGGAAGCGATCGCCCTGGAAGTTGAAAGGCGCCTGGCCGACTTCGAGGCCACATTCGAGGTAGCAGTCATGGGCTGTGTCGTCAACGGTCCCGGTGAGGCGCGCCGCGCCGATTTCGGCATCGCCGGCGGCAAGGGTGAAGGCCTGATCTTCGCCGCCGGCGAGCCTATTCGCAAAGTCCCTGCCGCTGACCTGGTGGATGCTCTTTTCGAGGAGATCCGGAAGTCCGGGGCCTGATTCGGATTTTCGGCATTTTGACTGGTGGTTTGCACATGCCGGCCAAAACTCTGTAGGCTTAAAACCGTCATGCGCGCGACACAGATATTTTTCCCAACCCTGAAAGAGGATCCCGCCGAGGCGGAGGCCGTCAGCCATAAGCTGATGGTTCGCGCCGGCATGGTCCGCCAGCTGGCCGCGGGACTATATATTTACCTGCCGCTTGGAGTGCGGGTGATGGATAAGATCTGCGCCATCATCCGGGAGGAAATGGACGCCATCGGCGCCCAGGAGATCTCGATGCCGGTGCTGCAACCCGCGGAAATCTGGCAGCAAACGGGGCGTTGGCAGGAAATTGGCGACGAGATGTTCCGGCTTAAGGACCGCGGCGGCCGCGACATGGTCCTGGCCATGACCCACGAAGAGGTCATCACCTGGCTGGCGTCCCACGAGATCCGCTCCTACCGCGATCTACCCCAGATCTGGTACCAGATCCAGACCAAACTGCGCGACGAAGCCCGGCCCAAAAGCGGCATCCTGCGCACGCGTGAATTCATCATGAAGGATTCCTACAGCTTCGATACCGGCATAGACGCTCTGGAGCACAGCTATCAGCGCCATATTGAGGCCTACAGCCGCATTTACGAGCGTTGCGGCATCCGTTTCTACATGGTCGAGAGCGATCCCGGCATGATGGGAGGCGCAACCGCACACGAATTCATGGCTCCCAGCGCCGCCGGGGAGGACGAGGTCGCGCTCTGCAGCTGCGGATACGCCGCCAACGTGGAACTGGCAATATCGATGCCGGAGAATCCGCCATATCCCGAACCGGGAGTGGTGGAGGTGGAGACGCCCGATGTCCGCACGATAGAGGAGGTCTCGTCGTTCTTAAGCGTTGCCCCCTCTCTGCTGATAAAATCCCTGCTGATCATGGCAAAAGACGGACCTGTGCTGGCCATGGTCCGCGGCGACCAGGAGTTGCAGGAATCGAAGCTGAATCGCATCATTGGCGAGCACAGGCCGGCAAACGCCGAGGAAATCAGGGAAATTGCCGGAACCGAACCCGGTTTTATCGGGCCACTCGACCTGAAGGTCCGCAAGATCGCTGACAAATCGCTGGAAGGCGGCGTTTTTGTCGCCGGCGCCAACAGGAACGGTTTTCACGTTCAGGGCCTGGTTCCGGATAAGGATTTCGAGACCGAATTCGCCGATATACGCCGCGTCAAGGCCGACGAGAAATGCCCCAACTGCGGCACCCGCCTCAGCCTCGAGCAGGTCATCGAGGTCGGCAATATCTTCAAGCTGGGCACCAAATACAGCAAACCGCTGGGAGCGACCTACCTTGATGAAAATGGCAAGGAACAGACCGTCGTGATGGGAAGCTATGGTATCGGGCCCGCGCGCATCGCCGCCGCGGCCGTAGAACAGCTCTCAGACGGTCAGGGAATCGTCTGGCCGGTCAATATCGCGCCCTTTTCCGTCCATCTGGCCCTTCTACAGCCAGCAGACGAGCTGCAGGCCGCTGCCGCGGAGAAACTTTATACCGAGCTCGAAGCGGCCGGCGTCGAGACGATGCTGGATGACCGCGCCATTTCGGTTGGGGTCAAATTCGCCGACGCCGAGCTTTTGGGCTTCCCGATCCGCGTAACCATAGGCAAGCGCTCGGTTGCGGACGGCTCCGTAGAGGTCCTGGTGCGCTCCTCGGGCGACGAATTCAAATATGCGATGGACTCCGCGGCCGCTGATATCCAGAATCTTCTGGAATCTCTCTAGATTCCTTGAAATCCCCAAGAACTTCCGAACCATCAGTTTTCCTTTTATAGCCACCCATTAAATACCGCTGCACACCGCATTCCAGCCGTTCTTTCAGATGGCCCTTACACCCGACAAGGCTAAAACCACCCGCCCGCCTCTTTCATTCATGCACGATAATATATCTTATGTAACCATATATTAATTGACTCAACGGCCTCCGGGCACTTAATTAATCCTCCCCATATGTACTAAACTCTCTTCGGCCCGTGTCGATAGATGCCACGTGCTGTTTCAAACGCAGCCTTTTTGTTCAGACTTCCTAAAACGGAACCGTCATTTTGACCAAGACAAAAACATTTAGGACTTCGGTAACATCTTTGAAACTGATTGCAGCTATATCCGCAGCCGTGATGTGCTTATTGCTGGTCCTGGTCTCAACCGCCGCCGGTGAAAGCTCTTCCCAGGATATCTCCAGCCAGATCGAAAATCAGCAGCACGAAATCGCTGCCAACCGCCAGGAGCTCGCCGATCTGAATGCCAGGATCGCCGGAGCCCAGCAATACCTCGACCAGAGGCGCCTGGACCTCGCAGACGCCACTTCCATGCTCAGGGACTCCGAGGACCGCTACAACGAGACTCTCAGGCTCTATGAAGGCCGGATTGCAGCCATATACAAGCTGGGCGACTCAAGCATGTACGCCGTTGTGCTCTCGAGTGAAGATTTCTCCGATGCCCTGGCGCGGGTTTCCTACCTTAGCAAGGTCTCCGAGAACGACCAGAGGCTGGTAGCGCAGGTAAAGGCCCAGGCCGATACGGTGCGGCTGATGCATGAGAAAGTCGACACCCTGAAACAGGCCCAGGCAGAGGACGTGAATGCGCTGACAGCAAGAAAGCGGCAGCTGGAGGGCAAGATCGCAACCGGCACCGCCAGCATCAATAAGCAGAATCAGGCGCTGGCCCAGGCGCGCCAGAAGGAAGAGCTGGACAGGCTGGCCCAGGAGACCACCGCTGATTCCGGCAGCTTATTCATGGGAACCATGGGCGCGCCTGTTATCGTCAGCAATACGCCCCCGGCCGGGCTTCAGCCGACCGGCATAACCCTGAACGGCCTGGCCAGCTGGTACGGCCCGGGATTTCAGGGAAACACGACCGCGAACGGCGAGATCTACAATATGTACGGCTACACCGCCGCCCACAAGTCGCTTCCGTTCAACACCTGGATAAAAGTCACGCATGGAGGGCGTTCTGTTTTCGTGCGCATCAATGACCGGGGGCCGTATGTGGGCGGACGCATCCTCGATCTCTCATTCTCGAGCGCCCAGGCTATCGGCATCAGCGGCGTCGGTTACGTCAACGCCGAGATCTACCGCTAAGAAAAAAGGCGCCCGCAGGGCGTCTTTTGGGGCGCTTTTGATTTTGCTGGATTTCAGTCCCCCACTTTTACTGCGAACCCGCGGACTTACCATGCCGATCCCTACTCCGCATCCACCTTGATCAGGCTCACGATGTCGTACTCCTTGAGCTTGTCGCGCCCGTTCAGAAACGATAGCTCGACAATGAAGCAGACTCCCACTACCTCGCCGCCCAGCTTTTCCACCAGGTCGCATTTGGCCCTGGCCGTCCCCCCGGTGGCCAGCAGATCGTCGTGCACCAGAACCCTCGTACCCGGCACGATGGCGTCGTTGTGGACTTCGAGGCTGTCGGTGCCATACTCCAGGTCATATTCGGCAGCCACGGTCAGAAACGGCAGTTTGCCGGGCTTTCTCGCCGGCACGAACCCGGCTCCCAGGGTGTATGCCAGCGCCGCGCCCAGTATGAAGCCGCGTGCTTCAGCGCCGACAACGACATCTACCTTCTTCCCCACTCCGAACTCGGCCAGCTGGTCAACGGCGTAGCGTAACGATTCAGCGTCCTGCAACAGCGGCGTGATGTCCTTAAAAACGATCCCCTCTTTAGGAAAATCGGGGATGTCGCGAATCTTGGCTGCCAGATCCATCTGTGTATTCTCCTTAGTCCTGAATTAATACTTGTGACTTGACTATCATTATTATTTGTGAACTGGCGCATATTTGTGAATATCTGCTGTCAGTTACGAAGTATAATTTTTGAGGTCCTTGATAAGAAGCAAATGTTTGAGATACGACGATACGGTTGCGAGGTTTTCAAGCGCGGCGATGCCATCCTTGCGCGTCTGCGGATTTTTTGATTTGAGAGTCGGTGAAAGGATCTGCAAGAGCAGCGCCGACTCACGGTCCACGGAGCTCTTCAGGGTTCGCAGGTTGCGGGCGCCGACACCGTACTGAGCCAGGTCGGATGCGGCCGCCATCACTTCGACGTCGGTCTGATCGTAGCGCCTGGTGCCCCCGCTTGAAACGCCGTTGATGAGTCCGTACTCCTCCAGCTCGCCCACCAGCTCGCTTTCGGCCCCTGAAGCCTCGATGGCCTCCTCAAGAGTGTAACTTTTGGTTCCCGGCGCCGCCGGAGCCTTCAGGCTGACTTTCTTGAAGCGCCTGCCGCTGGCCGGACGCACAGCCACTGTTCCCTTTCGCGACAGCTCCTGGCGGATGACCTTGAGCGGCAGGAACTCGTCTCGTTGCAGCGCGAGGATGGTGCGAAGCCGCTCCACGTCCGCCTTGGAAAAGAGGCGGTAGCCACCCGAAGTACGCTTGGGAGATATCAGTTTCTCGTCTTCGAGATAACGGATCTTGCTGATACTGATGTCGGAAAATTCAGGCTGCAGAAGCTCGACCACGGCGCCGATCGTCAACGCTTTGGCGCCGGCGCCTGAACCCTCTTCCTCTTTCATCGTTCCATGTAAATTAGCTTGTACTTGCCGATCTGCACCTGGTCACCGTCTGAAAGTTTTCGAGTCTCCGCCCTGACCCGGTTGACATAAGTACCGTTCAGGCTGCCCTGATCCTGAATGAAAAAACCGTCCGGCTTGTGGATGAGGAGCGCATGGTTGCGAGACACGGTGATGTCGTCAAGAAAGATGTCGCTATCGGGGTGCCGCCCTATCGTGGTCTTTTCGCCCGAGGGCGAAAACACTTCTCCTGCCAGGCCTCCCCCACTCCGCACGACCAGCGATACGCCTTCCGCCACTTCCGCAAGAGACCCGATATCCGGCTCCCGCTCCTCGGCCTCGGGCGAATAGCGTATGGTGGACTGGGCGCCGGCGCCTTCATCCGGCAGCAAGGCGCCGCATTTACTGCAATACTTCCCGTCTTCCGTATTCCGGAAGCCGCACTCCTGGCAATATACCTTGCTCACTAGTCACAATCACCCTTACGCCCTTGAAATGTTTTTTCCACCTCTTCCTCCACGGCCGCGATCACTTCTGGGCGTTCCAAAATTTCCCGCCGCCATGCAGGCGTCGTATTATTGACCACGTAAGGCTCATCCAAAGCCTCTTCGAGGGTCTTTCCGCAGTGGATTTCCTGCAATAAAAAGCGCAGGACCCTTTCCGCAACAACGTCAACGCCCATATCCTCAAAGAGGTGTTGGACTGCATTCACAAGCTTCGCAAAACGCTCTGGCACTCTTGCTCCTCCCCTTGATGAACACGTCAGTAACTTATAACCGGCGGGCTGGTTCCCGCAACCGGATACTACTTTTCAGACGGTTGACCACCGATGGAAAAACGCTCGCCCTTGGCGAGGATGTCGGTGAGCTTGCTGACATCATCGGCAGAAATGAGTGTTTCTCCAGAATCCCTCTTGCCTGACAATCTCTGAACCAGCTCGGCCCGCAGAATGTCGATTTTTCCATGCAGTATGCGTCGTTGATAACTCAGCTCCTGCTCCTGGGTGACAAGCTCCCGGATCAGGGATTTCAGTTCCTGGTCAGACAGGCTGGAAAGCTCAGGAAGTTTCTCCACTTTGACCTCCACGGACTAGGTTTGAAACATTATATTCCCTGCTTAACCAAGGTTCAACTTTAGCTTGAGAAATGATAATCGCGGGGGAAAAGTTCACTGCCGATAAGCTTTATTGGAGGCTTCTTCGGGTAGATGAGGCGATGAGCAAAAATCTGAAAGTCCAGAAATCACAGATGGACGCGGTAAAACCGGTACTGGAGCGCCTGCAAGCCTCCCTTTCCCCCGAGTATCTGGGGCTTATCTCCTCCGCAGGGCAGCCCATTACCGTGATATCATCGACACAGCGTATAGACTCGGAGGCTATGGCGGTGCTGGTCTCAAGCTCATTTGCCGCCGCCAGCCAGCTGGGAAGCATTCTTGAAAATTCCGGATTTACAGTCATGCTGCATGAGGGTTCGGAGTTGAACATACAGGTTTCACAGGTGACCGATAATATCCTGCTGGTAATCTGCTTCCGCGGTTTTGGGGAGCTGGGCCGCGTTCGCTTGATAACCAGAAGGGCCGCCCGGTCGCTGACGAGAGCTTTGAATGGAGGAAAAACCAGTGGCACTGATTAACCTGGCCGCCGGAGAGATCAATTACAAGATCGTCTATTACGGCTGCGCCCTTGGTGGCAAGACGACGAGCATCCAGTATATTTACCGTAAAGTTAACCCTCAGGTGAAGGGCAAGCTTGTGTCGATCGCCACCGAGGAGGAGCGTACTCTGTATTTCGACTTCCTGCCGCTCGATCTGGGCAAGGTGCGCGGGTTGAAGACGCGCTTTCATCTGTACACGGTTCCAGGCCAGCGCCAGTATAACGCCAGCCGCAAGCTGGTAATCCAGGGCGTCGACGGCATCGTCTTCGTGGTTGATTCCCAGTTAAACCGGCTTGACGATAATGTCGAGGCCTACCTGAATATGTGGGATAACCTCGAAGACCAGGGCGACAGCCCGATGGATCTTGGCATGGTCATGCAATACAACAAGCGAGACCTGAGCGACATCTTCACGTCTAAGGATCTCGACGACCTTCTCAATCAGACAAATTCACCCGCTGTGGAATCCTGCGCCCTCACCGGCGAGGGGGTCTTCGAGGCGCTGAAGAATGTCAGCAAGCAGGTGATGGCAAGAAC
>JAJZQT010000005.1:0-8369 GCA_021803005.1 Actinomycetes bacterium
AAAAACCCTTGCAAATGTTTTTTTCACGCTATAAAATATTGTATAGTATCCACTAAAGAATATTGAACATTTTCCGCTATAAAATATTGTATTTTATTCGCTAAGGAATATTGAGATGAGTCTGCAAGAAAAGGCCATGAAATGGTGGGCCGAAAAAACCAAACAACATAAGTACGTCGTTTCTTCGGGCGAAGTCCCGGACCAAAGGCAGCGTGACTATCTTAGGAAACGCAGGCTGATCTTTAAAGTGTCCAGAGGTTGCTGGATTCTCAAACGGCCAGAGGATGAAATCGACGATGTCTTCCCGCTTCTATACTGGCAGGCGATAGAGCAGATCCTCGCCAATCATAAATGGTCACTGCGGGGAGAATCGGCCCTTTCTGTATATAACGGGGACCAAGCGGCTCAGAAACACCTGACCATAAAGACGCAAGATAAAACCAACAGAACAATTTCACTGCCTTTGGACTTCGAAATTGAGCTCAGGCACGATCCTCATTTCGATGAACGGCTCGTTATGAAGCAGGAAATAGCCGGGAGACAAATACCGGCCGCTATTCCTGAACTAGTGCTGGTTGATGTAAATAAATTGTCACTAAAGGAAGTGCAAAGCTTTATTGCCGGTACTGATTTTGACAAAAGGATGCTCGGGGCGATTTATGCTACTCGACCCAAACCTGTTATTTTCAAACGCCTTGTCGAGCTGGCTTGGGAGGCCAAAAGACCAGACTTGGCTGAAGCCCTAGAGAAAATAATCGAAGATTACACGCACTACCAGGTCGTTAAAAAGCGGAAAAATGAATCCAAGCTTGCATTTGAAAAGCCTGCGCTGTTGGCTCCTCCCTGGGTCATCAGGCAGGAGCAACAGGCAAAAGAATTTGAAGATGCCTTAAACAGGCACCTGAAGGCGAAGATTGCCCGGATAAAAAAGCAGCCGCTTGCCGACCTTCTAAAACATGCCAAAGAACACAAGAAATATGACACGTATCATTCCACATCGCTGGAGGGATATAGAATAACGCCGGAAGACGTCGATGTATTGCTTTCGGGTCGTGCTCCCAAGGAAGAAAAAGGCGAAGGTGCCGACCATCTTGAGAAGCTGAAAAACCGGATGGCGATCGTAGGATATTCAGAAGCATTCGATTTTATTTTGGCCGGGGTGAAGCAAGATTTTGGGAAGCCTCATATCGCAGAGGATTTCATCAAAGACACCTATTCCAAGCTTTTCAAGCCTTCGACTGACGCGGGCATAGTTGACTACTACAGTCTGACCACCTACCGGAGCATGCCTGTTTATATAAGGGGAACGCGTTATGCTCCGCCCTCGTATGAAAAGCTACCAGAGCTTATGGCAAGCTACGCACAACTTGTGAATAAGATTCAAAATCCAGTTGTGAGAGCAATCCTGGCGCATTATTTCTTTGTCACCATTCATCCATATTTAGATGGCAACGGCAGGACAGGAAGACTGCTGATGAATTATCTTTTATTATCTGCCGGGTACTCCTGGGTGACCATCAAGAACGAGCAGCGGGGCGAGTATTTCGAAGCATTGGCAAAGGCGCAGCTAGACGAAGGCATCCTGCAATTCGGGGAATTTATTCTGGCCATACTTAAAGAAGCGAGTAAAAGGCCTGTGTATAAATCGTCATAGGCAGCTACGCGACGCGGAACCATCGAATGGTATTCAGCGAAATATCACTCAAGAAGATCGATAGGCTAGTTGGCACAATGTGCCGGGGACGGATTCCTGCCCACATCAGAGATGAACTTGAAATTATTTACCGGATAATGGCCACGACGTCACAATCTACGAGAAGCGGCCTGCCTGGGACGATTCTGGCCAGACGATGGAAATTCCGGTGGCAAAGCTCAAATATACGCGTACCAAAAATGAGTGGAGACTTTACTGGCTAAGAGATTTGAAGTGGCATGCCTACGAATTGTTGTCATCCAGCTGGAGATGAAAAGGACGGTTTTTGTCAGCATCTGCGATTTTGTCCTTTAGCCAAGCTTTCGCAACTCATCCTCGTTCCCGATCAAGAATATTTTCTGATCCCTGGCAACGTCGCTAGCAAAGCCTTTTTTCGCCTTCAATTGCTTCTTCCAGTCGCTGGGGCTAAATATTGAGTAATTCACCTCACGCCCCAGATGCTCTTCTGCTTTCATGATGGCTTCATGGACGGCATCTACCATGACGTTACCGATCACCATGACATCAATATCTGAGCGAGCATCCTCCAGGTTTTTTGCCACCGATCCATAGATGAAGGCCGATTTAATGTCACCGATCTTGGAAAGTGATTCCCTAAGCTCGTCGCCGACTCCGACGGTCTTGAAGATCATGCTCTTGATTTCCGGATACAGGATGAAATCCTTATTGACCCAGAAAAAGCGGATGTTTCCCTCTTTCTGGCTGGAAAGCAAGCCTGCACTTTCCAAACGCGCCAACTCGTTCTGAATCGATTGTTTGCTCGCGTTCAGAATGTCAATTAGCTGACGGTAATAGAAGCGTTCACCGGGATGAATAATAAACCAGGTGATTAGTTCTACGCGAGCCTTGGATGTAATTAGAGTCGATAGCATGTATTACTATAAATTTAGGGCAAAAGACCTAAAGATATAGTAACATCTATTTCGATTCTCTTGTTGGTTTTATCATCTGCCCAAGTGCCGCTTCAGCCTATTCAAAAGGTATTTTGGAGCGATTGTGTATTTTTAGAAACGCCCTTTTTCTATCCGAAGAAATAATGGCCAGCACTTGAACGAACTGAGAATTTACAGACTAGACATGTCTTATCAAAAAAAGATAAGATACGTTTAGTCTGTTAAGGAGCCAGCGAATGGACCCTCGCAAGAACCCATATGCCCCCGGGGCCGGCGCGAAACCGCCGGTACTCGCCGGCCGTGACGAAGAGCTTAAGTCGTTCGAAATACTCCTGCAGCGTCTCGAAAGAGGTTACAGCGAACAGTCTATGATAATCACGGGACTGCGCGGCGTTGGCAAAACAGTTCTGCTCGTCGTTTTTCGGGAAAAAGCAGAATCGAGAGAATGGGCAACTGTCGAGTGGGAGGTCGAGAAGAACTCTGCTTTCGCCTCCAGAATATCGGCGCAGGTGCGCAGGGCTCTGTTGCAGATTGCTCCCAAAGCGCGGTGGTCGGCGCGCGTCCGCAGGGCCGCCGCGATACTCAAGTCGTTCTCCATGACGTTCAATCCGGAGGGCGCGGTTACGGTGGGACTTGAGGTCGAAGCCCTGGCCGGCGTCGGTGACAGCGGCGACCTCGCCGAAGATCTAACAGACCTGTTTGTGGCCCTGGGGACGGCGGCAAAAGAGAAAAAGATCGGGGTTATCTTTCTGCTGGATGAGATTCAGTTTCTTAAGCAGATAGAATTTGAAGCGCTGATCATGGCCTTGCACAAGTGTACCCGGCGCTCTCTTCCCCTGACTCTCGTGGGCGCGGGTTTGCCCCAGATGCCTCGGCTTGCCGGTGAAGCCAAATCGTACAGTGAGCGGCTCTTCAGATTTTCCCAGGTCGGCAAGCTCAAGGCCGAGGACGCGAAGGATGCGCTTATTCTTCCTGCCAGAAGTCTGGGTATTGAGTTTGAGACCAGCGCCGTTTCGTTTATCGTTGAGTACACGCAGGGGTATCCGTATTTTCTTCAGGAATATGGCAAGATCGTATGGGATGAGTCTTCTGGGCCAGCCGTATCCCAAAGGGATGCCAAATCGGTTCTGCCGCTGGTTGAAGCAAAACTCGATGATAGCTTTTTCCGAGTTCGCGCAGAGCGCACCACAGAGTTGGAACTCAGGTATCTGTTTGCCATGGCTGAGCTTGGACCTGAACCTCACAGGGCGAGTAAAGTCGCCGGCCGCATCAATCGAACTACTGAACAGGCAGGTCCAATCCGGGCCAGATTAATTGAAAAAGGACTACTCTACACACCCGGCCACGGTTATGCTGCGTTTACAGTTCCCCAGTTTGATAAATACATGCTTCGCCGCCACTCCGAACTTGCGGAGGATGAATAAATAATCTGTCGAGGTTTCTTCGATGTCTGACCTTGGACGCATACCTCATAAGCGGAAAACCGGAAGAGAATTATTTCATGACGGTGATCATGGACTCGATTTCAACCTACTGGATTTCTGGCGCTGGAGTGTTTCTGATCTTGTTAGTAACGTCACTCGTGGTGTTTTGGCAGAGTACCTGATTGCGAATGCCGTTGGTGCCGCTGGTTGCATTCGTGACGAGTGGGCCGCTTACGATCTTGACGATCCACGCGGTATATCCATCGAGGTCAAGTCGGCAGCATATATCCAAAGCTGGGGTCAGGAGAAACTTTCTACGATCGTATTTAATTGTCCCAAAACGTTCGCTTGGGATCCGGAAACGAATCGACAGAGTTCTGAAAAGCGGCGCCAAGCCAAGGTTTACGTCTTCGCACTGCTCGCATGTCAAGATCAGACGATGTTGGATCCGCTCGACGTTTCACAATGGGATTTCTATGTCGTTCCCACCGTCCTGTTAGATCGGCGCACTCGCAGTCAGCATTCGATCACTCTCAAATCACTTCGAAAGCTTCATGGCGAACCGGTCGCATACGCTGGGCTGCGTGACGCCATCGGAAGGGCGGCTGAGGTCGTATGACGCATCGTGCCCTGATTGATGCGGTCATGCATAAATCTTTTCCATGTGGCGTTTCAGTAGTCTGAGGAGGTGAATCTCGGTCTTAAATCGGTTCGAATACCGTAGCACCTGGTCTACCAACTTCAGTGCCTCGTTTTTGGCTTATCTAAGCCAAAAAATTAGTCTGGATCGTAAAACCCCACGCAGGACTCGAACTTTTAACTGAATCATCCTTGTTGTAGCATGACTACCGTGCTATCATGTCACCGTGATCCAGTCTTTCAAAAACAGGGGCACAGAGGATATTTTCAATGGCAGGAACACTAAGTAGGCACGAAAACTGTGCCCCCGGCTGCTTTGGGAAGTCGCCGCCAGAAAGCTCGATCAGCTGGATTCGGCTCAGATTCTCCCAGAGCTGAAGATACCACCTGGCAATAAACTTGAAGCATTATCGAAAGGCCGGAAAGGCCAGCACAGCATCCACATAAATGATCAGTATCGTATCTGCTTCAGATGGACCGAATCAGGACCGGCCGATGTTGAAATCACAGATTATCACTGAAAGTATCACTGAAAGGAAAAGATCATGGTAAGGATTCCCAAACATAGAGAGCCTACGCACCCCGGTGAAATGCTGCTGGAGGAGTTCCTCGTGCCCATGGGCATTACCCAGAGGGAATTAGCAATGTCTATCCATGTTCCCTATCAGCGGGTAAACGAAATCGTGAATAAACGACGTGGAATTACTCCGAGCACCGCACTTCGTCTAGCCAAATTCTTTGGCATGACCGAGGATTTCTGGATGAATCTCCAGCTTCGTTGGGATCTGTATAAAACAAGACAGAGCGAGGCAAAAGCTCTTAGGTCAATTCGACCGCTACGAACTGGAACGTAGTAAAGACGGGCTGGAGTTACCCCAGCCTGGAGTTGGCCCGCTTTCGTTGACTCCAACTCCAACTCCAACTCCATATTGTTCCAGCGTTCGAAAGTCTCCATCTTCCTCAGGAAAGAAGCCTGATCAGAAAATGGCAGCTACTCTCTCCTTTGGCAATGCCTGACTTGCAGGTAACGCGGACGTTGCCGAAGAATGATTCGCTGACTCCGCGGATCAGGTTATGGTGCAGATTGCAGACCATTTCCTGACCGGGCGACAGTTCCCGGAAGACGCAGTTAAAGACTTCGACCTGCAGTTTTTCCTTGTCCAGGCGGGTGATGTTGGCAAAAAGGCCCTGTTCATCCACCAGGTTCCCAAAACTCGCGATTTTCTGCTCCAGGTTGGTATTGCCTGACAGCAGGCCAGCAGCCTCGACAGCCCGTTTTCCTTCCTCCCTGCCCCGCCTCCGAGCCACACTTTCCGGCTTGCTCCCGCTTTCCAGGGCGCTGAGAGCGATCGAGGCGAGCAACTGGTAGTCCCGGGGTGGGTACTGCGACGTCACCACCGAGCCGATGGTATAGCGGCGTCCAGGCCGGCCCCCGCTGGCAGTCTTAAAAATCTCGGATTCAAGCAGTCCGCTGGCAGCCATTTTTTCCAGATGCAGCCGGGCAACGTTGGGATGCAAATCAAACTCTGCAGCAATGCCGGCAACGGTTACCGGGCTCCCGCCAGCAGCGATGATCGACCGGTAGATTTTCAACCGCGTCGGATCCGCCAGAAGCCTGTTTATTTCGTCGCTGGTCATATTCATCGTCTTCCAAATCGGCCTGCTCGGGGAATTATAGCCTTTCTGGCCATGCATAGTAAACACTATTGACATAGTGGAAACAGTTTAATAACCTTGTCATCGTTCGGTTTGAAATGCACCGGCCTACGTTTATCGGGTTAACGACTGACAAGGAGAAAGCGAATGCGGGAAAACAGCACGGCATCAAGATGTGAAGGCACACTCTGTTCCGACACGGCGCTGTGCAGCGCCGATGAAACACTTCAGGAAGCGGGCATGACCACGGTTTTTGACCGTTATGAGTCACAGCAGCCTCAATGCCGGCAGGGCCTTCAGGGGAGCTGTTGCGTCCTGTGTTCCAACGGCCCCTGCAAGATTACGGCCAAGTCCCCTTTTGGCGTGTGTGGCGCTTCACCTGACCTGATCGTCGCTCGCAATCTACTACAGAAGGCCGCTATCGGCGCGGCGGGCAATACATATCATGCTGAGAACGTCGCCAGAACGCTGCTGGCTGCGGCCCGGGAGGAGACCGGTTTCAGCATCCGGGATGTCGAGCGCCTAAATGCCGTGGCAAGTTCACTGGGAATCAGCACCGACCAGCCTGCCAACACGATAGCCGAAGAGGTTGCCAGTCTGATCATCAACGAGATCAACATGCCCGACAACGAGACGATGACGCTGACGGAAGCCTTCGCGCCGGCAAAAAGAATTGATGTATGGAAGGAACTTGGTATCATGCCGGGCGGTGTGAACTCGGAGATCCGCACGGCTCTGGTCAAATGCATGACCAGCGTCAACAATGACCCCGTCGACATGCTGTTGACCGCGATGAAACTGTCCATAGCAAACTCCTATGCGGGCCTGTCGGTCATCAATATGCTTCAGGACATTCTCATGGGCGCGTCCAGCATCGGCGCCGGCACGGTTAACCTCGGCATCCTGGACGAGGACTCGGTGAATATCGTCTGTCACGGCCACCAGCCGCTGCTGGCATCGCTCGTAGCCAGAATGGCCGGGCAGGATGAATTCGCGGCGAAGGCCCGCCAGGCGGGAGCGGCGGGTATCAAGGTCTACGGCTCGATGTGTGAAGGCCAGGAGATGGTACAGAGGCCGGACAGTGCATTCGCGGGACAGCTGGGCAACTGGCTGCATCAGGAGTTTGCTTTGGGGACCGGCGCCATCGATCTGGTGATGATGGACTATAACTGTTCGATACCGTCACTGCCGGAGTATGCGGCGCGATTCAATACCAGGCTGGTCACGACCGATCAGGCGGTGCGCATGACCGGTGTGGAACGCCTCGAGCACACGCCGGAAACCGCCGGCGAGACCGCCCGGCAGATCCTCGAACGCGCCATCGGGGCTTTTGGTGAGCGCGGCGAGGTCAGCATCCCCGAGGAAAGCATGACGACCATGGCCGGGTTCTCGACCGAGTCGGTGCTGGGCGCCCTGGGCGGCGATATCCAGCCGCTAATCGACGCGATCGCTTCAGGCAAAATCAGGGGAATCGCGGCCGTGGTCGGTTGCACGACCGCCAGCCCTGAAACGCGCGGCTGCAATATCATCAAGCTCACGGAAAAGCTGGTAGCCAATGATATCCTGGTCGTCAGTGGCGGGTGCACCAGCTCCACACTTCAAAACGCCGGTTTTACCGGACCCGAATCCGCTGTCCTGGCGGGCGATGGCCTCAAGGCGGTGTGCGATGCGCTGGGCGTGCCGCCGGTGCTGTCGTTTGGTTCCTGCACCGATATTGGCAGGATCGCCGATGTCACAGCCGCCGTCGCGGCGAAACTGGATGTTGATATACCTCAACTGCCCGTGGTTGTCTCCGCGCCTGAATGGCTGGAGCAGAAAGCGGTCGCCGATGCTTTCTTCTCGGTCTCCTACGGTCTACTGACTCATCTGTCGCCGGTGCCGCCGGTAACGGGCAGCGAGCTGATCACCGGCATCCTCACTTCAGATGTCGAAGGCTTGACCGGTGGCAGGGTATTGGTGGAAGAAGACCCGGAGGCCGCCGCGGATGCTCTGATAGAGCATATAGAAAAGAAAAGGAGTGAGCTGGGCTTGACAAGCTGACGG
>JAJZQT010000005.1:8469-10258 GCA_021803005.1 Actinomycetes bacterium
ATTGCAGCGATTGCCGCGAAGCCACCTGTCTGGCTTTCGCCACCGCCGTAATAAAAAGGCATAAGCAACTGAGCCTTTGCCCGCATCTCGACAGCGAAATAATCGAGCAACTGGAGGGGCAGGTTTCCATTCAGATGACGGCGGAGGAAAAGCAGCAGCAGAGGCTTGACGCCCTTAAGCGGCAGTTGCTGGATATTGATTTGGAATCAAGGGCGGAGGCTTTGGGGGCCGAGGCAAACAACGGAGCGCTTACCATCAGATGTCTTGGCAAAGATTTTACCGTCGACTCGCAGGGCTGCATCTCCTCGGATTGCCATACGCACCCCTGGTTCTCGATACCGTTTCTGAGTTATATTCTTTTCGGGCAAGGGAAGGAAGTTACCGGCGAATGGGTTTCTTTCCGAAATCTCAAAGACGGCGTCAACTGGGATGCTTTTTTCAACCAGCAGTGCCCGCAGAAACTGAAGAATCTGGCGGATACGCACAGTGAGCTGTTCGGGGATTTAATCAGTCTTTTTGGCGCGACTTCAGCGAATAATCATATGGAATCAGACATCTCCGTTGTTCTCCATCCCTTCCCGAAGGTCCCGATGATGGTTTGCTACTGGAAGTATAAAGGTGATCTCGATTCCGATCTGAAAGTCTTCTTCGATAGCACGGCGGACCGGAACCTGAACACGGAATCAGTTTTTGGGCTGGGCACAGGCATTGTGAGGATGCTGGAGAAGATTATGGAAAAACACGTATAGAGCCGATGGGGGCCTGAGCTCCCGTAAATCGGGTATGCGAATACTGTGTGATTACCTACCCAAAAATCGCCCTGGTTTTGTCGATTGCGTTCGTGTTCCCGCCGATCCCCGCCACACCGGCGCAGACGGCGGATCCCCCGCATGCGTTCAAGCTGGGCGCGTCCACCGTCAGACTGGACGATCTCAACAGTTTTGACACGGCCGTCAACCGGCACGCCGATATCTTCCTCTGGTACCAGCACATCAATCAATCGCTGGCAGACACCCGGCCCGCTGTTTCGACCTATCTGACCGCAATTGGGTCCATTTCTTCCCAGGATGGGTCTATTTCTTTATAATTAGCCTGTTTGGGGCGGGTCTGGTCTTGCCGCCCGGCCCAGCTTCTGTTATCTTTTTTAGTTGGTTCTTATGGGACGGCTCGGCCGTCCTTTATATTGCTCTAGGCAGAGGAAAAATAGATGGCGTCGGACAAACGACCCAATGTTACGCTGGCCTGCACCGAGTGCAAGCGCCGCAATTACAATACCAAGAAGAACAAGGTCAACGACCGGGAACGGTTGGAGTTGAAAAAGTACTGCCCATGGTGCCGCAAACATACGGCACACCGGGAGACCCGCTAGTTCGCATCAGGCTTTGTTCGGCGGCTGCCAGCGGATGGCCGGCCCGGGCACAAGTTCGCATCGGTTGCGTCTCACGGGTATAATCCAGGTTTGGGGAAGGCCTCTTTTGTTGGCTGCCTGACCCGCAGGGCTGTAGCTCCAACTGGTAGAGCGCCGGTCTCCAAAACCGGATGTTGGGGGTTCGAGTCCCTCCAGCCCTGCCATATATAGTCTCACCGTTTTATTCCAACCTGCCGCGGAGTGCGTCAGCACGCCCGGAAGGAAAGCCGGGGCGGGAATCAGGGCACAGAGGTCGAATTTTATTCAGGGTCGATTTCAGAAACGGAAATCAAGAAACCAAATGGCCAAACCAGCAAAGGTAAAGAAAGACCAGGACGCGGCGCCCGCCAAAAAGGGAGCGAAAAAGGCCGCGCCGAAGGG
>JAJZQT010000005.1:10358-47531 GCA_021803005.1 Actinomycetes bacterium
AAGGTCGGCAAGGCCAAGGAGAAGAAGGGCGCGGTTCAGTTCCTGCGCGAGGTCAGGGTGGAGATGGGCAAGGTCACCTGGCCTTCTCGCGAAGAGCTGATCCAGTCGACGATCGTGGTCCTGATCGCGGTCGCCATTTCCGGAGTTTTCATCGCCATCCTGGACGCAATCTTCTCCAGGCTTGTGGGCCTGGTCAGCTAACGGTTAAGGGAGCCGGGATCAATGCCATTTAACTGGTACGTCATCAATACTTATTCGGGTCATGAGAACAAGGTCCGCCTCAACCTGCTGCAACGGATCAAATCCATGAGCCAGGAGCAGAACGTCAAGGAGATAGTGGTCCCCACCGAGCAGGTGGTCGAGACCAAGAACGGCCAGAAAGTACAGACCGAGAAACGGGTCTTCCCGGGTTATGTGCTGGTGAACATGCTCATGACCGATGACTCCTGGTCGCTGGTGAAGAACACTCCTGGCGTCACCGGCTTCGTCGGCTCGGCCAACAAGCCGATCCCGCTGAGCGCCCAGGAAGTGGACCGTATTCTTCATACCTCCACCGTCGAGAAGCCCAAGGCGGTGGCGATGTTCAGCGTCGGCGAGACCGTCAGGGTCATGTCCGGCCCGCTCTCGGACTTCAACGGCGAGATTGCCGAGATCAGCGAGGACCAGAGCAAGCTCAAGGTTCTGGTCAACATCTTTGGCCGCGAGACGCCGGTTGAGCTCAGCTTCGACCAGGTAAAGAAAGTCTAGCGAAGGATATCCGGCCCGGCCCGCGAGGCTTGCGGTGCGGGCCGTTTTTGCTGTATCCTTCTTGATTGCGCCGTAAACGGACAGGAAGATAATGGCTAAAAAAGTAATGACACTCATAAAGTTGCAGATCCCCGCCGGGCAGGCGAACCCCGCCCCGCCGGTCGGCCCCGCTTTGGGCCAGCACGGCGTCAACATCATGGACTTCTGCAAGGCTTTCAACGCCAAGACCCAGCAGGAAGGCAACACGATCATTCCGGTGGAGATCACCGTCTTCGAGGACCGCTCCTTCACTTTTATCACCAAGACCCCGCCGGCAGCGGTACTTTTGAAGCAGGCCGCCGGCATCGAGAAGGGCTCAGGCGAGCCCCATCGCGAGAAGGTGGCGACAGTGCCGAGCTCCAAGGTGCGCGAGATCGCCGAGCTGAAGATGAAAGATCTTAATGCCAACGACGTCGAGGCGGCCATGAAGATCATCGCCGGCACCGCCCGCAGCATGGGAATCGTGGTGGAATAATGACAACCAAGACCAGCAAGAGGATGAATGAGGCGCGCTCGCAGGTGGAGCGCGAGAAGCTTTATACGCCGCTCGAGGCGGTCAAGCTCATGAAGAGCCTGCCGGCGGCCAAGTTCGATGAAACCGTCGAGGTCCATTTTCGCCTGGGCGTCGATCCGCGCAAGGCCGATCAGATGATCCGGGGCACGACCATGCTCCCGCACGGCACCGGCAAGGAGATGCGCGTGGCTGTTTTCGCCGAGGGCGACAAGGAAAAGGAAGCCCGTGACGCCGGCGCCGATGTAGTCGGCGGCGAGGATCTGGCCAAGAAGATTGAAGGCGGCTGGTTCGAGTTCGACGTCTGTATCGCCACGCCGGACATGATGAAAGTCGTCGGCCGTCTGGGCCGGGCGCTGGGCCCGCGGGGCCTGATGCCGAACCCCAAGGCTGGAACCGTGACCTTCGACATCGGCAAGGCTGTCGAGGACGCCAAGGCCGGGAAGGTGGAATACCGCACCGACCGCACCGCCATCGTGCATCTGGCGATCGGCAAGGTCTCATTTTCCGAGGCCGATCTGCTCGACAACTATGGCACCGTCATCGACGAGCTGATCAAAGCCAAGCCCGCGTCCGCCAAGGGCCGCTATATCAAGAGCATCACACTGGCAACAACCATGGGTCCGGGACTGCACGTCGATTCGTCGATCGTCCGCGACTTCATGGACTAGGGACGTTCGTTTCCTATGTTTCCTAACTTTGGGAAACACGGGAAACTGCGGACCTGGCCGGTAAGTTAGGAAACATAGGAAACGAACGTCCCTATAGCACCAGAGAAAGCCGGTGCCCATTCCCGCCGGGGATGAGCCCAAGGGGCCGAAGGCCCGCCCGCCGAGGTGAGATGAAGGAACGATGCGCTGCAAGGCGGCATCGGCTCCGGCAGTCTGCCTCGCGGGGCAGACTTTTTTATTTTGCCGGGAGGTGAGAGATGAAAAAGGAAGATAAGGCGGCCAAGGTGGCTGAACTGGCCGACAGGGCCAAAGCCAGCACCGCCATGCTCGTCGCCGACTACCGCGGCATTTCCGTCGCTGAAGCCCGTACACTGAGGACCGAGATGCGTGAGGTTGGTGCCCACTTCGAGGTTACCAAGAACACGCTGATGATGCGCGCCGTCGACGAGGCCGGCGCCGCCGAACTCAAGGAGTATCTGGTGGGGCCCAGCGCCATCGCTTTTTGCGACGGGGATGCGGTCGAGCCCGCCAAGGTGCTCGTCAAGTACGCCAAGGAGCTTAAGCCGCTGGAGATCAAGGGCGGCCTGCTAGAGGGCAAGCTCATCGACGTCGCCAAGATCAAGTTTCTGGCATCGCTGCCGCCGCGCGAAGTTCTGCTGTCACAGCTGCTGGGCGCCATGCAGGGTCCGATTCGCGGACTGGCGACAGTCTGTGCCGGTCCCATCCGCGGGCTGGTGACGGTGCTGCAGAGGGTTCAGGAGCAGAAGGAAGCTGCTTAGCCGCTGAAGAAGCTGCTTAGCCGCTAAAGAAACGGCCCGCGCGTCTCATTCAAATAGTAAATTCAGGAGGAAACATGGCAGTTGATTCACTCATAGAAGAAATCAAGAAGCTCAGCGTCACCGAGCTGGCCGAGCTGGTCCACGCTCTGGAGGATGAGTTCGGTGTCAGCGCCGCCGCTCCCGTAGCCATGGCCGCAGCGCCTGCCGCCGGTGGTGGCGAAGCCGCCGCCGAAGAGGAGCAGACCGAGTTCGACGTCGTGCTCGCCGCGGTCGGCGACAAGAAGATCCAGGTCATCAAGGTCGTGCGCGCCGTCACCGGCCTGGGTCTCAAGGAAGCCAAGGAGGTCGTTGACAGCGCTCCCAAGCCTGTCAAGGAGAAGGTCTCCAAGGAAGAGGCCGAGGACATCAAGGGCAAGCTGGAAGAAGTCGGCGCCACCATCGAAGTAAAATAGCAAACGCGTTCTCGAAGTATGTGGGGCGGCGCTGCCGAAGGCAGCGCCGCCCCTGCTTTGCACCCCGAAAGATTGCTGTCGATCGCCATCATGAAAGATTGCTGTCGATTTACATCGAAAATTTCTGTTGCCCGCACGCGCAAATTTTCTCAGGAAATTGAATGCATGCCACTTCTTTGTTTTTCCGGAATAATGGGTAATAAAGGGATTGAGCAGCAAAACGATGTATAATTTTTATTGTATGTTAAATCCTGAATGTTTCAATATTAGACGTTTGGTCTTATGGCCATAAACGCCGTCGACAATCGCGATGAGGACGAAGATTTCCCGGTCCCCGAGGGGAGAACTCCGCTTGCCAAGGTAAGGAACTATCTGGCTGACCGCCGCTCGGCCCTGGCCGATCAGCGCACGGCCATGTCGCGTGGCCGCACCGGTCTGGCTTTCTTCCGTACGGGCATCGCGCTGGTGGCGATTGCCGTCACCCTGCTGAGGACATTCGGCTTCGGAATTTTCCTTCCCTTTGATGTGGTGCTCATTGCTGGTGGAGCCGCCGCCATCTATGACGGCCTGCGCTGGTACCTGCCCGTGCGCCGGGACGCCGCCAGGGATCTCGCCTATATCCCGCCGGCCAGGCCGCCAGGCATCTCGGTGCTGCAGACCGAAGACAAAGGCGAGACCGGCGTACCTGAATTTTTTCGCAGCACCGCTGTCGATGAAGCCGAGGCCATGCGCGGCGACTGGAGCAGCTTAAGCCCGGTCGAGCGGCGGCGATTCCTCGCCAACGACCGCACCGACCTGGCGGAGGAGCGCGCACACCTTTCCTCTCTGCGGACAACCATGGCCAAATCGCGTATGGGCCTCGCCTTCACGCGCTCAGGTGTGGCGTTCGCCGGCCTCGGCATCGCCCTGGTCAGGAAATTTCCGGCCACAGGCTGGAACTATTTCAATTACTTTCTCATCGCCGTCGGCACATTGATGGCGCTCGAGGGTTTTTACTGGTACCTGCCCGGCTACCGGGCCGGCCTCGAGGGCTTGGGCCGGTTCAAGCGCTCGCTGCAGGAACCGGGCATATGGGGCGAGCTGTTTCCGCCGCTCAGGACTTCCCGCAAGAGCTATCCTCCCCTGAAAGCATCGCAGGCGCCGGGCATCTGGGGGACCACCGGCCTGGCGCTGGAGCGCACGGTGCTGGCAGACCGCCGCAACCTGATGTCGCGGCTGCGGACCGTCATGGCCCATTCGCGCACCGGCCTGGCCTTCGTGCGCACCGGCATGAGCATCTCGGCGGTGGGCGCGGGCCTGATCGCCTTTCTCACCGTGAGCCCTGCCTGGGGAATATTTGACCTGGCGCTGATTCTGACGGGCGGTGTTCTTATAATCGACGGCCTGCGCTGGTACCGGTATTCCGAACGAACGCGCCGGCAGTTCCCTTACTGTTACGGCGACCTCGAGATCAACATTCCGGATTACGGCATTCCCCGCAGCAGGTGGGGCAAGGTGATGTTCAGCCATGACGACCTCTAACCCGGCGGGCAAACACGAGGCCATGGCGGACGCGAGCGCGATCGAGTACGACGAACGGCTGCCGGTGCCGCCGCAGCTGCTCGATGGCCTCGACCCCGAAGTGCTCTCACGCGAACTGATATTTCCCGTTTTCCTGGAAGCGGGGACCGTCGTGCTGGCGGCCGCCGATCCCGGCCGGGTCCCGTCCGCGGAGATCGGCAGGATCACGCATGGGGCTCCCTATCAGCTGCGCCGGGCGGCGCCCGAGGACATCCGCTGGTTCATCGAGGATTTTATGAGCGACCGGCCCGGCAGGATTATCGGCACCGAGCGCACCGGCCTGGCATTCTGGCGCAACACCATGGCTGCCTGGCGGACCCGGATGGCGTGTTACCGCAACGATCTGGCCAAGGCGAGGGTGTCGCTGAGTATCCTGCGCTGGGGCCTCGGGTTCATCACCGTCGCCAGCGCCTCGGCCGTGCTGGAGCTGAATCTGTCTTTGACCACATTAATGTATTGGAGTCTGTTAATCACGGGCGGGGCAGTCACCGTGCTCGGCCTCTTCCATTACCTGCGCATCCGCCGCTCGATGATGAAGGCTCCCGGGCCGCAGACGCTGGTGGAGGTGACCACCGCCACGGTGAGCTTCCTTGAGAACTACGAGCTGCAATGCACGTTCAAACCCAGGGTCAAGGGGACGATGCTATCGCGCCTGGCTGACTTCCTGCCCAACTATTGCAGCGTGCTGAGGCCCGAGCCCGCCAGCCGCGAGCGCACCCATCTGGCCCGCGAGCGTGACATGCTGGCGGCGCACCGGACCCTGGCAGCCTGTTACCGGACCCTTTACGCCCGCGGCCGGACCGGCCTGGCGTTTATCCGGACGGGAATCGTCTTCCTGGGAATCGGAGCCGGACTGGTGCAGTACTTCCAGGTCAATCCGTTGGCGCTCTGGGGCTTGCTGCTGTTCGCGGCGGGCGTGCTCATGATCACCGACGGTCTGCTCTGGTATGTGCCTGCCAGGAAGGAAGAGCCGGACCTGCGGCGCCTCATGACCACCCCTGCGCGCCAGGCATGAGTGCCAGGCATGAGGGCAATGCTGACATGAAACCACACCCGGCATGAGAATCGAACGCAAGATAATCCTCTCCAACACCATTTACCTGGTGCTCATCCTGATCATCGGGGGCTTCGCGGTCCAGTCGCTGAACAGCGTCAGTGGCAAGCAGCGCTTCCTGGAGATTGCCGACGACCTCAACACCTCCTTCCTGACCATGAGGCTGGCCGAGAAAAACTATTTTCTTTTCAACGATAACCAGGCACTTACGGATATGCAGAGCAACATAGCCCAGACCCGCGACATCATGGACTCGGTCCGGGGCGACATCATCCCCGTCATCGGCGAGCAGAGCTACAACGATCTTAGGAACGGGCTCAATGATTACGCCGCCGCCATCGACGAGGCTGCCGCCAGCCACGCCCGCGACCAGCAGACGGCGGCCGACATCCGTGGGAAAGGGCGAACCCTCGAGAACACCTCCAACCACATCATCCAGCTCGAGCGCTCCCGCATCAGCGACATCATTACCCGCTCAAAATGGCTGCTGTTCTCCTCGTTCTTTGCCGTGCTGGTGGCGGCTCTGATCGCCAGCCGCTCGGTTACGAAGAAGATCCTCGGCCCGATCAAGCAGATTGAGCGCCTGGCGCGGTCCATCTCCGCCGGTAACTTCAAGAAGATCGAGACGGCCAGGCCCAAGGACGAGTTCGGGCCGGTCATCGACGCCATCAACTCGATGTCGGAGGAGCTCGAGGAACGTGAGGAAGAGCTGATCCAGTCCAAGAAGCTCGCTTCTATCGGCGTGCTCGTGGCCGGCGTCGCCCACGAACTCAACAACCCCGTCAACAACATCTCCATGATCGCGCAGACTTACGACGAAATGTATGTAAAGCTGAGCGAGGAGCAACGCATCGAATTCATGCGCAAGATCGACCAGGAATCGGAGCGGATCAAGGGGATCGTCAACAACCTGCTTGATTTTGCACGCCCCAAGGAACCCAAGCCGCGGCGGATCGATGTCAACGCGCTGCTGACCAAGGCGCTGGTGCTGGTGCAGAACACGCTCAATGTTTCCAGCATCGAGACCAATCTCGACCTGGACGATGGTTTGCCGGATATCTTTATCGATGACAACCAGGTGCAGCAGGTGTTCGTCAACCTCTTTCTGAACGCCGCCCAGGCGATGGCGCCCGGGGGACGGCTGTTCGTAAGCACCAGGCTACAGCCTGACGGGAAAATGGTGGACATCATTATCCGGGACACCGGGAAAGGCATTCAGCCAGAGTATCTTCCCCATATCTTCGATCCGTTTTTCAGCACCAAGGAGGCGGGCGGCACCGGCCTGGGGCTCTCGGTGAGTTACAGCATCATCAAAAATCACGGGGGGAACATCCGGGCGGAGAGCCGCCCCGGAATCGGCACCACTTTCACAATCCAGATGCCAGTCAACCACATCGAGAAAGGAAGCACATGAGCGCAAGGATAATGGTCATCGATGACGAGAAAATCGTCGGCGACATGGCGAAGATATCGCTCGAGGAAGAGGGCTATGAGGTTGAGACTTTTCTCAATGCCGACCCGGCCCTCAAGCGCCTGCATGAGACCGTCTTCGACGTTGTGGTCACGGACCTGAAGATGAAAGGCATCGACGGGCTCGAGGTGCTGCGGACAGTGAAACAGACGCACCCGGACACGAAGGTGATCATGATCACCGCTTTTGCCGACCTCGACGTCGCCATCGAGGCGATCAAGGGCGATGTCTTCGATTTCTTCCCCAAGCCGGTGAGGATCAAGGACCTCAAGGAATCCATCAGCAAAGCGCTCGCGGAAGAATCGTAAGTGACGCTGAGGCAGAAAATGTTATCCCTGGTGGGAAGGCATACCGGCCGGCGCGAGTCAGCATCGGTCGATGTCCGCTCGGCTTTTGCCGCCTACAAGAAGATCATGGACGACAACAGCCGCGCCCTGGAGATCATCACCGACATGGGCGAGACCATGAGCGGCGGCTACCTGTTCGACATCGTCTACCTGCGAAAAGCCTACTCCGACCTGGCCGTCAGCATGCGCGTCTGCCTGAAAGATTTCAATCAGCTGACCGCGGGGCGCTACCCTGGGCTCGCAAGCGCCTTCGAAGAGATCGATGAGCGCATCGATGGCCTGGTTTCAGGCACCGTCCGGCCGCTGGAGCGGCTGACCGTTCGCCTCGGGGATATAACGCCGCCCATGGCGCGGGAAGTGGGGGGCAAAAGTTTTCATCTGGCAGAGATCAAAAACAGCCTCGGGCTCGCGGTCCCGGACGGGTTTGCGCTGACGATCTTCGCCTTCGAGGAATTCATCCGCCACAACCGGCTTGGAGAAGCCATAGCCTCGCTGGAGAGCGATGGCGATGAACCCGGGCGCCGCCGCGGGTTGCGCGAGCAGATCCTGGCCGGGGGCTTCCCGCCTTCACTGGAAAAAGATCTTGCCGGCTCGCTGGAGTGGCTGCGGGGCCGTTGCGGTGATTGCCGCCTGGCGGTGCGAAGCAGCGCCGAGGAGGAAGACGGGATCTTTTCCTTTGCCGGGCAGTTCGAGACCGTGCTGAACGTTCCGGCCGAAGCCGGGGCTGTTGAGGATGCCTACCGGCGCGTGGTGGCCAGCCTCTTTTCCGAAGAGGCCATGGCCTACCAGCGGCGGCTGGGTTACCATCCCGGGAGCCTGAGGATGGCGGTGGGCTGTGTCGCCATGGTCGATGCCGCCGTCAGTGGCGTTGCCTACACCGCCGATCCGCTCGGCGGCGACCGCGGCGTCATGGTCATCAACTCTTCCTGGGGGTTGGGCAAATCCGTCGTCGAGGGGGCTGTGGACGCGGACCGGTTCGTTGTGGAAAAGACCCCTCCCTACCAGGTGACCGAGCGGGTACTGGGCAGAAAGGAAACCATGACGGCGCCGATGACCGAAGCCGGGGTGCAGGAGGTCGAAACCGCCGGCGACAGGCGCCATGCTTCTTCCCTGGCGCCCAAGGAACTCGAGGAGATTGTCCGCCAGGCACTGGCCATCGAGGCATACTACAAGCGGCCGCAGGACATTGAGTGGGCCGTCGATGGGAACGGACGCGTTGTGATATTGCAGGCACGGCCGCTGAGGATGAAGGAAACAGCGCCCGCGGAAAACAAAGCTGCGGCCGCCGGGCGCCCGGTGCTCATGCGCAACAAGGGCAGCGTGGTGCAGCCGGGCGCCGTGGGTGGCAGGGTCTTTTTTGCCAGCTCGCCGGAGGCGCTCGATGAATTCCCCAGGGACGCTATTCTGGTGGCCCGTCATGATTCACCCCAGTATGTGCGGGTCATGCCCTACGCCTCGGCTATCATCACCGATGCCGGCAACACCACCAGTCACATGGCCTCGATCAGCCGGGAGTTCCGGGTGCCCACCGTGGTCAACACCGGCGTCGCCACCAGCGTGCTGAAGCCCGGCGCCGAGATTACCCTTCAGGCCGGCGAAGACGGCGGCATGACCGTGTACGAGGGAATCGCCCGCGAGATCATCGACGAGCAGCACGACACTTTCCTCAAACTCGAAGAGCTGTACGAGTTCCGGCGCCGCAAATACGTGATGACATATATCACGCCTCTGAACCTGGTCAATCCCTTCACCGACGACTTCGCGCCTGAGAACTGCCGCACGATTCACGATATCCTGAGATTCATCCATGAAAAATCGATGCGGGAACTGATCGAGGCCTCGCGGCATACGGAACGCGGCTCCTCGCTGAAGCGCCTGGACATCCCCTTCATGGACACCATCCACGTAATCGATATCGGGGCCGGGCTCGCCGCCGGCGCCGGCGGCGTCATCACTGTCGAGCAGGTGGTCTCGGTGCCTTTCAAGGCGATCCTGGAAGGAATGTCATTCCCCGGAGCCTGGCGTAAGGGAGGGGTTCCCATCAGCCTCTCGGATTTCTTCACGGCCAGCATGCGCACCGGTTCCCTGCTTGAAGACATCGATATGAATCTGGCGGTGATTTCCCATTTCTACATGAACCTGGCTGTCCGCTTCGGTTATCACTACACCGTGGTCGACTGTTTCGCCAGCCAGAGGGCGGCCAGCAACCACATATATTTTCGCTTCCTGGGTGGCGCCGCCGACCTGTCCAAGCGGCTGCGGCGCATCGAGATGCTCGAGATAATCCTCGATCATCTGGGGTTTGCCTCCCGGGCCAAAGGCGATCTCATCACCGCCACGATCACGAATATCAGTCAGGAGGAGGCTGTTCGCATCCTCGACCAGTCGGGCCGGCTGATGGCATTCACCCGCCAGCTGGACGCCATGCTTACCAGCGACAGCGCCGTCAAGGAATATGCCCGGAAATTCATCGAAGGCGAGTACGAGCTTTTCGGGTAACTCGGGGGTTTCCCCGATATCAGGGATGCGCCTTCTTCGGCTCGGCGTCCCAGGTTTCAAACCCGGGCCTCCGGGTAACATTTTCGGGTACGCTCGAGTATTTCAACAAAGGAAACCAACGTCCCCGGCCTTGCTTCCGAAAACCAGTTATGTTATATTTCCTTGTTCGTGCCTCAGCACGGTCCTATTACCCTGCAATAATCCCATCCGCGAGGGGTGAGCCTTTTGGAGCAACTGTCTGACTACGCTGTAAGTCCCCGCCAACGGAGATCCTTCTCCAAACTCGAAAAGATTTTAGAGGTCCCCAACCTCATCGATATTCAGAAAAGTTCCTACGAGTGGTTCCTTGATGAAGGTGTGCGCGAGACCATCGCCGACATCTCACCGATTGAGGACTATACCGGCACGCTGGCCGTCGAGTTCGGCGAGCATCATTTCGAGCCGCCGACCAGCAGCATCGAGGAGTGCCGCGACAAGGACGGCAACTACTCGGCTCCGCTGTTCATGACCGTGCGGTTTATCAACAAGGAGACCGGCGAGATCCGTGAGCAGTCAGTGTTCATGGGCGACTTCCCCATGATGACCGAGTGGGGAACCTTCATCATCAACGGCACCGAGCGTGTCGTCGTCACCCAGCTGGTCCGTTCCCCGGGCGCCTACGTCATGGAGCCCAAGGACCCGGCCAAGCAGATGTTCATCGCCAACCTCATGCCATCCCGCGGGTCCTGGCTGGAGCTCGAGATCGACAAGAAGGGCGTCGTCAACGTCCGCATCGACCGCAAGCGCAAGCTGCCGGTGACGGTGCTGCTGCGCGCGCTGGGTTACGGCAACGATGACGACATCCGCAAGCTTTTCAGCCTGGAGAAAAAGACCAGGAAAAAGGAAGGCAGGGAAGAGACGGAATGGATCTGGGGCAAGGGCAAGAATTCCATCTATATAGACAAGACCCTGGACAAGGACACGACTGAAAGCCAGGAAGCGGCGATGGTCGAGCTCTTCAAGAAGCAGCGCCCGGGCGAGCCGCCCAGCCTGGAGAGCTCCAAGTCGCTGATCAAGGCGCTGTTCTTCGATCCCAAGCGCTACGACCTCACCAAAGTCGGCCGCTACAAGCTCAACACGCGCCTGAACTTGAACGTCAAGCCGGACGTGCGCACGCTGACCAACGACGATATCCTCGAGCTGATCCGCGCTCTGATCATCCTGCCGGAGAAGCTGGAGATCCCCGAGGACACGGTCGATTTCGCGGCCGAGGCCAAGGGAATGCCCCGCGAGGAGATCACCCACGACCTCGACGAGTACGAGCATTTCGGCAACCGCCGGCTGCGCACCGTCGGCGAGCTGGTGCAGGAAGCTTTCCGCATCGGCCTCTACCGCATGGAGCGCGTGGTCAAGGAGCGCATGACTACCGAGGACGTGGACGCTATCACGCCTCAGCATATTATCAATATACGGCCCGTGGTTGCGGCGCTCAAGGAGTTTTTTGGCTCCTCACAGCTGTCGCAGTTCCTGGACCAGACCAATACCCTGGCCGCCCTGACGCATCGCCGCCGCTTAAGCGCCCTGGGCGCCGGCGGCCTGACGCGTGAGCGGGCCCCGATCGAAGTCCGCGACGTGCATCCGACCCACTATGGCCGCATGTGCCCGATCGAGACTCCTGAAGGCCCGAACATCGGCCTCATCGGCTCACTCTCGTCCTTTGCCACGGTAAATGAGTTCGGTTTCATCCAGACTCCTTACCGCAAGGTGGAGAAGGGCAAGGTAACCACCGAGATCGTTTACCTGGACGCCAGCGAGGAAGACAAGTACGTCATCGCCCAGGCCAACGCCGAGTTCAATCCCAAGACCGGCAAGTTCCCGGACAACATGAACGTGCTGGCCCGTACCCGCGACGGCGAGGTAGTTACTGTCAAGCCCAAGGAAGTCGACTTCATGGACGTCTCGCCGCAGCAGATCGTTTCGGTGGCGACGGCACTGGTTCCCTTCCTCGAGCATAACGACGCCAACCGCGCCCTCATGGGCTCGAACATGCAGCGCCAGGCGGTACCGCTACTGGTGTCACAAGCGCCGCTGATCGGCACCGGCATCGAGTTCCGCGCCGCCATCGACACCGGCGACGTCATCCTGGCCAAGAACTCCGGTAAGATCAAGGAAGTCGACGCCGAGCACATCATCATCGAGACCAGCAAGGGCGAGGATGTTTACGTGCTCAAAAAGTTCACCCGTTCCAACCAGGGTACGCTGATGCACCAGAAGCCGCTGCTGGTCGAGGGTGACCGCGTCAAGAAGGGCGCGGTGCTGGCCGACGGCGCCTCCACCGACATGGGGGAGATGGCGCTGGGCAAGAACCTGCTGGTCGCCTTCATGAGCTGGGAAGGTTACAACTTCGAGGATGCCATCATCCTCAGCGAGCGCCTGGTCAAGGACGACGTGCTCTCTTCCATCCATATCGAGGAATACGAGGTCGAGGCCCGCTCCACCAAGCTGGGCGACGAGGAGATCACCCGTGATATCCCCAACCGCAGCGAAGAGTCGCTGGCCGACCTCGATGAAGACGGCATCATCCGTATCGGCGCCGAGGTTAACGCCGGCGATCTGCTGGTGGGCAAGGTCACGCCCAAGGGCGAGACCGAGCTGACCGCCGAGGAAAAGCTGATCCGCGCCATCTTCAAGGAGAAGGCCCGCGAAGTGCGCGACACTTCGCTCAAGGTCCCCCACGGCGAAGGCGGCCGCATCATCGACGTCAAGATATTCTCCCGCGACAACGGCGACGACCTCGCCCCGGGAGTCAACAAGCTGGTCCGTGTCTACGTGGCCAAGAAGCGCAAGATCGCCGAGGGCGACAAGCTGGCTGGCCGCCACGGCAACAAGGGCGTCATCTCCAAGATCGTCCCCGAGGAGGACATGCCCTTCCTCGAGGACGGCACGCCCGTGGACATCATCCTCAATCCCCTGGGCGTACCTTCCCGGATGAACATCGGGCAGATCCTGGAGACGCACCTGGGCTGGGCCGCTTCGCGCGGCTGGGATGACGGCAACGGTTTCCGGGCGCCGGTTCACGTGGCGACGCCGGTATTCGACGGCGCCAGCCTCGGCGAGATCGAGGAAGCGCTGATCAAGTGCTACGATCACGACCCGGAGAAGAAGATCACTTATTCCTACAACAACGATGAGCCCAACCCGGCCGCCGGCAAGGTGAAGCTGTTCAACGGCCTCACCGGCGAGCCTTACGGCGACAAGATCACCGTGGGCTACATGTATATCCTCAAACTCCTGCACCTGGTGGACGACAAGATCCACGCGCGTTCCACCGGACCCTACTCGCTGGTGACGCAGCAGCCACTGGGCGGCAAGGCCCAGTTCGGCGGGCAGCGATTCGGCGAGATGGAGGTCTGGGCGCTGGAGGCTTACGGCGCCGCCCATACGCTGCAGGAGATGCTGACGATCAAGTCCGATGACACCATCGGCCGCGTCAAGGCCTACGAGGCGATCGTCAAGGGCGAGAACATCCCCGAGCCGAACATCCCCGAGTCGTTCAAGGTGCTGCTGAAGGAGATGCAGAGCCTGGGGCTCGACGTCGGCATCGAGACCGAGGCCGGCGAGAGCGTCGAGATGATCGAGGAAGACGACGAACTCCGCCGCGCCGCCGAGGAGCTTGGCATCGATCTGTCACAGGGCCTGAAGAAGAAGGAAGGCCCGGGCGTGGAGGGAGAGGAAGCAGCCGAGCTGCTTGCGGCCGACCAGGAGCTCTCGGTGGAAGAGGGAGCCGAAGAGGAAGAGGAAGAGGAAGCGGAAACAGAAGCAGAGGCGGAGGTCGAGGTAGAATGAGCCGCGCCATTGATAAAACGCCGTTTCATGATATAACGGCAGGAAATATTCCCAGACAAAATTCCAGACTCCGGGAGGAACGTTGCTAGACATCAATAACTTTGATGCCATCCGGATCGGACTGGCTTCGTCCGACAAGATCAGGGCCTGGTCTTCGGGTGAGGTCACCAAACCCGAGACCATCAATTACCGTACCTTGAAGCCTGAGAAGGACGGCCTCTTCTGCGAGCGCATCTTCGGTCCCACCAAAGACTGGGAATGTTATTGCGGCAAGTACAAGCGCGTACGCTACAAGGGCATCATCTGCGAGCGCTGCGGCGTCGAGGTAACGCGGTCCAAGGTGCGTCGTGAGCGCATGGGCCACATCGACCTGGCGGCGCCGGTCTCCCACATCTGGTTCTTCAAGGGCGTGCCCTCGCGCATGGGTTACCTGCTCGACATCGCGCCCAAGGAGCTGGAGAAGGTGCTCTACTTCGCCGCCTCGATCGTGACCTTCATCGATTTCGAGAAGCGCGCGGCCGATGCCGAGGTTCTCAAGGAAAAAGTCAACGCATACGTGGAGCAGATCCACGCCGACAAGGTTGAGCGCATAGCCGAGCTGGAAGCGGCGCTCGAGCGGCGCCTGCGCGTGCTCGACGGCGAGGCCACTCCCGATGAGATCGAGGACGAGGCCCTGGCCATCTACGGCAGCACCGAGAAGAAGGACCGCAAGCTGACCAAGAAGGAGACCGCCGACAAGCGGGCCGCTATCGAGAAGGAAATCACCGCGGACATCGCCGACACGGCCGCGTACGCCGAGGAACAGGCCGAGCGCATGGGCGTCCTCTGGGAAGAATTCCAGAAGCTCGAGGTCCAGCAGATCGTTGGCGACGAACAGCTCTTCCGCGAACTGAAAGACAAGTTCGGCAGCCCCTTCGGCTTCGGCAGCTATTTCCGGGGCGGCATGGGCGCCGAGGCGATCCGCGAGCTCCTGGAGCAGGTTGACCTCACAGCCGAGGTCGCCTCCCTGAACGACTCCGTCGAGAATTCCAAGGGCCAGAAGCAGCAGCGGGCGCTCAAGCGCCTCAAGGTGGTCCAGGCATTCTTAAGCTCCGGCAACCATCCGGAATGGATGGTGCTCGAAGCGGTGCCGGTGATCCCGCCGGAGCTGCGCCCGATGGTGCAGCTGGACGGCGGCCGTTTCGCCACCTCCGACCTCAACGACTTATACCGGCGCGTCATCAACAGGAACAACCGCCTCAAGCGGCTCCTGGACCTGGGCGCGCCCGAGATTATCGTCAACAACGAGAAGCGCATGCTGCAGGAAGCAGTGGACGCGCTCTTCGACAACGGCCGGCGCGGCCGCGCCGTCACCGGCCCGGGCAACCGTCCCCTGAAGTCGCTGTCCGACATGCTCAAGGGCAAGCAGGGCCGCTTCCGCCAGAACCTGCTCGGCAAGCGCGTCGACTATTCCGGACGGTCCGTCATCGTCGCCGGCCCGAACCTGAGGCTGCACCAGTGCGGCGTTCCCAAGCTGATGGCGCTGGAGCTGTTCAAGCCGTTCATCATGAGCCGCCTGGTCGAGCGCGACCGGGTCCAGAACATCAAGGCCGCCAAGAAGATGGTGGAGAGCATGGTGCCCGAGGTCTGGGATGTGCTCGAGGAGGTTATCTCCGAACACCCGGTGATGCTCAACCGCGCGCCGACCCTGCACCGGCTGGGCATCCAGGCTTTCGAGCCGATCCTGGTCGAGGGCAAGGCCATCCAGATCCATCCGCTGGTCTGCGCCGCCTTCAACGCCGACTTCGATGGCGACCAGATGGCCGTGCACGTGCCGCTGTCGGCAGAAGCACAGGCCGAGGCGCGCATCCTCATGCTTTCATCGAACAATATTCTCTCGCCGGCCCACGGCCGGCCGCTGGCGGTGCCGTCACAGGACATGATCCTCGGCACCTATTTCCTCACCTATTGCGCGCAGGATGTCAGCAAGCTCGACCCGCAGAAGATGAAGCCGGCGCCCCAGGTATTCGGCTCCGCCGAAGAGGTGCTGCGGGCCGTCGACGAGAAGACCGTCGGCCTCCAGGACGTGGTGCGCCTGCGGCGCGGCGAGGAAAAGATACTGACATCGGCGGGACGGGCTATCTTCAACGCCGAGCTTGACGACTGCCTCTTCGATTTCATGGGCGAAGACTACAAGCCCGAGGAGCGGGAGTTCGTCAACTACACCATCGACAAGAAGAAGATGAACGGCCTCATCGCCGATCTGATCAACCAGTACGGCACCGTGGCCGTGGCCCAGCTGCTGGACGTCATCAAGCGGCTCGGCTTCGAGCACGCGACCCGCTCCGGCGTCACCGTCGGCAAGAACGACATCGTTATCCCGCCGGAAAAGGGCGAGATCCTCGACAGCTACGAGGAGATGGTCGACCAGATCTACAGCCAGTACGACCGCGGCTTCATCACCGAGGGAGAACGGCACGAGCTGGTCGTGGAAAAGTGGCACGAGGCGACCGACAAGGTGGCCGAGGCCATGGACAAGAACCTCTACGAGCTTAACCCGCTCTACATGATGGCCAATTCCGGCGCCCGCGGCAATCCCGACCAGATGCATCAGCTGGCCGGCATGCGCGGGCTCATGCTCAATCCGAAGGGCGAGACCATGGAGCGTCCGGTCAAGGCGAGCCTGATGGAGGGCATGAGCGTGCTCGAGTTCTTCATCTCGACACACGGTTCCCGCAAGGGCCTGGCCGATACCGCCCTGCGGACCGCCGACTCGGGTTACCTGACCCGGCGCCTGGTCGACGTGGCCCAGGACGTCATTATCAGGGAAGAGGATTGCGGCACCGAGGACTACCTGGAGCTGCCGCTGCGCCTCGAGGACAGGAAGACCAAGAGCACCAAGATCAACGACACCCTGCTCGGGCGAGTGCTGGCCCAGGATATCCCCGGCAAGCGCAAGCCGGCCATCGTGGCGGAGCGGGGACAGGAGCTGACCTCAAAACTCATCCGCGAGATCGACGAAGTCCATGGCGGCAAGCCGGGCTACATCGTCCCCGTACGCTCGGTGCTCAAGTGCGAGGCCGAGGTCGGCATCTGCTCCTTCTGTTACGGCCGCAACCTGGCGTCGGGCGAGCTGGCCGAGCTGGGCGACGCGGTCGGCATCATCGCCGCGCAGTCGATCGGCGAGCCGGGGACGCAGCTGACCATGCGCACCTTCCATCGCGGCGGCATCGCCGGCCGCGACATCACCCACGGCCTGCCGAGGGTCGTCGAGCTGTTCGAGGCCCGCAAGCCGAAAGGCCAGGCCAAGATCGCCGAGATTGGCGGCAAGGTCGAGGTAATCACCAAGGACGATGACAGCCGTACGGTCCTGGTCAAGGGCAAGGACGAGGAAAAGAAATACTCCTTCCCCCGCGGCACGCTGCTGCTGGTCAAGGATGGCGACAAGATCGAGATGGGTACCCAGCTGGAAGACGGTCCGCTCTACCCGCCCGACCTGGTGGCTTTCCGGGGCAATACCGCCACCGAGCTGTACCTCGTCAACGAGGTCCAGCGGGTCTACCGTCAGCAGGGCGTGGACATCAACGACAAACACATCGAGCTGGTCGTGCGCCAGATGATGAAGCGCGTGCGCGTGGAAACGCCGGGCGGCACCGGCTACATGTTCGGCCAGCTGGCCGAGCGCGTCAAGTTCAAGCACGAGAACGAGAAGGCCGTGGCGGCGGGCGGCGAACCCGCCGTGCCCGAGCAGATCATCATGGGCATCACCAAGGCCTCGCTGGCGACCGAGAGCTTCCTGTCGGCGGCTTCCTTCCAGGAAACCACCAAGGTGCTCACCGATGCCGCCATCGAGGGCAAGGTCGATCATCTGCTCGGCCTCAAGGAGAACGTCATCATCGGCAAGCTGATCCCGGCTTCGACCGGTCTCAGGCGTTACCGCACGCTGGAGATCTTCTCCACGCGGCCGCAGACGGAAGCGGAAGAGATGATGGCCGTCGGCGCCCCGAGCGAGGAGGAAGGGGCCGAGTAAAAGCGGCATAACAGTATAAATTACGCTCCGGCCCCGCGGTTCCCGCGGGGCCGGAGCTTTTTTCAGTCATCGCCTTGACTCCACCTCCGCCTTTCGCTATACTCCCGTCTTGCGCCCCAAAGAAGGGCGCTTGAGTCTGTAAAGAACTGGGTAAGTTGATCCGAGCTGCAGACTTCTCCGTACGCCACGGCGAACGGGGAATGGGAGTCTGCTGCTCTTTTGCGTGTGAAAAAAGGCAACCAAAGGAACCAATGCCGACAGTGAACCAGCTGGTGAGGAAGGGCCGCAAGGCCGGTATCGAGAAGACTTCGACGCCGGCGCTCAAGGGCGCGCCGCAGCGCCGCGGCGTCTGCACCCGCGTCTATACGACCACTCCCAAGAAGCCGAACTCGGCGCTGCGGAAGGTCTGCCGCGTCCGTCTCACCACCGGCATCGAGGTAACCGCTTATATTCCCGGCATCGGCCATAACCTCCAGGAGCACTCCGTGGTCCTGGTCAAGGGGGGCCGCGTCAAGGATCTGCCGGGCGTGCGTTATAAAGTCGTCCGGGCCGCTCTGGATACCGCGGGGGTCACCGACCGCCGCCAGGCCCGTTCCAAATACGGTGTGAAGACCCCTTAAGGAGTTAAATGCCCCGCCGAGCCGCAGCCCAGAAACGGGAGACCACTCCCGACCCCATCTATAACAGCAAGCTGGTAGCCCAGTTTGTGAACAAGGTGATGCTGGGCGGCAAGAAATCGACGGCGGAGAAGATTACCTACCGCGCCCTCGAGATCATGGGCGAGAAGAAGGGTGACGACCCGGTCGCGGTCTTAAAGCAGGCCGTCGACGCCGTGACGCCGTCGCTGGAGGTCAGGTCCCGTCGGGTCGGCGGCGCCACCTACCAGGTGCCGGTCGAGGTTCCTTCCCGCCGGGCGCGCACTCTTGCAATTCGCTGGATCGTGGGCTATGCCCGCGATCGCCGCGAGAAAACGATGGCCGAGAGGCTGGCCAACGAGTGCCTCGAAGCGCTCGGCAACCAGGGTTCCGCCTGGAAGAAGAAGGACGATATTTACCGCATGGCTCAGGCAAACAAGGCCTTTGCACATTACCGCTGGTAGGGCGCGGGCAGCCGGCGCCGGTTGAAGCGGCAGGTGTAAGGATCGAAGCCCGGGGGAAGAAACATATGAATGTCAATAAAAATGTCCGGTGACCGTTAGAGGGTTTCCCGGAACGAAAAGTTTGGATTTTGATGAGCACTCAGGCAGCTGTTAACACTAACAACAAGAAGAGCCAGGACATGACACGCAAGTTTTCCTTGGAGAAAACCAGAAATATCGGCATTATGGCCCATATCGACGCCGGCAAGACGACTACCACCGAGCGCATCCTGTTCTACACCGGCAGAACGCACAAGATCGGCGAGGTCCACGAAGGCGCCGCGGTCATGGACTGGATGGAGCAGGAGCAGGAGCGGGGAATCACCATTACCTCCGCCGCCACGACCTGCCAGTGGAAGGATTACCGGATAAACGTTATAGACACGCCCGGGCACGTGGACTTTACCGTCGAGGTGGAGCGCTCGCTGCGGGTCCTCGACGGCGCCATCGCCTTGTTCTGTTCCGTGGGCGGCGTCGAGCCCCAGTCGGAGACCGTCTGGCGCCAGGCCGACAAGTATCATGTGCCGCGTATCGCCTATGTAAACAAGATGGACCGCATGGGCGCCGACTTCTTCCAGGTGCTGGATATGATGATCAAGCGCCTGGGCGCGCATCCGGTGGCCGTACAGCTTCCCATCGGCCGCGAGGATGCCTTCCGGGGCGTCATTGACCTGGTCGAGATGAAAGCTCTTGTATGGGAAGACGACAGCGACATGGGCGAGACCTGGAGGGTCGAGGATATCCCCGAAGACATGGCCGAGTTCGCGCAGGAATGGCGCAGCCAC
This sequence comes from Actinomycetes bacterium, assembly GCA_021803005.1. Taxonomy (GTDB): domain Bacteria; phylum Actinomycetota; class Thermoleophilia; order BMS3ABIN01; family BMS3ABIN01; genus JACRMB01. Next base: position 30,246 of record JAJZQT010000005.1, read on the forward strand.
ATGATCGAGACGCTCGCCGACCATGACGAAACGCTCATGGAAGCCTATGTCGAGGGCAAGGATATCGAAAAGAAGCACCTCAAGGAAGTCATCCGCAAGGCCACCAACGCTATCGCCATTACTCCCGTCCTCTGCGGCACCGCCTTCAAGAACAAGGGCGTGCAGCCGCTTCTGGACGCGGTCATAGATTACCTGCCCTCGCCGCTGGACGTGCCCCCGATCAAGGGCATCAGCTCCGACAGGGGCGAGGAGATCCGCAACGCCTCCGATGACGAGCCCTTCGCGGCGCTCGCCTTCAAGGTCATGACCGATCCCTTTGTCGGCAAGCTCACATATTTCAGGGTCTATTCCGGCACGCTCAAATCGGGCAGCCATGTTTACAACGCCACCAAGGACCGCAAGGAGCGCATCGGCCGCATCCTGCAGATGCACGCCAACCGCCGCGAGGAGCGCGACGCCATCTACGCCGGCGAGCTCGCCGCGGCCGTGGGTCTCAAGTACACGACCACCGGCGACACCCTTTGCGACCAGAGCGATCCGATCATTCTCGAGTCGATGGACTTCCCCAACCCGGTTATCGCCGTGGCCATCGAGCCCAAGACCAAGGCCGACCAGGAGAAGCTGGGCGCCTCGCTGCACAAGCTGGCCGAGGAAGACCCGACCTTCCAGGTCCGCACCGATGAGGAGACCGGCCAGACCGTCATCTCCGGCATGGGCGAGCTGCACCTGGAGATCATCGTCGACCGCCTGCTGCGCGAGTTCAAGGTCGACGCCAACGTCGGCAAGCCGCAGGTCGCCTACCGCGAGACCATCCGCAAGCCGGTGGAGAAGGTGGTCGGCAAGTTCGTGCGCCAGTCCGGCGGCCGCGGCCAGTACGGCCACGTCGTCATCAACCTCGAGCCTTCTGGCCCGGGCGAGGGCTACGAGTTCGTAGAGAAGATCTCCGGCGGCGTCATTCCCAAGGATTACATCCCCTCGGTCAACGAGGGCATCAAGGAGGCCATGGAAAACGGCGTCCTGGCCGGGTACCCGATGGTGGGCGTCAAGGTGACGCTCGTCGACGGCTCCTATCACGACGTCGACTCTTCGGAGATGGCCTTCCGCATCGCCGGTTCGATGGCGCTCAAGTCAGGCGTCGCCAAGGCCAAGCCGGTTCTGCTGGAGCCGGTCATGGAGGTCGAGGTCGTCGTCCCGGAGGAATACATGGGCGACATCATCGGCGACCTGAATTCCCGCCGCGGCAAGATCGAGGGCATGGAGCCCCGGGGCAAGGCCCAGGTCATCCGCGCCCGCATCCCCCTGGCGGAGATGTTCGGTTACGCCACCGACCTGCGCTCGCTGAGCCAGGGAAGGGCGGTTTACACAATGCAGTTCGACCGTTACGAAGAGGTCCCGAGCTCGATCGCCACCGGCATCGTGGAGCAGGTCAACGGCAAGTAGCCCGCCGGCCTTGCCCTGCCGTGGTGGTTTGATATATAGTAACTCGCTCTTTAGGAAGAAATAACAGGAACACAAGCTATACGGTGGGTCTAAAGCAGGGCTTTTACCAGGTTTTGCTCAGCGTATTTGGAGAGGAGAGGAGCAAGGATGTCAAAGCAAAAATTTGAAAGAAACAAGCCGCACTTGAATGTAGGCACAATCGGCCATATCGATCATGGCAAGACGACCCTGACCGCCGCCATCACGGCCTGCCTGGCCGGACACGGCGAGAACGTCGAGGTCAGGAGCTTCGATTCCATTGATAACGCCCCGGAAGAGCGCGAGCGCGGCATCACCATTGCCACCGCCCACGTCGAGTACGAGACCGAGAAGCGTCATTACGCTCACGTCGACTGCCCGGGCCACGCCGACTATATCAAGAACATGATCACCGGCGCGGCGCAGATGGACGGCGCCATACTGGTGGTAAGCGCGGCCGACGGCCCCATGCCGCAGACCCGCGAGCACATCCTTCTGGCCCGCCAGGTAGGCGTGCCCTACATCATCGTCTTCCTCAACAAGGTGGACATGGTGGACGATCCCGAGCTGCTTGAGCTGGTCGAGATCGAGGTGCGCGAGCTGCTCTCCGAGTACGAATTCCCCGGGGACGACATTCCCATCGTGGCCGGCTCGGCCCTGAAGGCCCTGGAATGCGCCTGCGGCAAGGCCGAGTGCCCCGCCTGCAACCCCATCCTCGAGCTCATGCACGCGGTGGATGAGTATCTGCCCGAGCCCGAGCGCGACATCGACAAGCCCTTCCTGATGCCCGTCGAGGACGTTTTCACCATCACCGGCCGCGGCACCGTCGCCACCGGCCGTGTCGAGCGCGGCATCGTCAAGGTCGGCGAGGAAGTCGAGATCGTCGGCATGCAGGAGAAGGTCGACAAGACCGTCTGCACCGGCGTCGAGATGTTCCGCAAGCTGCTCGACGAGGGACGCGCCGGCGACAACATCGGCGTGCTGCTCCGCGGCACCAAGCGGGAAGACATCCAGCGCGGCATGGTTCTGGCCAAGCCGGGTTCGATCACGCCGCACACGCACTTCAAGGCCCAGGTCTACGTGCTCTCCAAGGAAGAAGGCGGCCGCCATACTCCCTTCTTCACCAATTACCGGCCGCAGTTCTATTTCCGCACGACTGACGTGACCGGCAGCATCACCCTGGAAGAGGGCGTCGAGATGGTCATGCCTGGTGACAACACCAACATGGAAGTCAAACTGATCACGCCGATCGCCATGGAAGAGGGCCTCCGCTTCGCTATTCGTGAAGGCGGCCATACCGTGGGCGCCGGCGCCGTAATCGAGATCATCGAATAACTAGAAACCAGAAACTAGGAACCGGGTTTATATGGCTCAGCAAAAGATACGTATAAGACTTAAAGCGTACGACCATGAACTAATCGATCGCAGTGCGCGGTTGATCGTCGAGCAGGCGCAGCGCACCGGCGCCACCGTGGTCGGCCCCGTGCCGCTGCCGACTGAGAAGAATGTTTACTGCGTCATCAAGAGCCCGTTCAAGGACAAGGATTCGCGCGAGCACTTCGAGATGCGCACGCACAAGCGGCTGATCGACATCCATCAGCCGACGCCGAAGACGGTCGACTCGCTCATGCGGCTGGACGTACCCGCTGGCGTCGACATCGAGATCAAACTCTAAGAGGGATATTCCGGAACCTGATGGCAGCGATACTTGGAAAGAAACTGGGCATGACCCAGATATTCACCGACGACGGCGACCGCGTCGTGGTCACGGTCATCGAGGCCGGCCCCTGCGCCGTGACCCAGGTCAAGACCAGGGCCCGCGACGGTTACCAGGCCGTGCAGATGGGTTTCGGCGAGCTGAAGAAGAACAAGGTCATCAAGCCGCAGGCAGGCCATTTCAAGAAGGCCGGCGTCGAACCGCGGCGGCACCTGGCGGAGATCCGTGTCGAGGCCGAGGTGGCCGAGGGCGGCTCCGAGGAAGAGGCCATCCTGAAGCTGGTTGTTCCGGCCGCGGCAACCACCGTCGCCGGGGAGCCTACCGAAGAAGCAGCTAAAGAAGCAGCCGGAGCGTCTGCCGAGCCTGCGGAAGAGTCAACCGAAGAGCGGGCCGCTGAGGCTGGGGAAGCCGCGGAAGAGACGGCTGAGCCCGCTGGTGAGGCCAAGGCTGAAGCCAAAGCAGAGGCCAAAAAGGAAGAAAAAAAGTCTACCAAGAAGTCAAAGAAGAAAGCCAGGGCCCCCGAGGCGAAGCCGGAGATCACGGTCAACGCTTTTGAGGCCGGCCAGAAGGTAAAGGTAACCGGAGTTTCCAAGGGGAAGGGATTTGCCGGCGTCATCAAGCGCCACAACTTTGCCGGCGGCCCCGCTTCCCATGGCGCGCATTTTCACCGCGCCCCCGGTTCGATCGGCGCCAGCGCCTATCCCTCGCGGGTGTTCAAGGGTCTGAAGCTGCCGGGACAGATGGGCAACAAGAAGTCGACACAGCTGGGACTGACCGTTGTGGGAATCGATGGGGAGAAGAACCTCCTGTTTCTCAAGGGCGCGGTTCCAGGTTCAAGCAACGGCATAGTTTTCATCCAGACCCAGTAACCATAGGCAAATAAATTTTATGGCTGATAAAGAAGAAAAAACCGAAGAGACCAAACCGGAAGCGGCAGAGGAAGCCAGTGCCGGGGCAGAAGCCAAGGCCGGGGTAGAGCCCAAGGCCAAGGCTGAAGAAGCCAAGCCCAAGGCCAAGCCTGAAGAGCCCAAGGCCAAAGCGGCGCCGAAGAAGAAGGCCAAGAAGAAGGCCGTGGAAAAACCTGCCATCAAGGTTCCCGAGATCAAGGCGCTCGGCGAGAAGGAAGCAAAGCTGAGCCCGGCGGTCTTCGCGATCGAGCCCAAAGTCGGCGTCTTGCACGAAGCGGTGCGCGCCGAGCTGGCGGCCCGCCGCAGCGGCAGCGCCTCCACCAAGAAGCGCGGTGAGGTCAGCGGCGGCGGCGCCAAGCCCTGGCGCCAGAAAGGCACGGGCCGTGCCCGGGCCGGCTCCAGCCGCATGCCGCACTGGACCGGCGGCGGCATCGCCTTCGGCCCCAAGCCGCGCGATTACGGTTTCAAGGTCAACCGCAAGGTCCGCGCCAAGGCGCTGAAGATGGCACTGTCGGCGCGAGCCAGCGAGGGCAGCATCAAGGTTATCGACGGACTTCCCTTCGACGAGCCCAAGACCGCCGCGGCGGCCGCGGTGCTGGCGAATCTGGATATCAACTACCCGCTGCTGGTGCTCGTGGGCGAGGATGACGGCAATGCCGCCATGTCCTTCCGCAACCTGCCGCAGGTTACCGTGGTGAGCGCCGGCGAGCTCGGCGTCGCCGATGTCATGGCCACGCGTTCGGTCCTGCTGACAAAACAGGTTCTGGAGCAGCTCAACGGCCTGGGAGAATCCAGATGAGAGACCCGCACTCCATCATCCTGGGTCCGGTCATCTCGGAGAAGAGCTATGAGCTCATCGAGCACAACAAGTACACCTTCAAGGTGGACGCGCGGGCCAAGAAGCCGGCGATCGCCAAGGCGGTAGAGGAGATCTTCAGCGTCAACGTCGTCGGAGTCAATACGATCAAGACCAGGTCCAAGCCCAAGCGGCGGGGCATGGTCAGGGGCAGGACCAGCGCCGGCAAGAAGGCCATAGTGGAATTGTCGGAAGGCCAGAAAATCGAATTCTTTGAAACGATGTAGGAGCAGATGGCTCAGGTAAAGACATACAAACCAACCTCACCTGGCCGCCGGTTCATGACCGGCTCGACCTTCGAGGAGATCACGCGCTCGAAGCCGGAGAAGAGCCTCACCAGGGGCATCTCCAAAAACGCCGGGCGCAACAATAACGGCCGCATCACCAAGCGGCGCACCGGCGGCGGCCACAAGCGCCGGTTCCGCCAGATAGATTTCAAGCGCCTGAAAGACGGCGTGCCGGCGAAGGTGGCCGCGATCGAGTACGACCCGAACCGCTCGGCCCGCATCGCCCTGCTGCATTATCTCGACGGCGACAAGCGTTACATCCCGGCACCGCTGGGTCTGACAGTGGGCACCATGCTGGTGTCAGGCCCCGAAGCCGACATCAAGCCCGGCAATTCTCTGCCGCTGGCCAACATCCCGGTGGGCACGATGATCCATTGCATCGAGCTGACTCCGGGCCGTGGCGCCCAGATGGCGCGCGGCGCCGGCACCTCGGCGCAGCTGATGGCCAAGGAGGGCAAGATGGCGCACGTCAGGCTTCCCTCCGGAGAGGTTCGGCTGGTCGAGATCGCCTGCCGCGCCACCATCGGCGAGGTCGGCAACACCACTCACGAGAATTTAACCGGCGGCAAGGCGGGACGCAGCCGCTGGAAGGGCAAGAGGCCCAGTGTCCGCGGCACCGCCATGAACCCGGTCGACCACCCGCACGGCGGCGGCGAGGGCAAGGCCACGGCCGGACGCCACCCGGTTACTCCCTGGGGCGTGCCCACTCTGGGCTACCGCACGCGCAAGAAGGGCAAGCAGAGCGACCGCTACATCGTCCGTTCACGACGCAAGGGACGCTAGGAGGAACCAAATGAGCAGATCGATCAAAAAAGGGCCTTTTGTCAGCGAGAAGCTGTTCGCCCGCATCGAGAAGATGAATGACTCGGGCAAGAAGCAGATGATCAAGACCTGGTCGCGCTCATCGACGATCTTCCCGGAGATGGTGAGCCACACGATCGCGGTCTACGACGGCCGCAAGCATGTGCCCATCTTCATTACCGAGAGCATGGTGGGGCACAAGCTGGGCGAGTTCGCCCCGACGCGGACATTCCGCGGGCACGGACATCATACCGAGCGCAGCGTCGGGCTCAAATAAGGGAATTTGATGGCTGCTGATACCGCTACGAAGAAAAAGAAGGCCAATGAGGAGCCCGCCGGGGTGGAAGAGCTCCGGACCGCTACGGCGACGGCCAAGTACGTGCGGGTCTCCGCGCGCAAGATGAGGCTGGTCGCCGACATGGTGCGCGGCAAAGGCATCGCCGACGCCCGCACGGTGCTCGCCTTCTCAACCAAGCACGCCGCCCGCGTGGTCGACAAGGTCGTGGCCTCGGCCGTGGCCAACGCCGAGAACAACCACGACATGGACGTCGACGAACTCTTTGTCAGCAGCATCTGCGTGAACGAAGGGCCGACGCTCAAGCGCATCCGGCCGCGGGCCCAGGGAAGGGCTTTCCGCATCCGCAAGCGGACCTGTCACGTAACGGTCGAGTTAACAACGAGAAAGGAGGGATAGTATGGGTCAGAAAGTGCATCCGGGAGGAATGCGGCTGGGAATCATCCATGACTGGAAATCCCACTGGTACAGCGAGAAAGATTTTGCCAACTTTTTAATAGAGGATCTGAAGATCCGGGAGCATATCCGCAAGAAGCTCCGTCACGCGGCTCTTTCTGACATCCACATCAAGAAAGACGCGCAGAAGATAACCATTGACATCCACACCGCCAGGCCGGGCATCGTCATCGGCAAGAGCGGCGCCGAGGTCGACGCGCTCCGGCGCGAAGTGCACGACATGACCGGCAAGGCAGTACAGGCCAACATCATCGAGGTCAAGCGCCCCGAACTGGACGCAAACCTGGTGGCGCAGTCGATCGCCGAGCAGCTCGAGGGCCGCGTGGCCTTCCGGCGGGCGATGAAGCGGGCCATCACCTCGGCCATCCGTTCCGGCGCCGAGGGCATCAAGGTAGCCTGCGCCGGCCGCCTGGGAGGCGCCGAGATGGCGCGCACCGAGGGTTACAGCGAGGGCCGGGTGCCGCTGCATACGCTGCGCGCGGATATAGATTACGGTTTCACCGAAGCCCGCACGACCTTCGGCCGCATCGGCGTCAAGGTCTGGATCAACAAGGGTGAGATCATGCCCGAGGGCTTCAACATGGACAAACTGAAAGCCGACCGCCGCCTGGGTGAAGTTGACGCCCAGAGGCGCAAGTAAGAGAAAGGCCAAGGCAGGAAGCGACAATGCTTTTACCCAAGAAAACCAAGCACCGCAAACAGCACCGGGGACGCATGGAAGGCGCCACCAAGGGCGGCTTCCGTGTCGAGCACGGCGAGTACGGTTTGAAGGCGATGGAGCCGGGCTGGATCACGAACCGCCAGATCGAGGCGGCCCGTGTCGCCATGACCCGCCACATCAAGCGCGGCGGCAAGGTCTGGATAAATATTTTCCCGCACAAGCCGGCGACCGAGAAGCCGGCCGAGACCCGCATGGGTGGCGGCAAGGGCTCTCCGGAGCAGTGGGTGGCCGTGGTCAAGCCGGGCCGCGTCATGTTCGAGCTGTCGGGCGTGGCGGTTCCGGTCGCCAAGGAAGCCATGAGGCTGGCGGCGCACAAGCTGCCGATCAAATGTAAATTTGTGACCCGCGAAGGTGATCTCTTTGAAGGCTAACGAGCTGCGTGATCTGTCGGACGAGGAGCTGGTCGAGCGCATGCGCGAGACGCGCAAGCAGCTGTTCAACCTGCGGTTCCAGCACGCCACGGGCCAGCTGGACAATCCGCGCAAGCTGCGGCTGGTCCGGCAGGATATCGCACGCATCATGACGGTCCAGGGAGAGCGCGAGCGTAGCGCCGCCGGGGCAGAGGGCCAGGAGGCTTAAGTGAGCGCCAAAGCAAAGGAAGAAAACAAGGTTTACCAGAGCGGCAACCGCAAGGAACGCCGCGGCATCGTCACCAGCGACAAGATGGACAAGACCATCACCGTGCGCATCGATACCGCCAAGGCGCACCGGCTCTACGGCAAGACCGTGCGCCGGTCCCGCAAGCTGGCGGTCCATGACGAGAACAACGAGGCCGGTATCGGCGACACGGTAAGGATCATCGAGACCAGGCCGCTATCGAAGAACAAGCGCTGGCGGCTGGCAGAGATCCTCGAGAAAGCTAAATAGACCGGGAAGCTTCCGGAAATTACAGAAACGGTTGAATAAGTGATACAGGTAGAGACCAGACTCAAAGTGGCAGACAATACCGGCGCCCGCGAGCTCCTGTGCATCAGGATCAAGGGCGGCTCGCACCGCCGCTATGCCCGCGTCGGCGATACCATCATCGGCACGGTCAAGGCAGCGACTCCGGGCGGCGCCGTCAAGAAGGGCGAGGTCGTGACCGCGGTTGTCGTCCGCTGCAAGAAGGAGCTGGGCCGCAAGGACGGCACCTATATCGCCTTTGACGAGAACGCGGCCGTGCTCATCGACGCCGCCAAGAATCCGCGCGGGACCCGCATCTTCGGCCCCGTGGCGCGGGAGCTGCGCGACAAGAGTTTCATGAAGATCGTTTCGCTGGCTCCGGAAGTCCTCTAGGGCCGGATTGTTGAGGAGATAACAGATTTGTCCAGTAAAATGAAAATCAAAAAAGGTGACACGGTGATGGTTATCGCCGGCAAGTCACGCGGCAAGACCGGCAAGGTCCTGCGAGTGGATCCCGAAAAGGAGCGGGTGGTCGTCGAGCGCCTGAACATGATCAAGCGCCACAAGCGGCCTTCCCCGCAGAACCCCCAGGGGACCCTGGAAAAAGAGGGACCGATCCATGTCTCGAACGTGATGTTTTACTGTCCGCGTTGCAGCGACGGCGTCAAGCTGGGCGCCAGGCGGACCGACTCGGGCCGCCTGCGCGTCTGCAGAAGCTGCGGCTCGGAATTCGATTGATAAGGGACTGACAGGAAACCATGGCAAGACTAAAAGACCAGTTTGAAAAGGAATTTCTCGGCCAGCTCCAGGAAGAGCTGAAACTGAGCAACCCCATGGAAGTGCCAAGGGTCTCCAAGATCTCGGTGAACATGGGCGTGGGCGAGGCCAAGACCGACGCCAAGCTGCTCGATGACGCCGTGGCCGAGATGACCATCATCACCGGCCAGAAGCCCAAGCTGACGCGGGCCCGGAAGTCCATCGCCAATTTCAAGCTGCGCGAAGGCATGGCGGTCGGCTGCACCGTCACCCTGAGGGGCGCCCGCATGTATGAGTTCCTGGACCGCCTGATCGCTATCGCCCTGCCGCGAATCCGGGACTTCCGCGGCATCAAGCGCAAATCTTTCGACGGCCGGGGCAATATGTCCCTGGGCGTCAAGGAACAGATCATTTTCCCGGAAATCGATTACGACTCGATTACCCAGACCAGGGGCATGGACATCACCATAACCACTACAGCCCGCAACGACGACGAGGGACGGGCCCTGCTGACCAAGCTGGGCATGCCGTTCCGCGAGCGTTAGGAGATTGAATGGCTAAGAAATCACTACAGGTCAAGGCCGGCCGCGAACCAAAGTACCAGTCCCGCGGCTATCATCGCTGCCGCCGCTGCGGCCGCCCGCGGGGCTACTACCGCAAATTCGGCATCTGCCGCATTTGCCTGCGCGAACTGGCCCACCGGGGCGTCATTCCCGGGCTGACCAAGTCCAGCTGGTAGGAGGAGTTTGAGATGACCATAACCGATCCTATCGCCGACATGCTGACACGCATCCGCAACGCCAACAACGGCGCCAAGGACACTGTCGAGATGCCGGCATCAAAAATGAAGATGGATATAGCCAAGCTTCTCAAGGAAGAGGGATATATCACCGACTACGCCCTGCTGCGCGGCGAGAGTTTCGACAACATCGTCGTCGATCTCAAGTACGGCAAGGACCGCCAGAAGGTGATCTCGGGACTGCGGCGGATCAGCAAGCCGGGACGCCGGGTCTACGCCCGCAAGGACGCCATCCCCAGGGTGCTGGGCGGCCTGGGCACGGCGGTGCTGTCGACATCCTCCGGCATCATGACCGGCAGGGACGCGGAAAAGAAGGGCGTCGGCGGCGAAGTAATCTGTTTCATCTGGTAATCACGGAAACTGATAAAACGGCAACAGCCGGGAGAAAGATAAATTGTCAAGAATCGGAAGAGCGCCAATAACCGTACCTGACGGAGTCGAGGTCACCATCGACGGCAGCGACGTCACCGTCAAGGGACCGAGGGGCAAGCTGGCGGGAAGTTACTCGCCCGAGATGGAGATCGTCCGCGAGGACGGCGCCATCCTGGTGAAGCGGCCCACGAACCAGAAGCATCACCGGTCCCTGCACGGGCTTACCCGGACACTGATCGCCAACATGGTCGAGGGCGTGACCAACGGTTTCAAGCGCGAGCTGGAGATCAACGGCGTCGGTTACCGGGCGACGCTCAAGGGCAACGATCTGGAAGTTCTGGTGGGCAAGTCCCATCCGGAACTGGTGAAGCCGGAGCCGGACACCTCGTTTGAGGTTCCCAAGCCGACCCAGGTAATCGTGCACGGCATCGACAAGCAGGTCGTCGGCCACCTTGCCGCCAAGATCAGGGCGCTCAGGCCGCCGGAGCCCTACAAGGGCAAAGGCATCAAATACGTTGAGGAACACATCCGCAGAAAGGTTGGCAAGAGGGCTTAATGGCCAAGACGACTACAGAACTTTTAGCGAGGCAGAAGGTACGGGCGCGGCGTCACCGGCGTGTGCGGCGTAAGGTCATGGGCATGCCCGACCGTCCCCGTCTGACTGTCTTCCGCTCCAACAAGGGAATCTACGCCCAGATGATCGACGATCTCGGGGGCACGACCATCGTCTCCGCCTCGAGCCTGGACGTGAAGGAATCAGGCATCAACAAGACCCAGGTAGCGGAGAAGGTCGGCGAACTGCTGGCCGCAAGAGCCAAAGAGAAAAACATTGACAAGGTCGTTTTTGACCGCGGCGGCTATCTGTACCACGGCCGCGTCAAGGCGCTGGCCGATGGAGCTCGCAAGGGAGGAATAAAGTTCTGATATGGCAGACGCATACGAGAAAATCGAATTAGGCAGGCGGGCGCCGGAAATGCAGGAAAAAGTCGTGGCGATCAACCGCGTCGCCAAGGTGGTCAAGGGCGGGCGCCGTTTCTCCTTCACGGCGCTGGTGGTCGTAGGCGACACCGTCAACCAGGTGGGTGTCGGCTACGGCAAGGCCAAGGAAGTGCCGCTGGCCATCCAGAAGGCTGTCGAGGATGCCAAGAAGAATCTGTTCCGCGTCCCCAAGTACAAGAATACGATCACGCACAAGGTCGTCGGACGTTTCGGCGCCGGCCGCGTGTTGATGAAACCTGCTTCTCCCGGTACCGGCATCATCGCCGGCGGCGGCGTCCGCGCCGTGTTCGAGCTCGCCGGAGTACACGACGTGCTGGCCAAGTGTCTGGGAACCACCAACCCGATCAATATGGTCAGGGCCAGCATCGAGGGTCTGAAGTCGCTCAAGGACCCGCGTGAAGTCGCGATGCTGAGGGGCAAGACGGTAGCAGAGATTTTGGGCACCGACAGAGCGGACAAAGCTGCGGCCGAGGCCGCGGTGGCCAGGACGGCCGCGGCAGAGAAAACCGCTGCGGCCAAACCGGCCGCCAAGGCAAAGCCCGCGGCAGCGAAGCCCGCGGCAGCGAAGGCAAAACCGGCAGCGAAGGCGCCGGCAGCCGCCAAATCAAAACCGGTGGCCGCAAAGGCGCCGGCAGCCAAGGCCAGGCCCGCGGCAAAATCCGCAGAAAAAGAAAACGCTGACAAGCCCGCGGAGAAGAAAGATTAAAGCATGAGCCAGATCAAGGTCACACAGACAAAAAGCATAATCGGCCGGCGGGCGGACCATCGCCGGACCGTGCGCGCCCTGGGGCTCAAGCGGATCAACCACAGCGTCGTTCACAATGACACTCCCCAGATCAGGGGGATGATCCACCAGGTGCGCTACATGGTCGAGGTCGAGGAAGTCAAAGGGAGCAGCAAGTGAGCCAGGAAGAAAAGGGCACAGAAGAGGCTCGGTATCTGGGCCTCCATAATCTCAGCCCGGAGCCGGGGTCCAAGCATCCGCGCAAGCGGGTCGGGCGCGGCCACGGCAGCGGCCACGGCAAGACATCCGGCCGCGGCCACAAGGGTTTCAACAGCCGTGCCGGCGGCGGCGTGCGCGCCGGTTACGAGGGCGGCCAGATGCCGCTCTACATGCGGCTGGGCAAGCTGCGCGGCCCCAACAAGAAAATGAGCATGCCCTTCGGTCCTTTCCGGACCCATACGACGGGCGTCAACATATCCCGCCTGGCGGACAAGTTCGAGGCCGGCGCCGAGGTCACGCCGGACGCCCTGGTGGAAAAGGGAATCATTAAAAACACCAAGACGCCGGTCAAGATACTCGGCAATGGTGAAATTGGCAAGGCCATGACGGTCAGGGCCAACGGCTTCAGCAAGTCGGCTCGCGAAAAGATCGAAGCCGCCGGCGGCAAGGCGGAGGTCATCTAGTTGCTCGCTTCTCTGGCCAACGCCTGGAAGGTACCTGAACTCAGGGGCAAGCTCATCTTCACCGCCGTCATGATTGTCATCTACCGCATCGGCGCCGCTATACCGGCCCCGGGCATCGACGTCGCCGCCCTCCAGAACCTGATCAATCAGGGCTCCGCCGGTGTGCTCGGGTTCCTCAACCTTTTCTCGGGAGGGGCGCTTTCAAAGTTTGCCATCTTTGCATTGGGAATCATGCCCTACATCACGGCATCGATTATTTTGCAGCTTCTGACCATGGCTTTCCCGGCGCTCAAGGAACTTGCGCGCGAGGGCGAGGCTGGGCAACAGAAGATCACCCAGTACACCCGTTATCTCACTGTGGTCCTGGCGCTGGCCCAGTCGGTTGGCTACACGGTGCTGTTCCGGCAGCAGGGAGCCATTCCCGACCTGGGGCCGCTCAAGCTTTACGAGATCGTCATTACCCTGACCGCGGGCACGACGCTGCTGATGTTCATCGGCGAGCTCATCAGCCAGCGCGGCATCGGCAACGGCATCTCGCTGCTGATTTTCGCCAGCATCGTCTCCAGCCTGATTCCGGGCATCGTCAAGTTCCGGACCCTGGACATCGTCACCATCGTCATCTTCCTGGCCATCGGCGCCTTGGTGATCGCCGCCATTGTCCTGGTTCAGGAAGGGCAGCGGCGGATTCCCATACAGTACGCCAAGCGGCAGATAGGGCGGCGCATGACCACGGGCGGCAGCACTTATCTACCGCTGTCGATCAACATGGCGGGAGTCATCCCGGTCATCTTCGCCTCGTCGGTGTTGATGATCCTGCCGACGGTCGCCCAGCTCTTTCCCAACGAATCGATCCAGAGCCTGGCCAATGGCTGGCTGCGTCCTTCCGGCCCGCTGTTCATGGTGCTGGAAACGATATTCATCATCGGTTTCACATATTTTTACACAGCCGTGCAGTTCGATCCGATCGAGCGGGCCAACGATCTCAAGAAGTACGGCGGGTTCATTCCCGGCATCAGGCCGGGCAAACCTACCGCCGTCTATCTGGACCGGGTGCTGACCAGGCTGACACTGCCGGGCGCGTTGTTCCTGGCGGCGATCGCGGTGCTGCCCCAGATCCTGATCTCGGCCCTGAACATTCCGTTTTATTTTGGCGGCACGTCGATCCTGATCGTAGTGGGCGTCGCCCTGCAGACCATGAAGCAGATGGAATCGCAACTGCTGATGCGGCATTACGAAGGTTTTCTCAAGTAACGACCGGGACTGGTAATGATCGGCCGCAAATCTCCAGCCCAAATAGAGAAGATGGCCAGGGCCGGAGAGATCGTCGCCGGATGCCTGGAGATGTTGAAGGAAATGTGCCGGCCGGATGTTGCCACGGCGGAGCTCGACCGGGCGGCGGAGAAGTTTATCAGGGAGCATGGCGGTATTCCGACTTTCAAGGGATACCGGGGCTATCCGGCCTCGATCTGCGCCTCTCCCAATGAGATGGTAGTGCACGGCATCCCCGGGGAATACCGGCTTGCCGGCGGCGATATCGTCAGTCTCGATGTCGGCGTGACCCTGAAAGGGTGGGTCGGCGACTCGGCCATTACCGTCGAAGTGGGTGACGCCGGCAAGCTGGCGGAGCGCCTGATGGAGGTCACTGAGGCTTCCCTCTGGCGGGCGATAGCAAAGTGCCGGCCGGGGAACCACCTGGGAGATGTTTCCCACGCGGTGCAGGAGTACGTCGAGGCCAATGGCTTTTCGGTGGTACGCACCCTGGTGGGGCACGGCATCGGCCGCAAGATGCACGAGGAGCCGCAGATTCCCAATTACGGGACATCGGGCGCCGGGCCGGAGCTAAGGGAAGGGATGGTCTTCGCCATCGAGCCGATGGTGAACGCCGGCAGCCACAAGGTTGTCGTGGGTGACGACCATTGGGCCGTCTCGACCGCGGACAGCTGCCTGTCGGCCCACTTCGAGCACACGGTGGCAGTAACCGCCGCCGGTCCGAGGGTGTTGACCGCAAGAGCGGGCGAGAAAAATAAAAGTTTGGAGGCTGTGTCATTAGTATGGTAAAATGCGCGGTTGGCCGCGAACGGAGATCATGAGTCAAAAAGAAGAAGCCATAGAACTTGAGGGAGAGGTCGTAGAAGCCCTGCCCAACACGATGTTCAGGGTAAGGCTTGATAACGACCATGAAGTTCTGGCGCACATATCCGGAAAGATGCGGATGCACTACATCCGCATCCTCCCGGGAGACAGGGTCAAGGTCGAACTTTCGCCGTACGATCTGACCAGAGGCAGGATTACTTACAGGTTCAAATAGTTATGAAAGTACGCTCATCGGTAAAACCTATGTGTGAGAAGTGCAAGCTGGTCCGGCGGCACGGCAAGCTGCTGGTCATCTGCACCAACCCGAGGCACAAGCAGCGCCAGGGTTAAACGCGGCTTGGCGCCGGGGCGCAAGTGGCGTCCGGCTATGCCGTCATGGATAAAACCTGGAGGTTATTGGTTTGGCACGAATCGCTGGAGTAAATATTCCCCGCGAGAAGCGGGCGGAGATCGGACTCACCTATATATACGGCGTGGGGCGCTCGACCGCGGGCAAGGTCCTCGACGATCTGGGGATCGACCGCGACACGTACGTCCGTGACCTCACCGACGACGAGGTCTCGCAGCTGCGAGAGTATCTCGACCGCAACCTCACGGTGGAAGGCGATCTGCGCCGCGAGCGCTCGCAGAACATCAAGAGGCTCATGGAGATCGGCTGTTACCGTGGCCTGAGGCATCGCCGCGGCCTGCCGGTAAGGGGCCAGCGCACCAAGACCAACGCCCGCGGGCGCAAGGGACCGCGCCGCACCGTCGGCGTCAAACGCAAGAAGTAATCGAGGGCAGAGATGGCAGCTCCAAAATCAAAAGCGCGTACGCGCCGCAAGGTCAAGAAGAACATCCCTGTGGGCCAGGCTCACATCAAGACCTCGTTCAATAACACCATCGTTTCCCTGTCTGACAAGGAAGGGAACGTGATCGCCTGGGAGAGCGCCGGCTCCGCCGGTTTCAAGGGCTCGCGCAAGTCGACTCCTTTCGCCGCCCAGGTGACCGCCGACGCCTGCGCCAAGAAGGGCATGGAGCACGGGCTCAAAAAGGTGGATGTTTTCGTCAAGGGGCCGGGTTCCGGCCGCGAAACCGCCATTCGCTCGCTTCAGGCTGCCGGCCTCGAGGTCATGAGCGTCAAGGACGTGACGCCGGCGCCGCACAATGGCTGCCGTCAGCGCAAGAGAAGAAGAGTATAGGAGAGAATTCATTGGCCAAGGATACGTCACCAGCCTGCAAGCAGTGCCGCCGCGAGGGTTTGAAACTTTACCTCAAGGGGGAACGTTGCCTCACCGACCGCTGTGCCATCGATCGGCGCTCTTACGCGCCGGGCGAACATGGACGCCGCCGGACCAAGCAAACCGAATATCTGACCCAGCTGCGCGAGAAGCAGAAGGCGCGCCGTTACTACGGACTATTGGAAAAACAGTTCCGCAATTATTACGAGCGGGCCAACCGCCAGACCGGCATCACCGGCGAGAACCTGTTGCGGCTGCTTGAGATCCGGCTCGACAACGTCGTTTACCGGCTTGGCTTCGCCGTATCCCGCCGCCAGTCGCGGCAGCTGGTCATGCACGGGCATTTCATGGTCAACGGCCGCCGGGTAGACATCCCGTCGTATCGCGTCAAGCCCGACGACATCGTCGCGGTCATGGCCAGTTCGTCGGCGCGCGACCTGATCAAGGAAGCCACCGACCTGACGGCGTCGGTCTCGCCCTGGCTGCAGGCCGACCATGACAACCTTTCCGGGAAAATCCTGAAATATCCGGAACGCGAGGAGATCGATGTTCCGGTGCAGGAACAATTGATAGTGGAGCTGTATTCTAAGTGAGGCAGTTTTCGAGGCAGGGATCGTGAACCCGGCGCTCACGATCCAACAAGCTGTGCCTTCCGGTGCAGGTTCACAATTTTTAGAGACGGAGGACGATTTGCTCACATTTCAGGTCCCCAAGATCACACACGAGCAGGTAAAGGACAACAAAGGCGTTTTCGTCGTAGAGCCCCTCGACCGGGGTTTCGGCCACACCTTTGGCAACTCGCTGCGGCGGGTGCTGCTGTCGTCGCTGGAAGGCGCGGCTGTGAGCTTGGTAAAGATAGAGGGAGTTTCTCACGAGTTTTCCACCATCCCGGGCGTCAAGGAGGACGTGACCGACATCGTCCTCAACCTCAAGCGCCTCACCTGCCTTCTGCACGGTGAGATGGGCGAGGTCGAGGTGAGACTGGTCAAGAGCGGTCCCGGGGAAGCCACCGGCGCTGACATCGAGTGTCCCGCCGAGCTGGAGATCATCAACCCGGATCTGCACATTGCCAGCCTGGGCAAGAAGGCCAAGCTCGAGATAACCCTGACTATCAGGCGCGGACGCGGCTACGCCTCGGCCGAGAGCAACAAGGCCGCCGGCGCCGCTATCGGCGTCATTCCCATCGATTCCAATTATTCACCGGTGACCCGCGTTTCCTACGTGGTCGACCGCGCCCGGGTCGGGCAGCGTACCGACT